>JAIETO010000239.1 GCA_019745005.1 Burkholderiaceae bacterium
ACAAACATGCCCTCTTGCGATTCAAACGTCGTCGCTGCGATGCGTAAATCATGCTCGATGGCTTTCCGATTCGTAATGTCGCTGATGAAACAATGCCACAGCAAGGCACCATCGGCTTCGGTTTCTGGCATGCCGTCGATGTACAGCCAACGTTCGTTACCCAGCGTGTTCAGGCGCCTGATTTCACTTTGCCAAATGCCCGTAGTAGCTTGTGCCTCACGTAAAGCATGCAGACATTTTTCCTTATCTTCGGGTTCGATGGCTGAAAATAATTGCTGCGCGTCGCTGCGTACGGCCAGCTCCTTGACACCGAACAAAGTGAATAAGCCATCGCTGGCGAACGGTATCGTCATTGCGCCGTCGCGCGTCACGCGCACTTGCATAATGACGCCAGGCAAGCGCGATGCCACTTTATGGATGCGTTCATAAGACTCACGCAGCTTCTCGTTTGCCATGTGCCGTTCAGTCTGTAGCGCGGTAATGAACATCGCCGAGACGCTGATCGTGGCGATGTACAACCACAACACGAACATATTCTCTTGAATTTCAGTGGCGGAGAATGGGCCTGTGGCGTTGTAGGTCGCCCAAATTGCACACACAGAAGAAATCAGCACGATCAGTGGCACCACGCTCATATTAAAACGTAGTGCCGCCCAAATCATGGCTGCCATGGTCAAAAAAATCAGGTGCAGAGAATGATACGAGGAGAAAAAAATCAACCAATGCAGCAACCCGAAGAGCGTGAGAAAGAGCACAAATTCATTGACTCTGCCACGTAGTTGTCGGAAGTTGTTGAGCGAAAATGCCAAAATCAATGGCGTTGCAAGTAACACGCCCACTGTGTCGCCAGCCCACCAGCATAACCAAGTGAGTTGCGGTTCAAAACTCAAGCCCTCGTGGGTAAGCGCCGTCGTGCCGAGCGTTGCGGGAATGGTCATCGCGATGAAGGCAGCAATGCAAAGCCAAAAAACGTCGCGTAACTGCATCACGGATTGATAGAATTGGCGGTTGCGCAAAATCCAAAAACACACCATTGACCCCAGAGCATTGCTAAACGCAATGAAGGCACCCACGCCCCAGTTTAAATTTGAATCCAAGCTCAACAGCAGGGCGCTGATAAAGACGGGAATAAACATGCTCTCGCCCCAGCGCAATAGCGCTGCAACACCAATGCCTGCGGGAAGCCATATCAAGCTTATTTCTGGCGTCACGAAGGAAATCATTAAACCTGCTTTGCCCGTCATGACGCTAGCGAGCAGCACAAGCAAGGCACGCTTAGCCCATTGCAGCACTGAGGGCCTCGTGCGGGTTTGTTGTAGGAGGACTTGCATAGAACCAGTCATATCTCGCGCTTTGTAGGCCAGAGGTTAAACACGCCACCAAAATTTACCGTGTGATGTAGCAAGCTTTTGTTACTGCTTTGTTTTCTTGGATTATGCGTGAAGTTCCCGCATTAGCAGTACAGATACTTAAAAAATTGTGCTAAGACGTTAAAAAAAGTCTCTTCTCGTACCGCATCGTTGGTTTAAGACCTAACAATGCGCCCTTTGCTGGACGAGTTCCAAAAATGCCACACTCGGCTGGTCTTTCTCGTTTAAGCTCTGTAATATCTACAATACTCAGTAGGGTAAATTAATTTTGAAGTTCAATAACCATATCTTTAGAGCATAGGAGTAACACCATGGCAGATACCCCACCACTTAAGATTATTGAAGGCAGCGCACTAACAGCGCAACAGAAAAAAGATTTATTGCACCGTTTGGCGCGTGTTGAAGGGCAATTACGCGGTGTGCAAAAACTCATCGCAAAAGCCGCTGAGCCTGCCGACTGCGATGGCATCGCGCAACAACTTTCCGCCGCGCGCAAAGCCTTAGATCGTTCGTTTCTCACTTTGCTCACCAGTTCGATGTTGACGCATACTGAAAATGCAAAATCAGTTGACGATGCATTGGGACGCGCTAAGCATTTGACCGCGTTCTTGGAAAAATACGTGTAAGTGATATCGAAGACCTCGCGCAATCAAAAATCGGGTAGGTAAAACGAATTCGATTGCGCCATGTTTTTTTAGCATTCACTTTACAACGCCAAGTGCCTTGCTTGCCGCTGCGGCGCGGCTGATCCTGTGCTTGATGTTGGCACCGCAGCGATCACTGTTGCAGAGGCTTTTTTATCAATTTTCTTTTCCTTGCGATTGCCTTGCTGGTGTTGCGCATCGCCCTCATAGTCACTGGCAATCAGCGCACGAACTTCGTGCTCGCTAATACTTGATGCGGTTATCAACCACTGCCCAACAAGTTTTGCGAGGCGATCAAGGGCGATTTTGTGGGTCGCATCGGTATGCGCATAGAGCCAATCAGAAAGCTGCATGAAGCGCTCAAATGGGCTTGCGCCCAAAATGACGGGCAGTGTGTGCGTGAAGCGTCCTGAATTTGCCACCATGTCCCAATAACGGGCAAATCGTATCAGACGCTGCATCTCGCCAAAGTTGATGTGTTTAGTCGCGAGGATGGTGTAGGGTGGATATGGGTCAAACACCATCTCAAAATCTTGCGTATGCCGAATAATCGGCGTGCCACGCAAGCGTTTCAAAATGCCGAATTGAATCTCATGCGGTTGCAGCGCGACCAAACGGTCAAACCCTTGCGCAAAGCTGGCAATGGTTTCGCCTGGTAAGCCTGCAATCAGATCGACGTGTAAGTGCGCGTTGGAGTGCTGACATAGCCATCGAATATTCTCCGCCGCTTTTTCATTATCTTGCTTGCGACTCACTCTTGCTTGCACTTCAGGATTAAAGCTTTGTATGCCAATCTCAAATTGCAATGTCCCTGGGGGGAACTTTTGTATGCTTTCTTTCAGTGCCTCGGGTAAATGATCGGGCACTACCTCGAAGTGAGCAAAAACCGGGTCCTCAGGCTTGGCCGCTAGTTTGTCCAAAAAGAACTGCATGATTTTTAGACTGGTTTTGATATTCAGATTAAACGTGCGATCAACAAATTTAAATAAGCGCGCACCACGGGCATGTAATTGCTCCATCTGCGAAAGAAACAGCGCGATATCGAACGGCCATGCCGTCTTATCCAACGCAGAAAGGCAAAATTCGCATTTAAATGGGCAGCCGCGTGAAGCTTCCACATAGATTGTGCGGTGCTTGATGTCTTCTGCGCTGTAATACTCATACGGTAGCGCAATGTCTTTCAAAGCGGGCTGCACACCCGCATGTTGCCTCATTAAGGGTTGTGGCCCGTTAAGAATTTGTTGGCATAGTGCGGGGAAGCTCACGTCGCCCCATCCCGTAATTACATAGTCAGCAAGGCGGATTATTTCTTGTTCTTGTGTTTCATACGAGACTTCGGGGCCACCCAGCACGATCACCACTTGTGGAGCAACACGTTTTATCAGGGCAACGAGACGGGTTGTTTCCTCCACGTTCCAGATATACACACCAAAACCAATTATCAGTTTCTGCCCCGGTACTTGTGCGGCCAGAAGTTTTTCAACCAGATCCGTGGTTTTGGCGCCAATAACAAATTCTTGTATGCGTGTTTGTGCCTGCAGTTCGCCCATGTTGGCATACAGATAGCGCAAGCCGAGCGAGGCGTGTGCGTAACGGGCGTTCAATGTGGAAAGCAGAATTGGCATGGCTTTGTAGTGCGCAAGCCCAAATAACTGGGCTGCAAATGATAGCGAAGTGCGTATTGTACGCGCATGCGCGCGCCGTTTTTCCTTGCGGTTAGAACACGCTCAGGCGCCGATTTCGTGCGTTTGATCCCGCCTTTTCGCATTTCATCGCATGCTGCTCGCAACTTGATCGGGTCTCACATAAAGTGACTCCATCGACACACATCGATACAACAAAAAGCAGTAAAAATTGAATCAAAATCCGAGCAATTTCGCTCTACTTATTTAGGAGAATCATCATGAAAACATCTTTCTTTGCAACTTTAAAAGCCTCTAGTTTTGTGACAATCGCGTCACTCGCCGCAGTCGTCTCAGTGAGCGCCGCGTTTCAAACACCACAGCCATCTGAAGCAACTGATGTCCAAGTCGTGACCATCAGCGCCAAGCCTTGGAATGCAGAACAGAAGTTGGCGTTCGATGCAGAACAAGCAGGCACACAAACTGTAGTGATTAGCGCCAAGCGTTTAACGGCTGAGCAAAAATTAGCCATGGACCAAGAAGACAAAGTCATCCAAACAGCACAAAGTGTTAAAGGCGCGAAGGCAGCAATCAATGGCTAATCAAATCATCCATCAAGCTACAGTACTGGGTAGGAGTAAACGTTTTTTTGCTTGGTTTTCCGCCAATAAATCAAGCGATCTAAAAAATACTCCTGCTTTTTTAAGAAAATAGCGCGAACCATAAATCAAACCATTTTTGCCTTCATGCGGCAATAATTCCTGTAAGAATAGTTTGATTTGTGGTTCGTTTTTTGACTACTGTTGTCGCTGCCGCTGTAGTTTGGCGGCTTTTTCTTTTTGTTCAAACCGTCGCTAGTCTGCGTTCTTTTCAGTTTGTTGCTGCCATGTTGCAAGATGCAGCAATCGTAACAATCTCCCTCGCTTTTGCACGGACATTTCACTAGCTGCTAAGCTGGTGTAAAAGTCCACCAAGTGATTTAACAGTGCGGAAAACACCATCATGAAATCAATCAAAGCATCGCGATCACGCATCGGCATTTGTGTCTTGCTGGTCGCCGTTTTTTTCCCACCGCTCGCGCAGGCAGGTTCAATTTTGGATCGCCTAATCGAACGTGAAGCGCAGCGCGAGCAACGTGAATTGCTCGACGATTCCACGCCAGCTAAATTTACTTTGCCTGATGATGTACAAGTGATGCGCGATGTTTCCTACGGTACGCATGCAAGGCAGAAATTTGACGTGTATCTACCCAAGAATAATCAAGCGAAAAATAAGCCGATTATTTTTATGGTGCACGGCGGTGCCTGGGTTTTTGGTAATAAGGGCGCGCGCGGTGTGGTTGAAAACAAAATGCGACA
>JAIETO010000111.1 GCA_019745005.1 Burkholderiaceae bacterium
GACGGCATACGAGATACTCAGCTGAGATGTCGTGTGCCTTGTCTTGGTAGTCTATCCACTCAAAGCCTTGTTCCGCGCAATCGAGACTGTATAAAGCGTCTTCGCTTTGGTATAGCCGATTCAGATCGCGCACCAAGTTCTGCACGCCTTGATGCTTGGCATCACTTAGCAAATGCCAAGGCAAATTCTGGTCGTGGTTCCATTCCGTGGTTTGGGCAAATTCGCAGCCCATAAACAATAATTTTTTGCCAGGGTGGGCAAACATGAAACCATAATAGGCACGCAAATTAGCGAATTTTTGCCACTCGTCACCGGGCATTTTTGTCAGCATCGACCCTTTGCCATGCACCACTTCATCATGCGAGATCGGTAGCACAAAATTTTCGTTAAACGCATAGACCAAACCGAAAGTCATCTCATCATGATGGTATTGGCGATGGATAGGGTCGCGTGCCATGTAGCACAAGGTATCGTGCATCCAGCCCATATTCCACTTGAAATTGAAACCCAAACCGCCCATGCTGGTGGGACGCGACACATTCGGAAATGAAGTGGATTCTTCTGCCAAGGTCATCGCGCCGGGGCGCTGCTCAGCAATCACCTCATTGACGCGCTTTAAAAACGCGATGGATTCTAAATTCTCGCGCCCGCCATGTATATTCGGAATCCACTCACCCTCTTTGCGGCTGTAGTCGCGGTACAGCATAGAAGCGACGGCATCGACGCGCAAACCGTCCACATTAAACTGCTCTAGCCAATACAGCGCATTACCCACTAAGAAATTTCTCACCTCATTGCGACCGAGGTTGTAGATCAGCGTGTTCCAATCATTGTGGAAGCCTTCCCGTGGATCGGCATGTTCGTATAAATGTGAACCATCGAATTGCGCAAGGCCGTGTGCATCGCTAGGAAAATGGGCGGGCACCCAATCGACAATCACACCTAGCCCAGCGGCGTGACAGGCTTGTACAAATTCGCGCAGGCCTTTTGCATCACCATGTCGGGCGGTTGGCGCGTACAAGCCCACTGGCTGATAGCCCCAAGAGCCATCGAACGGGTATTCGCTAATCGGTAACAGCTCGATATGCGTGAAGCCCATATCAAGTGCATAGGGAATCAATGTCTGCGCAAGCTCTGCCCAATCCATCCAACGTGCGCCGTCTTCCGAGCTAGCGCGCCATGAAGCGAGATGCACCTCATAAATGCTAATGGGTGCATCGACGGCATTGGCTAGCTGCCTTTCTTTAGGGGGAACCACGGCAGGTAATGGTGCAGCAATTATGCTAGCCGTGGCAGGCCTCAATTCCGCTGCAAACGCATACGGATCAGCCTTGAGCGGCAACAGCGCAGCATTTGCCGCGATGATCTCGTATTTGTACTGCGTACCCACATTCACATCGGGTATGAAAATCTCCCATACGCCGCACTCACGGCGCAGGCGCATAGGATGTCGTCGCCCGTCCCAATGATTGAAATCTCCTACCACGCTGACTCGCAAGGCGCTGGGCGCCCAAACGGCAAAGCGTACGCCACGGGCACCCAAAAGTTGCTCAGGATGCGCGCCCAAGATTTGGTAAGGGCGAAGATGCGTGCCTTCTGCCAAGAGCCAACTATCTTCCGCACTCAGGATGGGTGGAAAGCGATACGGGTCGTCGATTTGCGAGGTGCTGGTATCGCGCCACAATACGGCTATCCGATACTCTTTTCCTGTCGCTAAAGTGCCTGAGAAGAAATCGGTATTGCCGTGCCGCTTCATGAGGCCGATAGGCTCGTCCGTTATCGGGTCAATCAATTGCACACTGAGCGCTTGGGGCAAAAAAGTGCGCACAGAAACCTTGCCATCGGCTTGTAGATGCGGACCTAAAACGGAAAACGCATCACCGTGCCGCGCCGAACAAATCAGATCAATATCGGTATCCAACACCATGCTGCTTACTCCTCAACGCGTAGCTGTGGTTCTACACCAAGCAATTTATGCGGGTTTCGTTTGCATGCGCCAAATCTCTTTCGCATATTCTCGAATAGTGCGATCCGATGAAAACACGCCCATATTGGCAAGGTTGGCAATCACCCGATCTAGCCAGACCTGCGGTTGGCGATAAACCTCATCAACTTCAGTTTGCGTTGCAACATACGAGGCGTAATCCGCCAGCAAACAATATTGGTCACCACCACCTAATAAAGTATGCACTAAAGACGCGTAGCGATGGGGTTCACTTGGTGAAAAGTGTCCGCTGCCAATCATATCCAGCACATCTTTAAGCTGCTGGTTTTGGTTATAAATTGCCATGCTGTCGTAGCCATCGCGCTTTAGTGCTAAAACTTCGGGGGTTTTTAGGCCAAAGATGAAAATGTTGTCGTCGCCAACATTCTCACGAATTTCAATATTCGCGCCGTCGTCCGTACCTATGGTGAGTGCGCCATTCATCGCCAATTTCATATTTCCAGTGCCCGAGGCTTCTGTCCCTGCAGTGGAAATTTGTTCCGACAAGTCCGCGCCAGGCATGATGATTTCCGCCACTGATACGCCGTAATTAGGAATGAAAATCAGTTTGAGTTTATCGCCTATGCGCGGATCATTATTGATGACGCTACCGATATCATGGATTAAGCGAATAATCGATTTTGCAGTGACATACGAAGAGGCCGCCTTGCCAGCAAAAATAACGGTGCGCGGCACCCAGGGCGCATTGGGGTTGGCGAGAATAGCTTGGTAACGCGTTACCACATGCAGTACGTTCAGAAGCTGGCGTTTATATTCATGAATGCGTTTGACTTGAATATCAAACAAGCTCTCGGTGCTTACTTTCACCCCAGTGGTTTTCAAAATATGCGCCGCCAGCCGCGCTTTATTCGCGCGTTTTATGGCGACTAATTCAGCGCGGAAGTTGGCGTCTTTCGCATGATTTTGCAGTTGCTTCAACTGATCAAAATCAGATCGCCAAGAGCTGCCGATGCTGCGATCAAACAAATTCGCCAAGGCAGGATTGCACTGCGCCAGCCAGCGCCTAGGCGTCACGCCATTCGTCATATTCGTGAAGCGATCTGGCCACATTGCGGCGAAGTCGGAAAATAAATTCTCGACCAATAAGCGGGAATGTAAAGCCGACACGCCATTAATTTTGTGGCTTGCGACGATGGACAAATTGGCCATGCGCACACTACGCTCGCCGTGTTCATCGATCAAGGATAAGCGCGCGAGGAAGTCGTGGTCTCCAGGGCGCACTTTTGCGGCGGCTTGCAAAAATTCGAAATTGATCATGTAGATAATTTCCATGTGGCGCGGCAGCAAATGCTGCATCAAGCTCACCGGCCATGTTTCTAAAGCCTCAGGCATGAGAGTGTGGTTCGTGTAAGAAAAAGTTTTCTCACAAATTGCCCACGCTTCACGCCACGGCATGGCATGGGTATCCACCAAAACGCGCATCAACTCCGCCACACTGATGGCAGGGTGGGTGTCGTTTAAGTGTATTGCCACCTTGTCTGCGAGATTTGCGAGCGTGCCATTTTCTTCTAAATGGCGTTGTACGAGGTCTTGAATCGCCGCAGAAACAAAAAAGTACTCTTGCTTCAGACGTAATTCCTTACCGACGGCCGTACTATCGTTGGGGTACAGCACCCAAGAAATATTGTCACAGGCGTCTCGCCCAGCTGCTGCACGCGCGTACTGGCCAGCGTTAAAAGCGGCCAGATCAATATGCTCAGGGGCACTTGATTTCCATAACCTGAGTGTGCTCACGCGCTCGGTGCCGTGCCCCGGTATCACCATGTCAAACGCTTTCGCCTGCACTTGCAAAGCGGGCACCCAATGGGGCGTGCCGTCGTGCTGTTCAACGTACCCGCCGAACCCGACTAGATAATTAATGTCGGGCCGAGGAAATTCCCATGGCGTGCCATTGGCCAACCACGCATCGGGCTGTTCCGTCTGCGTACCGTCTTGTATGACTTGTTTAAACATACCAAATTCGTAGCGCAGACCGTAGCCAAACGAAGGCAATTCTACCGTCGCCATGGAATCCAAAAAGCACGCTGCCAAGCGCCCCAAGCCGCCATTGCCTAAAGCCGCATCGAGTTCCGCGTCGGCCACGTTTTCTAGTGTATTTGCGCGCTGTTGCAATTGCTCTGCCGCTGCGCCGGTGAGCTGCAAGGCCGCTAAGGCATTGGATAGGGTGCGCCCAATTAAGAACTCCATCGACAAATACACGACACGGCGCGCTTTTGATGCCCGATCTGCCTCCGCACCCGCCACCCAGCGGCGTGCGAGCTCTTCCCGCGCCGCCGAGGCGACCGCTCGCATCAATTCAGCATCATTTGCGCGATTTGCTGGGCTCGCTTGTAAATTCGTCAGACGATTATCCAAAGCCAAATCTTGCGACAGATGGGCATGAGCTTGCTGAGCGGTCAAAGCCATTGCGATGTCCTTTAGTTTCAAAAAATACGGAGAGAAGCCTAACAATGCGAAAAGTCACATTCTTAGCGCGCATGCGAAAAAGTGGAGCGAATTCAATTACTCGTAATCTGCTTGCTAAATAACAATGTTGCTAGACTACATTTTACACATTTGAAGATGTAATTCAATTACAGACTTCAAAAAAGACGCTCTACCAACAATTTCTTTTAAAAAAATCCGCGACGTACTTGTTTCACTTTAGGAAATGAAATGCTGCGTTTTTTAAACCGCCACCCCAAACGCAAAAAAAAGCACTTGTCGCATAAAACGCGCAAGAAAAATGGTTTAACCTAGAAACGGCAGTTGGACAGGTTCGAGTGTACGTTTTTCTGGCTTTCTGGCAAGGCGCGAGGACGACGCAACCTCCACGTTGCTAGGACGAGCAACGTAGTCCAGAGAGCCAGAAAAATGTGCAATCGGGCCTGTAGCGTTCTCACCAAAACGGTGAGCATTATTAACAATAAAATTCTGTTAAAAAACATGAATTTAATTAAACTTT
>JAIETO010000029.1 GCA_019745005.1 Burkholderiaceae bacterium
ATTTGCCAAAACTTTACTTTCGATTTGACTGGTTTGGCGAAGACGAGATTAACGATTGCCGGTACATCGATACCGGTATCGAGCATATCGACCGAGATTGCTATCCGCAGTTGCTCGTTTTTGCAGTTGTCTTCACCCTTGAAATCATCAATGAGCTGTTCTGCACGCGGTTCTTCTGAGTGAATCACTGCACAGAACTTACCACCGAATTGTGGCCATTCTTCATCGAAAATCGTTTGCAATAAGCGCGCATGATTGATGTTGCGGGCGAAGATGATGGTTTTTCCTGGTAATTGGCCGTCGGCATCTCGAATGCCGTTTGCCATTAGGTTACGCAAGATAACGCGGTTGGTGTCTTTGTTGAATATCGCGTCGTCGATTTCTTTACCCTCAAAATCGAGCGTATTAGGGTCTATTCCTTGCGCTTCTAATTCTGCGTATTGTTCATCGGTGAGATCTTTGCCCTTGATGCCTTCACGTAAAAACTTTGTGGTGTGCGTAACGACTTTAAACGGCACGAGATTGCGCTGCGCTACCGCATCTTCCAGCGTGTAGTTGGCCGTGGGTGTTTTGTAATCGCATCCAAATAGATCGCATGTACTGCGACTTACCATTTCTACCGGCGTCGCAGTCAAGCCAACCTGCAAGGCATCAAAGTAACGGAAGATATCGCCATATTGGTTATAGATTGAACGATGTGATTCGTCGGCGATGATGAGGTCAAAGAAACCAACGTCAAATTTTTCATAGTCGTTGATTAAGCCTTGATAGATGCCGATGTAAATACGCGAATCAAATTTGCTGGTGGTGTTAGTAGTGTCGCCAAAGACATAGATTGGTTCATGAAGAAAATCATTAAAGACTTTTTTACCTTGTTTGCGCAGTTCTTTGCGATCACACAAAAATAAAATACGCTTGGCCCATTTGGCTTCGATCAATATCTTAGATAGGGCAATGGCCACCCGCGTTTTACCCGTGCCTGTGGCTTGCACAATTAGGGATTTACGGTGCTTGGCAGCGAAACGCTCTTTGACACGAGTAAGTGTTTCGATTTGATATAGGCGGCCCGCAATATTCGGGTCTGGCTGTACCTTGAGTAGATCCTGGCGCTGCTGACGCTGAAAAGATATACGATATTGCAAGCTGTCTTTACTGTAAAAACCGTAGATTTTGCGTGGTGGGTAACCCATCGCGTCATCCCAAACCCAAATGTCATGGCCATTGGTAAAGAAAATCATCGGTCTCTGACCGTGCATTTTTTCTAAACCATCAGCATAGTCTTTTGCTTGTGCCTGGCCAATGCGAGCATCTTTGGTGGTACGTTTTGCTTCGACCACTGCCAATGGCAGACCGTTATCGTCCCAGAGCACGTAGTCGACATAGCCAATGCCTGTATTGGTTGCCTGATGCTTTACTTCAACCTCAATGCCGACGTGTTCGCTTTTTTTATCTTTCGTCGGTACTTGCCAACCGGCTTGAGCGAGATCACGGTCGATCAGGAATTCACGTGTACGGTCTTCGCTGAACTTCAATTGATTGGCGATGGCATCACTTTTCTCAGCGAGCTTAATGAGCTCTGCTTCGGGAATGACTTTGTTTTCTTTGTTGATGGCAGCCCATTGCGTGGTCTCTGCTGCTCGTAGTGCTTCTAACTCAAGCAATGCAGCTTTTAGCCGTTCTTCTTTGATGGCATTGTCTTCAGCGAGACGTTTCTTTTCACGCTTGAGGTCAGCTTTGGAGTCGATGCCTTCCACCGGAGGTTCTTGATAAGGCGCAAAATCGCTTGCCTTACCGCCGACGTAAGTAACGTGAAGCCAGCGCGCCAATTGCCAAGCTTCATGCACGGCCCGCAACGCATTTTGTACCGGCACGCTTTCGCCATGTGCTGCCGGGTTGCCAAATTTCCGTAATAGATGCAATTTATCCAATACATCTTTATTGACTGCCATTGCAAAGCTGGCGTTATTTAAAAGATCGACAGATTTAGCCTGAATAGGCTTAGGAATGCGTAGCTGACGATAGACATGATCGACCACACGCTCGCCAAAATTTCGTAATTTGACTAAGGAGGATTCTGGATCACTGTATGCATAGTGCTCAGCGTGGCCGCCCATATTGGCGAGCTCAGGGCTTGTACTACGCAATGGTTCAAAATTAAGTGATTTTATGTCTTGCATTAACATGCTAGTGCTTTCGCTATTTGGTTTTATCTACCCTTGAGCGAAAAGCGTGCCAGCCTCCTTTATTCTTGATTATCTTCGAGATTAAGCCCAATTCGAGCCATGCGATTGGTGAGCGTTTGGTAGTGGGCAATGCCCAACAATTCGGCAGCCAGTTTCTTTTTACCACTTGCTTTGTTCATCGCACGTTCTATGTAATGCCGTTCTACTTGGTCTAAAACCTGTTGTAAATCAAAGCCTTTGTGCAGGCGCTGTCCCAAAATATCTGCTCTCTGGCTTGGGAGCAGTATTAGGTTTTTGTGAATATCGGCTTCGCTAATTTCTGAATGACGAGACCAGATCGCCGCACGTAGCAAGGTATGATAAAGCTCACGCACGTTACCTGGCCAAGGATATTCAAGGAGAATATTTTTTGCTTTTTGAGAAATTATCTTATTTTGCCATTCTGGTTGATCTTCGCTGTCAGCGTTTATTTGAAATAGACAGTGGTCGATCAGCAATTCAATATCTTCAGCGCGGTCCCTCAGTGGGGGCAATTGCAAGATGCCCACACCGAGCCGATGAAACAGGTCTTCCCTGAATCGCCCCGCGGAAACCTCCGCCATCAGGTCGCGATGCGTTGCAGCAATAATTCGAACATCGACCTTAACCGGCTTGGTCTCGCCAAGTGGTGTTACTTCGCCTTGTTGAATGGCGCGTAACAGTCGCACTTGCGCGTCGAGCGGTAAGTCTCCGATTTCATCAAGAAACAAAGTGCCACCATCGGCCGCCTGAAAATGACCGTTGCGATTTGCATCAGCACCAGTAAACGCACCTTTTTTATGGCCAAACAGTTCTGAATTGATGAGGTCTTTGGAAATGGCGCCACAATTCACTGCAACAAATGGCCCGACTGCGCGCCGACTCACTTTAACTATGGCGTCTGCGAATAACTCTTTACCCGTGCCAGTTTCACCCAGAATCAAGATTGGGACGTTGTGAACAGCGAAGCGACGTGCTAGATCAATTTGTTCCCGCATGAGTTCACTGCGATGAATGATTTTTGCGAATTCTGGTGCTGCCTCGGGCGAGATTGTTGTCAAGCGCTCAATGCGAGCATCAGTACGTTGTAAAAATTCGGGCAGAAAATCGTTGGCGAGATCAAAAGAAAAATTTACGGATTCAATCGTAAAAGTATTGGTCCCATCTTCTAAAATCTTCTTGCCAGATTGGATTAGCGTTGCTGGGAAACGTGTTTTGGCAAGCATAATCCAGATCGCCGCCATGGCTGGCGTGCCGGGACTTAAATGAAACGTAAGTTCGACGTCTTCGCTTGGAAGCTTAATGTCGATGAGTGTTGTGCAAACGTTTTGATAAATTTCGGCGTAGTTTGTCGGGCTACTGAGCTCAATATCCTGAAGGTCTATATCTTTATACGACGTCTTTTTTTCTAACCAGTTGCAAAAATCAACGCTGCGTTGATGTGCGTAATTGGTTAGAAGGAATACGCGATCATAATGAATGGGTGCGAGTAGGGCGTTGGCAATTGGGCCGACATTGTCGTCGCGGGGATTCTCCGCTGCCTTGTGGTCACTTTCACCAATCCAGGATATTAGCCATTTCTTTTTCATTGGCTAATAGTACATTACCAAGTATAAAAGATAAGAAAATTTCTCTTTATAAAAAAATGTTAATTCTTCTATTTGTGAAGAAATTTTCCTGTGAAGAAATTTTCCAATCGTACCGCCCAGGAAAAATTGGTTGTTAATGGAATACAAATAAACTTAAATACAGAGAAATATTGTTGCGGCTGCTCGGTGTTGAAGCAATCGTTTCGCACCATTTAATTCCAAATGCTCGGACGGTCAACCATCCGATTTTGTTTATTTGGCCGGTTCCGGAAACCAGTAGGATTCAAATCGGCCGCTAGGAAAAAACGGTTCGTTTTCGTCCGTGACCCAATTCCTCCAAGTGGACATGCCAGATGCCGCAGCCCACGCGGAAAATGCTGCCAGTGCCGCATCTCTCTCATGTTCCTGATGCGGAAATTGCATATTGTCTTCTAAAAACTTCCCGGCGGCTTTATACAGTCTTAGCAGTGCTTTGGGGTGTGCCTCCGTGATCAGAGTGTCAGGCCATAACTTTCCAACCAGTCTGGCCGTCAGAATGCCTTGAACGATACATGCACCGCGTAAGGAATTGACATGATTGACGGTTCCTGATTGCCCGCCCGCAGCGACGACGCGCTTGCGGATCGCAGCGTCCACGCGACGATCGCCCTCGCGCACCCAATACATGGGAGCGTCAACGCCAACCGCGCGCGGCGCTGATGTGACCGATTTGTGCGCTTTATTGATCGCATCTTGCGCAGTCGTGACAACGCCAGTGCTGAGTTGAAGAATTTTTCCGGCAGCGTCAATGTGCAGTGCCGCCCAGCCAAAACTGGCAATGCCACCGGGATCAAAACCAAAATAAATCATAGCTTCTTTCACGAAAAGTGGCGTCGAGGACTTTAGCGTCGACTAGCGCCAAACCCATGACATCCATTGACAAAAGACTTTGTCGCCGCCTTACAAAGATAGCTGCTTCTATAGAAAAATTCCGAGATGCTAGCAAAGTTATCGCGGTAAATGTGATAGTAGGCATTCGGAGGTACGTGCACCAACCCAAACACCGCCTCGACTGGCAAACCTAGCGCGGTAGCCCACGCTTCCTGCAGTCGGTTAAACATGTTACTTCTACCTAGTGAAAACTTACCGAGAGAGCAGAATGCATCGTAGTTTAAA
>JAIETO010000027.1 GCA_019745005.1 Burkholderiaceae bacterium
GACTGCCAAACAAAATGTTCGATGCGGCTGGCGCTGACGTGACAACCGATGTCATCGTTTTTCGCAAGTACAACAACGATGCACGGGAGAAAATCGAGGAGCTTGCACAGCAAAATCCAGACAAGCTGCACGAATGCAAAGTGCTCTGGGATGAGTTTTTGGTAGGTGGTTACTTTAAGGGCGACGGACTCCATAATGTTCTCGGTCGCACAGAGATGGGGCGTGGCCGCTTTGGTGACGTTGAAAAGGTTGTTAGTGACGACAGTATTGCGAACATCTCCAAGCTGTTGAAGCGCTTACCAGACTCGCGCATTGATTGGGCTGGGCTTAATGCTGCGCCTACCACGGCAATACAGTATCAAGATGGCGACTCGATTGCCGTCGCTGGTCGCACAATGACCTATAAAAATGGCGTTTTTGTTCAAGACCCTCCTAGCGAAAAAGATGCTGAAATTGTTCAAATTGGTGAAAACTTATTCTCCCCATTGCAGGCTGTTAATACAGAAGCTAAATGGGAAGATGCGGTACGCTTCAATAAGGCTTTGCAGGATAAAGCCGACTACAAAAATATTCCTTTATGGATAAAAATATCCGTACAAAACATATCTAGCGCGATTCCTGAAGCTGATCGCTCGGCGGTTTTCGATGTTCTGAAAACGGCTTTCGCGCTACAAGATGTAGTCAATCAGCACGTTACCGAAGAGCCGTTCAATTACGCAGAGGTCTATCCTGTGCTTTCGACGGCGATACGTTTAAACGTAAAGAACGCGAAAAAGATACCTGCCACAGTGCCGAAGCAAGTCCGCGAAGTGGCGTCGCTCCTTGGCATTTGGTACATCACAAAAACGCAATCATTCCGCGACCGCTGGAATGGCACGTCGCTGAGTGAGGTTGTTATCAATGAACTTCGGCCTACTCAGAAATATGAGCGTGCGAAGTACGAGATGGCCGACGATAGCGGCTTTGTTCCGCTCGATCATCTCACTGAAGTAATGGGCGAGGGTTTTGATCCGTTGGAGTCTGATGAGTGGTGCGTCTCCAGTGATGGCAAGGGCGTTATGTCCTCTGACGATTTTTATTCAGGCAATTACGCGGAATTCTTAGAGCGAAATCGACAAGACATTGCCTCGATTGGCGATCCTGTGTTGCGCGAAAAGTTGGTTCGCCAGCGCCAGAACGCGCAAGATCGTTTGGTAAAAACGGACATTAGCGCCCTAACCATCGATCTAAATTCTCCGTTGGTGAGCATCGAAAGAAAGGTCGAGTTCCTCAGAAAGTATGTTCACAGTGGCTTTTCTGTTCTTGCCAATGGCGATACGCCAGAAATCGTTTTCGATGGCAAGAAAACTAAGGGCATGTCTGATAATGACCTAAGAAACATGAAGCGCTTTGCGGACTACCTGAAGCGCGGCGTGTTGAGTACCTTGACCAGTGAAGCGGAGATCGCAGCGAACCGCGATATCGATAAGGTTCGGATCGAACGCCTTAAGAAACTCATCACGAGCACAAATCAAAAATTTGATGCGTGGTGCAAGTCAAATACTGGTGTTCAAGATGGTCTCCGGCGTCAATTCGACAATCCAAAGAACATCTATTTCAAAGAAGTGGATGACAATTCCCCTCTGGAGATTGATGGCTTAAACCCAGCATTTCAGCCTCATGACTACCAGAACGGCGCAATTCGTCGCTATGCAAAGCGCATGAGTGGAATTCTCGGTTTTGACGTGGGCTTAGGAAAAACCTTCACATCACTGGCAACGATCCAACACGTGCAATCTATCGGAGTCAAGAAAAAGACTATTTTTGCCGTTCCTAATGCGGTGCTTACGAATTGGCGCAAAGAAGCCATTGCCTGCTACAAATCGACTGATGATTGCCTGTTTGTCGGCCTAGATGTCGATGCTAATGGCGTTGGCACATTGAATTCCTCGAACTATGCGCGGGACTTGAATACTATTCTCGAAAACAAGCATCGCAAAATCTTTGTCACCTACGAAGCGCTGGGAATGATCCCCATGCGAGAGGGCACGATTGAGGAGTACGAACGCCATTTATCTTTGGTTGATCAGTCCTACAATTCCAGCGATACAAAGAGCAAGTCCGCCTCGATCATTAAAGAGGGCAAGTTGAAGGGCGTTACCGACGCGGGCGCGAAAGGATCAGCAGCCGTTCCGTTCTTCGAGGATATGGGTATCGATTCCATCGTGGTCGATGAAGGGCACTGCTTCCCAGCTGGAACATTGGTTGACGGAATTCCAATTGAAAAGCTAAAAATAGGCGATATGGTTCGCTCTCTGAATCACGAAACTGGGGCTGTTGAGTTTCGAAAGATTACGGATGCTATGAGTCGCCAAGCACCCTCAATGGTCTGCGTGACTCTTTTGGACGGCCAAGAAATTTACTGCACGCACAATCATCCATTCTTTACCAAGGATCGCGGTTACGTTAAAGCGGAAAATTTGAGTGTTGATGATGTCGTTCTTAAATCAAAATGCAATCATGAAAAAACTCAAACAAATGGCGCAATGCAGCCAATGCTCATTGGAATTCCCGCTCTCGCACGCTCAGGCGGCGAAAGTGAGCGCAGGGATCAAGGTGTTTTGCACGAAGAAATGCTACGGACTGGCATCGCGGGTCAAGACGCCGATCCATCGACCGTGCGAGGAGTGTGCGACGGTGTTCGAGTTAAACCACACTCAGAATTGGAAGTGCGTGAAGGGTCATGCGACGAGCTTTTTCTGCTCAAGGTCTTGCCGAACATCGAACACGCATCGAACATCAGCGCGAATGGCGACGTGGAAAAAGAGTCCAGAGAATGCGAATGCCGCACGCAACGCAATGATGGAGCGTGGCAATTGGCTGCAAACGCCAGCGGCGGTGGAGAAGAACAGGTTGACGAGAATTTCGCGAGGAACTCACAAGGGCAAGCCGTTAAAAGTTCAGGGCGGGAACGGGCGACCTCTATCGGAGGCGCATTTGATGCTGTCGAAGGCGTTGGGTTCAGCATGGCAAGCGGAGTTCGCGGTGAAAACAAAGATGCCGAGAGGGAGCGGATACCCGTCATGCTACAAGCTCGATCTGGGGAATCCGTTAATTCGTCTAGGGATCGAGGTGGACGGGAAGTCTCACTATTCGAGAGCGGTTCAGATGAAGGATTTAAAGAAGACGGCGTTTTTGTCGGAGTTGGGGTGGCTAGTGTTGCGTTTCTCGAACGAGGCAGTGATGGGAGGTTTGGAGGAGTGTGTGGCGACGGTCTTGTCTACGACATCACGGTTGATGGAAACCACAACTTCTTTGCCGAAGGAATTTTAGTTCACAACTGTTTCAAAAACTCAAAAGAAACAGTCGAATTCAAGGCAGCGAAGTTTTTGTCCGATCCGGCGACTTCAAATCGCGGTCTCGATATGCAGATGAAGACTTGGTATATACGCGGCAAGTCAAAGCTCAATGATGGTGCGCTGATTCTCACGGCCACGCCAATCACTAATAGTCCGCTAGAAATCTATTCGATGTTGACGCTCGCTATTGGTGAGGATGAAGTAAATCGCCGCATGGGTGGGGTGCGCGGGTCGGATGCCTTCATGCAGACATTCTGTTCGATTGGCGAAGAGGAAGTTGTATCTCTCGCAGGCGTAGAGCGATTGCAGCGCGTATTCACAGGTCTGCAAAATACCAATCTGTTGCGCAGCATGCTCAATCAGGTAGCCAACATCAAGAGTGCGCGCCAAGTTGACTTAAAAATTCCAGATGCCGAGGAGATTTCGACCTCAGTTGAGTTGCCCGCAAGCGACGTAAAAGAGTTGCAGCGCATGCAGGCAATTTATAGCGCAGCGTCAAAAATGGCTAGAGGTAAGGATGTGTTGCCGCAAGAGGAGCAAATGGTTCTTGCTTATCAAGAGATTAGCCGTGAGCCTATCGACTTGATCGGTCATCCGTTTAATTTCATCAATAAGGTAAGTAAGTTAATTGCTGATCCTGAATTGGCGCGGCAAACGACCGTCTATGTGTTTGGCACTGCGCAGGCAGAACTAGCGAATAAGGTGGTTACTGAGTTCAATGCCAAGAAATTCACGGAAGAGCGCAATCGCCCGTCGCTCGCGCAAGATCAAGCCTCGATTATCAGTCGGAAAATAAAGAAGTCTGGGGCTGATAGTGGCGAAAATGACGTTGAAGTGTTGAAGGTATTGATCGTTGCAAAGATAGTCGGTGAAAAAATCGTTATCGACACGGAAGACATCGATACACAAAACAAGTTTTTGAAAATTGCAGAGAAATCAAAGCTCAATTTGGATGTGACGATCTCTCCGAAATTGGCTGTATTCCTTGAAAACTTCAAGCAAGAGGATGCCTCGCCACGCGGCAAGGGAAAAGCCAAGCAGTTGATTTTCTGCGACATGCTATCGCTGCACAATAAAATCAAAATTTTGCTAAAAAATCGCTGCGGGATCGATCCATCGAAGATCATCATCGTAAATGGTGTGACGATCTCGGATGCTGCGGACATGCAGGATACGCAAGACGGCTTTAACGCCGAGGGCGACGAGAACCGCTACCGCGTCGTTATCGCCAACAAGAAGGCAGAGGTCGGCGTAAATTACCAAAAGGGCACGCAGGCAATTCACCATCTAACGGTAGGCTGGACGCCGGATAGCATTCACCAGCGCAACGGTCGTGGAGTCCGCCAAGGTAACTATGTCGGTAAAGTGACGATCTATCACTACGATGCCGATGGTACTTTTGACGAATACAAGCGCGGCATCGTCAGTAAAAAAGCCGATTGGATTGGTGAACTCGTTAGTGATGAGGGCGGGAACTCGGTAAAAATCGCGGGCGGCATCTCCAATTCAGACATTGAAATGTTGGCCGAGGCCGCAGGTAGCGCCGAGGGCATGCGCAAGGTGCGGGAAAAGATTGCTAACCGCGAAATGGTTGA
>JAIETO010000248.1 GCA_019745005.1 Burkholderiaceae bacterium
TTCCACACAAATCTGAGCGGAATTTGACACCAAGCTTTTGTAATAAATATAGCAGTCCATCAAAGGTTTTTCTTAAAATTCAGGGAGTATCCGTATTTTTAACCACTCTTGTGCCAATAAATCAAGCGTATCTATTTAATACCGTTGGTAGTATATGATTGGGTTGCAGTAATTTACTACTCAGTCACATCAATAATTGAGTATGGCAGTGGCTCAAAGACTAAGGGTGCACCGTCCGGCGAAGTCAGTCGTATGCTGCCCACTTCTAGCTCGCTCACTTTGATTTCGACCAGGCAAATTGAACGGTCTGTCGATTCACGTTCAATATTGACGATTTTTCCGCAGGGTTGGCTAGTGTCATTCAAGCTAAACACTTCTGCACCGACGGCCACATTTGCGTCATCGACATGGGCAATTGCCATGCGCCGCTTGAGCTTACCCAGATATTGGCTGCGGGCGACGATTTCTTGCCCTGGATAGCAGCCCTTTTTAAAATTCACGCCGCCTATCAATTCAAAATTCACCATTTGCGGCACGAATTGGTCTTGCGTTTCCGCCACGATGCGAGGAATGCCTGCTTTGATGTCCGCGTAACGCCATAGGTGCGAACCCACCAAGTTGAGTTTTGTTTTGACACTCTCGAACACAGCGTTCTTGCTCGCTTGACTCAACACCCACAAGTAACGCGCATGACCAACAGTGGAGCCCATATGCAGCAAACTGCCGTGTTCACTATCGATTTTTTCTAGGATTTGTTGGGGAAGCGCACTGAAGTAATTTCTTAAAACCTCTTCGGCCTGCGCGCCGCCTAGGCCAAGTTGATGCATTTCTTTTGTAACATCCGCAAGTTTGACTTTCGCGCGAAGCACGAACATCTGTAGCCGTTTTTGTATCGCTGCCTGCAAAGATTGATCGAGTTGCAGAAAGATGTTTTCGCGCTCTTTCCAAACTAAAAAGCTCGCGAGCATGCGCCCTTTTGGCGAACACAATGCCGCCCAACGTGCTTCTGAGGCAGGTAAATGTTCGACGTCGTTACTGAGTAGATTGTGCAAAAAACCAGCGCGGTCGTCGCCTGTTGCTTGGATCAGACTTAAATGATCAAGCACGCAAACAAAGCCTTGATCTAAGGCGCCGAAGTCTTCCGCAGTCATGATTGATGCCGGTTGCTGGTTTTCTGAAGTGTTCATTATTGAATGTGATTGTGAGTCGTTCGAGTTGCAGATATCTAGGACATTGCCCGCATTTTTTGTTAGCGGCTTCTTAGCCATTACAATGGCGGTTTGAACCGAATTATAGTGGTCTCTCGAAGACTGCGTTTTTTTCTAATGACATTGTTGAAACGACTCTTTTTTTTGATGTTCTTAACAGGGCTTTGCGCCACAGGTGGCTTGGCCTACTGGAGCAGCCAAGCTATTTTTTTTAACGAAAAGAGTATCGACTTCTCAATTAAACCCGGCAGCAGCCTGCGCAGTGCAAGTCGACAGATTCGTGATGCAAACGTGCCGATTAATCCGTATTTGTTCGAGTTGTTAGCCCGCGTTACCGGCAAAGCAAATCAGCTTAAAGCGGGTGCCTTCGAAGCAAAATCTGACGAGTCTCCTCTCGACTTACTCAATAAAATTG
This sequence comes from Burkholderiaceae bacterium, assembly GCA_019745005.1. GTDB lineage: Bacteria > Pseudomonadota > Gammaproteobacteria > Burkholderiales > Burkholderiaceae_D > Undibacterium. Next base: position 1,624 of record JAIETO010000248.1, read on the forward strand.
CGAACGGCGAGTTTTCGCATAGTAGTTTGGCGATCATTGAAGGCTGGAGTTTTAAGCAGATGCGCGCCGCAATCGACGCCAATGCAGATATTAAACACGATACGCGTGGCTGGTCAGATCAAGAGATCGTCAAAAAAATCGACGCAGAGTTCAGCGCGGCTGAGGGCTTATTTTTTCCTGATACGTATTTGTTTGCTAAAGGCAGCAGTGATTTGGAGGTGTACCAATTGGCCCATCAATCCATGATGAAACGCCTCAAAGACGCGTGGCAGAATCGCGCTGAAAATCTACCGTATAAGACACCCTATGATGCATTGGTCATGGCGTCGATCATTGAAAAAGAAACGGGGCAAGCGTCTGAACGAGCGATGATCGCGGCGGTGTTCATTAATCGCCTACGCAGCGGCATGCTACTGCAAACAGACCCCACCGTTATCTACGGCATGGGTGACAAATACAAAGGCAAAATTCGCAAAGTCGATTTGCAGACGGACACGCCGTACAACACCTATACGCGAGGTGGTTTGCCACCGACGCCCATCGCCTTGCCCGGTTTGGCCTCCCTGACAGCCGCCTTAAAACCAGCGCAAAGTAATGCGTATTACTTTGTTGCAAAAGGTGACGGAACGAGCCATTTTTCGCAAAATTTAGATGAACACAATCGCGCCGTGAATAAATATCAACGCTGAAATGCGAGTGCTGAGAAAATCGACTAAGCGAAGCGGTATTCGCGCTTAAATTACACATACGATAATGATAAAAAAGTGATTCAACATGGGTCTGACAGGTAAATTTATTAATTTTGAAGGCATTGATGGTGCGGGCAAGTCAACCCATATTCAGTTCGTGGCTGACTTGCTACAAAGCTATGGAAAAACGGTTGTACAAACGCGCGAACCTGGCGGGACAGCGCTAGGTGAAAGTCTTAGGCAACTGCTTTTGCAAGACAAAATGCACCTAGAAACGGAAGCCTTGTTGATGTTTGCAGCGCGGCGTGAAAATATTGCTCAGGTAATTCAGCCTGCACTTGACCGAGGTGATTGGGTCATCTGCGACCGCTTCTCTGATTCAAGTTTCGCCTACCAAGGTGGCGGGCGTCACTTAGCGATTGAGAAGCTGGATGCTTTAGAGCAGTGGGTACACCCAAATTTACAACCCGATCTCACATTGCTGTTCGATGTGCCGATTGAGGTTGCGCGCTCGCGCTTGAATGCGACGCGTGACTTAGATAAATTTGAACGTGAACAGGCCAGTTTTTTTAACAATACCCGCAATGAATATTTGCGACGCGCTGCGGCGTTCCCGCAACGATTTCGCATCATCGACTCAACCAAGACCATTGCCGAAATACGCGCCGAGCTTAGTCACTTGATTAGTGCGTTATGTGAGCAAAACGCGCATGAGTAATCCTTTGTTCACATGGCAAACCGAAGCATGGCAGCTCATACAAGGCATGCGGGCGCGTTTACCGCACGCCATTTTGCTGTTTGGTGCCGAAGGCATAGGTAAAACCATTTTTGCCGAACATTTGGCGCAATCGCTGCTGTGCGAAACGCCCGATGGGGCAGGGCATGCGTGTGGTACATGTCTGTCTTGCGGCTGGTTTGCCCAATACAGCCACCCAGATTACCGGCGCGTGCGTCCTGAATTATTAGACCAAGAAGACGCCGTAAGTGATGACGCCGAAGCGGATGCGGCAGATAAAACGGGTGAAAAATCCAGCGAGAAGTCGGCTGCGAAAGCCAGTAAAACACCGTCAAAAGAAATCGTCATCAACCAAGTTCGTGCTCTGGCTGACTTTATGAATATTTCTACCCATCGGCAAGGTCGGCGCGTGGTGTTGCTCTACCCCGCTGAAGCGGTCAATACCTTTGCAGCCAATGCATTACTGAAATCCTTGGAAGAACCGAACCCAAACACGGTGTTTATTTTGGTATCGCACGGCATCGACCAATTATTGCCAACCATTTTGTCGCGCTGCCATAAAGTCCCCTTGCCAATGCCAAAAAAAGAGGACGCCTTGGCCTGGTTGAAAGAAAATAAAGTGCCTGATGCAGAGACGTGGTTGGCCCTGAAGGGTGGTGCGCCCTTGGCAGCGATGGCGATGGCAGAGTCGGAAAGTCGTTCTGATTTAGACGTATTTCTCAAAGAAGTCAGCGAACCAAGTCTTGATGCAAGTCTTCGTTTGGCAGAAAAAATACACAAACTCGACATGTCTACAACAGTAACTTGGCTTCAAAGTTGGCTTTACGATATTGTTTCGGTTAAACAAAGCGGAATTATCCGGTATTATCCGTCGTATGCCCGTGAATTAAAGCTTCTCGCTGATCGGGTCGATACACATGCATTACACGCGTTCGTAAAAACTGCGAATGAAAAGCAAGCCGTCGCAAAACATCCTTTGTCGCCCAAATTGTTTTTGGAAGACTTATTTTTGAACTATGCGACGCTTTTTACTTGAACGCCGTCACTTGAATTGAATACTGGAACAAACTAGCGTTATGGCCGATCTACCTGCTGACTTAAATACGCCACTCAACATGCCTTCGCCCTCAAGGCCGTCGGTGTTGTCGTTGGCGATCCGAGAAAAAGCCGCGCTTTACTCTGCGTATATGCCGTTTTTGAAAAACGGCGGTATTTTCGTACCGACCAATCGCTCGTATAAGTTAGGCGAAGAAATTTATTTGATTTTGACTTTGCTCGACGACCCCAACAAGTACCCGATCGCAGGAAAAGTTGCGTGGATTACACCAGCCGGTGCGGGTAACAATAAATCGCAAGGTATTGGCGTTCATTTTCCCAGCGATGAAAGTGGTACGCGCATCAAATTACGCATAGACGAATTGTTGGGCGCCGCAATCCGCAGTTCACGCGCCACACATACTCTCTAACACTTCCTTAAAAGCTTTTAAAAAGATTTTTACCCATTGCGCCTCATGTCTGAACTGAATTACCGCTTAGCGACGCTGGCGGACTTGCCCGCTATTGTTGCAATCTACAATTCCACTATCGCCTCTCGCCAAGTCACCGCAGATACAGAACCTATTTCGGTTGAATCGCGCCTCACTTGGTTTCACGACCACACGCCAGATCGGCGGCCTCTTTGGGTAGTCGAAGGCGAAGACGGCAGCGTCATGGCTTGGTTATCTTTCTCAAATTTTTATGGGCGGCCAGCGTATTCTGGTACTGCAGAATTGTCGATCTATGTTGCTGAAACAGCACGTGGAAAAGGCCTAGGACGCTACTTGCTACAAGAAGCAATTAATTTCGCCCCGCGCATCAGGGTGCATACAGTGTTGGGC
>JAIETO010000250.1 GCA_019745005.1 Burkholderiaceae bacterium
CGGTTCAATGGCTTTGGAAGACGTGGTTAGTTTCGTCGTTAATAACTTCAAATCCGACATAAAAGGCGTATTTGCGGGCAGCGTGCCGTATTTAAAGTTGGCCGGTATCGTTTTGGGTGGTTGGCAAATGGCGCGCGCCGCGATTGTTGCTGAACGGAAGATTGCTGCGGGCGATGGCGACTTCAATTTTTTACAAGCCAAAGTAACGACGGCAAGATTTTTCGCTGATCATGTTTTGTCTGCAGCACCGGGCTTACAAGCGTCTATCGTTAGCGGCGCTTCCGGTACGCTTGAGTTGCCAGAAGATCAATTCTAAAGGACTTCTTGCCAGCATTTACTGCATTGTTTTCTGCTGATAAGTGCTGGCATTAAGGCTCGTATTGTGGCTAGTAAGTTCGTTTAGCCGTAGGCGCCACCTGTATAAAGCAAGTCAAATCCACGCGCCAGTACGGCAATTAAACCTGTGGCACCCGCGGCAAGATTGAATACTAAAATCAACGCGATGGGCCATTGGGTGTTGTTTTTTTGTTCGACACGCGAATTGTATTTTTGATCCCATTTGTCGTCTGGCATAAGGCCTAGGACAAATGTTTCTAAAACCGCTGCCAATGCTGAAATAATGAGTGGACTTGCGGTTACAAATAACGGCAGGTTAAAAAAAAGTTTGGAATAAAAAAGTGTGGCAGGAAGGGAGGCAAGATGCAGCCAAGCCCATCGATCTCGTGCACCCGCTAGGTAAAACCGATGTGCGCCAAGCCATCCGAATAGACAGGCGAGCAGGCTTGCGAGTGTTTTGTTTTTAAACGAGTTTTTCATATTTTTTTATTAATGAATGCAGATTGAGTAATTGGGAGAGAATGGTAGGTAGCGCGTAAGTCTAACTTGGATGCCATATCATCGTTTGCTGATCTTTTTAACCAAGACGATTCTCGACTTGCGAACAGTGCGTCTCTACGCTATAATTTGCGGCTTTTTCCGTCTTTAGAACCTTTTTGGAAATATTATGGTCGTTATTCGTTTAGCTCGTGGTGGTGCAAAAAAGCGCCCTTTTTACAATATCGTTGCAACTGATTCACGTAATCGTCGCGATGGCCGTTTCATTGAGCGCATTGGTTTTTACAACCCAATCGCGACAGGAAACGCGGAAACAATGCGTATTGCAGCAGATCGCCTAGCCTATTGGCAAGGCGTTGGCGCCCAATTGTCGCCTGCTGTTGCTCGTTTAGTTGTGCAATCCAAAGCTGCCTAATTTCTCGGTAGGTTTGATGGCAGCGTCTGACCAGCAAGGCTTGCCGAGCGATTTGGTCGATGTGGGCTACATATCGGGAGCATTTGGTTTGCAAGGCTGGGTGAAAATTCATCCTTACTCCTCAACGGCTGGTGCTTTGCTTGGAGTGAAGGATTGGTGGTTGGCAATGCCTGCTGCAACTGATCCCATGCCAATGCAACGCATGTCTTCGAAGATGCAGGGCGATGGGGTTGTTGCCAGACTTGCTGAGGTTGTCGATAGGAATGCTGCCGAGCTGCTGAAGGGGGCGGTTGTTAAAGTCTCGCGTAGAGATTTTCCAGCTTTGCCGGCCGACGAATTTTACTGGTTAGACCTAATTGGTCTGGTCGTTTTAAATTTGCAAGGTGATCGGCTCGGCACCGTTCGCGGCCTCATGGATAACGGCGCTCATCCGATTTTAAGAGTTGCTGATGAATCTGTCGCTGAGCAAGATTTGAGTCGACACGAGAAATTGATTCCGTTTGTCGAACATTTCGTGAAAGTAGTCGATCAAGCTGCCGGTGTGATCACTGTGGATTGGGGTCTTGATTTTTAAGGCGTCTGTTTGCTTTTTCAAGCGAAGCACGCTCGGTAAGCGACAATCAATATGATGCAGTTTGATGTCATTTCCTTGTTTCCTGAGATGTTCACGGCTATCACACAGTCGGGTGTTACTCGGCGGGCATTTGAGCAAGAAAGATGTCGCGTCACTTTTTGGAATCCACGTGATTTTACGAGTGATCGGCATCGAACTGTCGACGATAGACCCTACGGCGGTGGTCCAGGCATGGTGATGTTGGCAAAGCCATTAAAGGCTGCAATCGCGGCCGCAAAACAGTGCCAAGGAGAGAATGGCGATTCAACTGGTTGCAAAGTAATTTTTTTGTCACCGCAAGGTCGTCCATTGACCCACAGTAAGGCGATAGAATTTTCGAAGCTGTCTAAGCTAATCCTATTGTGTGGAAGGTATGAGGCGGTAGATCAGCGCTTAATTGACAGTTACGTCGATGAAGAAGTGAGTATCGGTGATTTTGTACTGTCCGGCGGCGAGATACCTGCGATGGCGTTAATGGACGCAGTGATTCGACTGATTCCTGGTGTTTTGAATGATGAATCATCTGCAGTTCAGGATAGTTTTGTGAACGGCTTATTGGATTGTCCGCATTACACGCGCCCTGAAGTGTTTGAAGAAGAATGTGTTCCAGCAGTGCTTTTAGGTGGTAATCACGCTGAAATTGATGTTTGGCGTCGACAGCAATCATTAAAAGCCAGTTTCGAGAAGCGCCCAGACTTGATTCTTTCAGCAAGACAAGGGGGGCTCTTGAGTGAAGCTGATGAAAGATTTTTAAGTAGTTTGAGTTGAGCAGTGCCCACCAAAATTTGCATTTTGGTGTTTTAGAGTGAGTTTGACGCTTTGTTAAATTCATATGTTTAATCCCATCCTCTACTGAGCAGGCAGTGAAAGCGTCAGCATGATGGTTTATGGAGTATATAAAATGGATTTAATCCAAACATTAGAGCAAGAAGAGATTGCTCGCCTCGGGAAGAACATTCCTGATTTCGCGCCAGGTGACACAGTTGTTGTCAACGTCAATGTTGTAGAAGGTACGCGCAAGCGTGCTCAGGCCTATGAAGGTGTTGTGATTTCGCGCCGTAATCGTGGCTTGAATTCTAACTTTATCGTTCGTAAAATTTCTTCTGGTGAAGGCGTCGAGCGTACGTTCCAGTTGTATTCCCCGCTGATCGCTTCAATTGAAGTGAAACGTCGCGGTGACGTACGTCGTGCAAAGTTGTATTATTTGCGTGAACGTTCAGGTAAATCTGCGCGTATCAAAGAAAAATTGCCAAACCGTAAGGTGGCAGCTGTAAAAGCTTAAGTTTCATCACTTTCGCGCTAAAAAAGGGATGCGTAGCGTCCCTTTTTTATTTGTTTGGTTCTATCTTTATTTTTATGTTTTTGGATTACCGTGAGTTTAAAGTTTGATCCGCAAGCGTTGCCGAGTGAGTCGATTAATGAGCCTCGCCTTGTGCGATGTGAATTTTTGACGGCAGATGCTTTGCGCAACCGTTTCAAAAAAAATGTGCCGTGGACACCAGAGAAAACGGACGAACACCAATTAACAGAGCGCACGATTTTCCGTCCAGCAGCGGTACTCATTCCCTTATTAATTAAAGAGGATGGCTTGCATTTATTGTTGACTCAACGAGCGGCGCATTTGCATGATCACCCCGGACAGATTAGCTTTCCCGGTGGGAGATATGAGGAAACTGATGGAAATAGCGTTGAAACCGCTTTGCGAGAGACATTTGAAGAAATCGGCTTACCTCGCGCGCATATCGATGTAATCGGGTCATTACCTCAGTATCGCACCGCAACCGGCTATGACGTCACCCCAGTGGTTTCTCTGGTTAAACCGGGATATGCATTGAAGATCGACTCATTCGAAGTGGCATCAACATTTGAAGTGCCTTTGGCATTTTTAATGAACGAAGCAAACCACCAACTGCGCAGAATAGAACTTCCAAATAATGCAGGGAAACGAACTTTCTATGCCATGCCATACGAAAGTCACTTTATATGGGGTGCGACCGCAGGCATGTTGAGAAATTTATTTCACTTCTTGAAAGCCGCATAAGGCACTCTTAACTTGTATGGTTTGGTTTGGATCGCCAAACATGCTTCAATCTCTGGTCAATTCAGTTTACACTTGGCACTTACGTGCGACTGCCATCGCTGACCGCCAACCGTATCGAAAACAATATGACCTTCCTTTCTATTCTTCTCGCACTTCTCATCGAGCAATTGCGACCTTTGCGAGTCGATAACCCTGTTTACCTGCAGGTTCAACATTTTGCCGATAAGGTCGAAGCTTGGTGCAATGCAGGCAAGGCAAAACATGGCCGTTTAGGTTGGTGGATAGTGGTCGGCTCACTGACGATACCTACAGCTTTAATTTATTGGCTTTGCTTAAGTTTTAGCCCGTTCGCAGCCTTAGCGTGGAATATTCTGGTGGTTTACCTGACGATGGGGTTTCGGCGCTACAGTCATTATTTTACGTCGATCCAAGTTGCTCTTAATTCAGGCGATGAAGAGGCGGCAAGAAAGTTTCTCGCAGATTGGACCCATAGAGATACGACCGACCTCAGCGTGTCGGAAATTTCCCGCATTGCAGTCGAGCGCTCGCTGATGGCGAGCCATCGGAATGTTTTTGGTGTTTTCTTTTGGTTTCTGATGCCGGTGGGACCAGCTTGCGCGATTATGTATCGTCTTGCTGAGTTTCTGGCCCGTACCTGGACGGAACCCGAACATATGCAGAATGAAGAGTTCGGTAAATATGCGCAAAAAATATTTTATTTGATCGATTGGATTCCCGCTCGTCTCACAGCCGTTGCTTTTGCGGTAGTCGGTAATTTTGAAGATGCCGTCTATTCGTGGCGGAATTATGCGAGCCGTTGGAGCGATGAACTTACCGGCATACTCTTAGCGGCTGGGGGCGGGGCAATTGGCGTTCGACTTGGTGAACCTGAAAACAAAGCGATTGCGCTACAAGCCGATGCAAGTGCGGTTGATGCTGACAGCCTAGAAATGGAAAGTCAGCCGGGGCAAGAAGCGACACCACGTTCCTTGCAGAGTGCTGTTGGCCTTGTGTGGCGCGC
>JAIETO010000258.1 GCA_019745005.1 Burkholderiaceae bacterium
CCAGGTGATTTAATCATCGTCGCTGGTCGCCCATCTATGGGTAAAACAGCGTTTTCTATCAATATCGGCGAGCATGTCGCGATTGAATCAGGCTTGCCTGTTGCGGTGTTTTCGATGGAGATGGGTGGCACGCAGTTGGCGATGCGTATGCTAGGTTCGGTCGGGCGTTTAGATCAGCACCGTTTGCGCACAGGCCGCCTTAACGATGAAGATTGGCCGCGCCTAACTCATGCGATTCAGAAGATGAATGATGCGCAACTGTACATCGATGAAACACCTGGTTTGAGTTCAATCGAATTGCGCGCGCGCGCGCGTCGCTTAGCCCGCACTTGTGGCAAGCTTGGCTTAGTGATTATCGATTACCTGCAGCTCATGACGGGCAATTCGCAAGGTGAGAATCGCGCTACGGAAATCTCTGAAATCTCGCGAAACTTGAAAGGTTTGGCGAAAGAATTGCAGTGCCCAGTTATTGCACTTTCTCAGCTAAATCGTTCGCTAGAACAACGCCCAAATAAACGACCAGTGATGTCAGATTTGCGTGAATCGGGCGCGATTGAGCAAGATGCCGACGTAATCCTTTTCATTTATCGCGACCAAGTTTATAACCCTGATTCGCCCGATAAAGGCACGGCTGAAATTATCATTGGTAAGCAAAGAAATGGACCCATTGGCAGCGTACGGTTGACCTTCTTGGGTGAATATACCAAGTTCGATAATTACACGGGCGCATTGTCAGTCTACGGGGACAGCGAGTAAAGCAACTCAGCAAACTTTTTGTGTGTAAGCCGATGCGTACGTCTTTTATCTTCAAAATTCACCATTAACAAAAAATGTTTCGACGATTTATTCCGACAGAAAAAAAGTTCTTTGACCTGTTCAATCAGCATGCGGAAATGTGCGTGAGCGGCTCAAAAGAGATGGTCGCTTTGATGACACGTTTCGAGGAATTTGAACGGCGCGCTCATGCAATCGAGACGATAGAGAAACAGGCTGACAGCATCACAACAGAGACCATTGAGCTGTTGCACAAGACTGTATTTACTCCAATTAAGCGCGACGATATCCATAAATTGATTACGCGCATGGACGACATTCTTGATCTTTTAGAGGATGCGGCTGAAACTATTTCCTTGTATGACATACGCGCTGTCACGCCGGAGTCAAAACGTTTAGCAGACTTGTGCCTTGCCTGTGCCGAAAAAGTGCAAGAGGCCGTCGCGCTGTTAAGTAACCGCGACCGTTGGCGCGATATTCTTCAAATTTGTGAAGAAATTGATCGTCTTGAGTCGGACGCCGATCACGTGATGCGGGCGGCCATGTCAAAGCTGTTTCGTGAAGAACCAGACGTGCGTACGCTGATTAAACTGAAAGCGATCTACGAAATTTTGGAAACTGTAACGGATCGATGTGAGGATGTTGCGAATATTCTTGAAGGCATTATTCTTAAGAAATCTTGAACATTAAGCTCATTCTTTGCTAAATCCTTGCAAAATCCGGCAAGCCCAATGGCCAATAATTTGCAGATCGTCGAGCAAGAAAAATCAGCAAGAAAGAAATACTCCCTTAAATTTTGGAATTAAATCCACGTTCGCGCTTGTAAATAAAGCGCTATTATAAAATACTGTCGCGAGTATAAATAATTAAGAGTTAAAACTTACGCAAAACAAGCGTTGGCTTTGTTGCTCCGCCTTGCCGTAACATTTGTATTGTCTGCGCCTTCGCGCCTAGCCAACGCAATTTTGTGTAAGCCCGAAGAGTAAATAGTCTTTGTGACCTTACATCTGTTTAAACAAATGCACAAAGCTACGACTCACTTCTAATTTTTCCGTTAATCCTTTTACCTGCACCAAATGCCGCCCGCGCATATCGCGCACGACACCAGAAATCGCTTTCGCACAGACCAAAGTAGATCGATGAATTTGCCAAAATAATTCGGGATCAAGTTCTTCCGCCAGATCACGCACAGGTTTGCGGATCAAAGCTTCATAGCTCGCCGTTTGCACCCGTGTGTATTTTTCGTCTGACTGAAAAAATAAAATTTCTTCCACCGGTATCAAGCGCAGTTCCTGCCCAATGGACGCCTGTATCCACTTTAAATAGCTACGTTTCGTGGCGATACCCATTTGTTCCGCCAGTTTTGCCAGCATGCTGCTCATATCATTCGGTGCACTTGATGCAGCCAAACGTGCTTTAAGGCGCTCGACTGTGCGCGCTAGCCTTTCGGTATCGGCGGGCTTCATTACGTAATCGACCGCGCCTTGGTCAAACGCCTCAATGGCATATTGATCGTAGGCGGTGATGAAAACGATATGCGCTTGTGCGCCGATTTCACGGGCAGCCTCAAGACCGGTTTTAACGGGCATGCGTATGTCGAGAAAGGCCAAATCTGGTTGGTGTGTTGCTACCATCTGCACTGCCTCTTCGCCATTTTTCGCTTCGGCGAGAATCTGCAGTTCAGGCCAGACTTGCTCGAGACGCGACCTTAGTTGATCGCGCATCATTCTTTCATCATCGGCAATAATTGCGGTTGGCATGGTGGCTCTCTATTGGGCGAGTTCGTAGGGGATTTCAATGGTAACGCAAACACCAGAGGGTTGGTTTGGCGCAATGATCATTTGTGCTTTTTCTTTGTAAATGAGCTTTAACCTCTCACGGATATTTTGCAAGCCAAGACCCGTTCCATTGCTCGGTTTCGCGCCGAAGCCTAAGCCCGTATCAGCAACCGTCACACGCAGTTTGTTGTGCGCGACTTCAGCCCTAAATTGCAATACGCCACCATCTGCTTTGACCTCTAAGCCATGCTTGATCGCGTTTTCTACCAAGGACTGCAACATCATCGGCGGGAAACTCGCACTACGCAATCCTTCTGGCATGATGAAATCGATGTCTAAGCGTTCTTCCATGCGCATCTTCAACAAATCGAGATAGGATTTCACCATATCGGCTTCGCGCCCTAGATTGGTCTTTGCTGCATTTTCACGCATTTGTGGCAGTACGGCGCGTAAGTAGGCGATTAAACTTCTTTGCATTGCGGCCGCGCGGGGTGGATCGGTTTCAATCAAATACTCAACCGAGGCTAATGTATTGAATAAGAAATGGGGTTCGACTTGCGCTTGCATCATTTGCATTTGTGCCTCGCTAACTTGGCGCAAAAGCGCTTCTTTTTCTGCAGCTGCATTGGCTTCTTTGGCTTTTTCTTCGGCTCGCACCTTGCCGCCCATGAGGGCTTTCATCGCGAACAATCCAAATAGCGAAAGAATTACGAAGTTCATAAACCATTTTGATGAATTCTTGCGATAGGTTTTAACTTCTTCATCAGCAGCATCGGCAACCGCATTTTCGATTTCATCGCTGATTTCTTGCGCGATTTCTGGTGGCAGCTTAATGTGAATATCGCTTTCACCTATTTTGGTGTCGACAGCAGGCGCGACAGGGTCTGAAGGCGGCGTGGGTACGGCTGGCGTCGCAGGTGTTGCCGGTGTGGCGGGTGTTGCTGGATCGGCAGGATTTAATGGTGGGTTTTTTGAACTTTCATTTTTAGTTTTATCGGATTTTTTCTCAGCATTCGCAACACGAATTCCGTTCTCATCAATCTCGATGGTTTTTCCGTCGCCGTTGTTTTTTCGAATGTGAATGCCAGTGCCATTAATTTCAACATTGGTATCGCCGTCAATGACGTGTCGCGTCTTGGAGTTTTTTTGCGCGCCGTTCTTTTTACTCACCGTGACGCTCTCTTCGGTGGAAAAAATCGTATCTTGCAAAATCGCGCCGCAAATCATCGTGACAAAAAAGAAAAGGAAAAACTTCCACCATGAAAGCTTCGTTACCCAAGCGGCGGTTTTGTCAAACGCTACGTTTAACCAGCGTAACGTTTGACTAGCAAAATCTTTGATCGTGTCGAGATTTGAGTTATTCATGATGCTCTTCTTTAAGAAAATAAATTCGTTGTGTCGTTGCCAATATGCTTGCGCTATTGAATCGGCACACCCGTGTGATTTGACGCTAACTGTACTTTAAGGAAATCACCGCGCTTGAACCAGCGCAGTGCGACAGTCTGCAAAATCAAGGGAATAGAAGGTGAAATGAGATAAAGCAATTCGACATGCTCTGATTAAGTTACTGCGCGAGCAGATTTAGAAACTGCGAAAACCGCTACGGCTCCCGCTACGGGACTAGCAACGTTGCTGAGCGTACCTTTGTGCGTCTCCGCTAATCTATTCAGACTTCGGTCGCTTACACAACTTAATCAGCGCTTCCTTAGGGGATTTTATGACTGGAAACTTAAGGGCGACGCTTCACGAATGGCGCAAATTTTTACGCTGTTTCAACTTTGCTAAGCCGTGGGGGTTCACGAGCATAGCAAGTTAAATGACTTTTATCCGCTTCGTATGGTCTGCAAGCCAAGCACGAAGCGCATCGTGCTCCATAGGCTTGGCGTAAAAATAGCCTTGCGCCATATGGCAGCCGAATGAAAGTAAGGTCTCCGCTTGCATACTGGTTTCAACGCCTTCGGCGATGATTTCCATGCCTAGGCTTTGCCCCAGTTGAACGACCATCTTGGCGATGCTTCCTTCGCCGGAGCAATCTTTAATCTGGTTTACGAAAGCGCGATCGATTTTAAGTTTGTCGACGTTGAGCTTTTGCAAATAGCTGAGCGAAGAAAACCCCGTACCAAAATCGTCGATGGAAACGTGAATGCCCAATTGTTTGATCTGATTTAAGGTCTTGATCAAAAGCTCGGGATCTTTCATCGCCATTGATTCGGTAATTTCAAGCTCAATACGATTCGGCGGGGCGTTGCTATCCTTTAGTGCACGGTGCAAGGACTGCATAAAAAGTGGGTGCGAGAACTGCGCTTGCGAAACATTAATCGCCAT
>JAIETO010000126.1 GCA_019745005.1 Burkholderiaceae bacterium
CGTCCGGTTATCAATCCACCCGGTCCGATTCGTGTGCTGTCGCGTGATGGTGTTTGTGCCGCGTTACAAAATATTCCCCGCCTCGACATGCCGCTGACGGTTCGTTGTGAGCGCGCCACCTTGCTTGAACTGGCGCACGACAAGCTTGAGCTTCAAACCCTGTTGCCGGATGCCGATTTCCCATTGATCGTACGCCCGATTGGCTCGCACGCTGGGCAAAATTTAGAGAAGGTACAAGATCGTGCTGCACTGTTGGCGTATCTCAGCAAAGTGCAGGAAGAACTTTTTTATCTTTCGCGTTTCGTTGATTACCGCAGTCCGGACGGACTCTTCCGCAAATATCGCGTTGCTTTAATTGCTGGCAAGCCGTATCTGTGCCACTTTGCTGTATCTAGTCACTGGATGGTGCATTACCTCAACGCGGGCATGAACGAAAGTGCCGCCAAGCGGGCGGAAGAAGCGGCATGCATGGCAAACTTCGATACGGGTTTCGCACATCGCCACGCTGCCGCCTTGCAAGCCATCGCCGAGCGCTTGGACTTGCCTTACCTCGGCGTGGATTGCGCAGAAACCTTGGCGGGTGATCTATTGGTATTTGAATCTGACAACGCGATGATCGTACATGCGATGGATCCGGAAGATCTGTATCCCTACAAAAAGCCAGCGATGCAAAAAGTTTTTGGCGCGTTTCGGGCGCTCTTGGAAACTGCCCGATCAAGTTGAAATTTATCGGTGAACAATATACCGGCATGGGTATTTTTTTGTATCGCATTATTTGTAGGCGGAATTAGGCAATAAATTTTATATTTTTCGGCAGTATATGATTTTATATCCTGCGTTGAGTTGCTTGTTGCGTAGCAGCGCCCGCTTGCTGACGCTGCTTGTGCCCTTACTTACATCTTGTAACAACTTTAAGCGGCGAAAGTTTTAATTTAGTCTCGATTTAAAACGGCACGGGGCATAATGGGCGAGGTTTTCACTAGGGAAACTTTCAATACGGATGCCGACATGCAAAAAATTAAGCGCCAAGGTGCAAACGAAGCGAGCAACGCGTGGTTAGGTTTGAAGCCCACAGTTTCCCACGCAATCGCACTAAGTCTTTTAGTATCAACGCAAGCAGGCTTTGCGAAGGGTAAGCAGGCGCCACCGCCGCCGCCCAATGTTATTGCGGCAAATCTCGCGAATCCCGCCGCTGCAGATGGTACGAACCAAGCCGCCGGCGCGCCGCAAAACCAAGCGGCGGCCAATTTCGCCAATCATCAAATCGCCATGCAACTATGGCGTAATGACTTGGCAAGCAAACATCCCAAAGGCTCGTGCGCTTCATGTCACGGCGCAGATTTCTTTGATCTGGCGCGCATCGGTTCAACCGATAGCGATATCAAACGCCGCGCCACCACTGACGGTGCCACTGAAGCCGAAGCCAATGCGCTGGTTGCCGCCGTACGCGCGATGCGGATTCAATACAAAATGCCAACAACGAATGCGCGTACTTTCCGCCCATTTCAGCCAAGTGGTCAGCAACTTTTAGCGGATTTAAAAAGCGATCCAATCAATGTCGCAAACATCAAGCGTGATATCGCTTTCGCCGAAAACGTCGCGAAGCTGACGCCGACTTTGACGGGCGCAACGCGCATCGCCACCATCCAACAAGCACGTCAAGCGCGTGAAGAAATGCTGGACATTGCACGCGGTACCAACCTCGCCAAGAAGAATCCGCAAAGTGTGCAATTGCGTGACCTGCCAATTGGCATTGCGTATCCGCTATGGTCATCGGATCAGTTTCACGGTGCTGCGGAAGGCACACTGAACGATTGGGTGGCTGATGTCGGCATGATTCCCAAGCCTGGTCGCAAAGTCGAATGGGAAGCCTTGCAAAACGCGTATTTGGCAAATCCTAGCAATGCCAATTTTTGGGCAATGTTTGGCGCGGTGGATGAGCTTTTGCAAGTTGCCACACCGCTCTCCGCCTGCACCGCGACTAAGAGTCCACTGGCCTGCGAGAATATCCATATCGGCATGCGGCATAAATTCGGCTCGGTATTGATTGGTCAACAATCAATCCGTATTGGTGTGGTGGGGCGACGTGTCGATGGTGAATTTATGCAGGGCGCGATTGCGTTTTCCTATCTTGATCAAACGCCTTATTTGCCGGTCAAAAATATCAGCAATTGGGGTGGGCACGCGATGTTGCCCGCTGACCCGTGGAACGTTGGCGACAAGTTAGGTCGCGGCGCTTTAAGTGTGCAACTCAACGGGAATGAGCGCTTGGGTGAAGTCGCGACGGCGCTGGGCTTGCCCGCATTTGTGGTGGGCAGCATAGACGCAAATAAACCCATCAAAGCCGAACGTGAAGATATCCGCTTACCTTGGATGTGGTTAGGCTTCACCATGGATCCGAGTTTTAGTCGTAGTGGCCCGAGTAATTCCACCCGTGTCGGTGAGTATCTGATCGAGAGTTTGGAGGCCGCGCAAATGTTTAATCACAACGCCTTCATGACGCAGATGCGTTTGCTGGCTTTGCCCTACTTGCCCGAAGCATCAACCGATACAGATCGCCAAAGTGCCACGGGCGTGAAGCGTTATGTGTACGCGGACAAGCAGGACCTCATCAATTATTCCTACTTTTTGGCCTACGGTCGCAATACCTTGGCGCGCGGTGACATTTGGAACGAAGACGTGAAAAAAGGTGGTAGCCCGGTCGCGCAGGCGCTGAAAGACCGTTCAACGCAATTGTGGAGCACGATGGTCACCAACGGCATGCGCACGTCCCTGCTGTCCTTGCTCGACGAACTACAAAACAACCCACAGAACGTGAGCGCCGCATGGCGCGCAAAAACGACCACTGAAATCCAAACCAATGGCGTGAACGCATGGCAGAAAGAAATGCGCGAAACCTTCGCCAAGTATCAACCGCAATATGCTGCAGAAGACAATGCGCTTTTACTGCAAGTGGCGAATGCGATTATGAGTAGGTAGGGAGGGGCAAGAGTGTCGCATTGGCGAAGCTCTTGTTCAGCCTGCTTGAAGTTTTAAGGGTAAAACAAGCCAACGTCGTAACTCGCCGCAACAGTTTCGCTTAGCTCGAAATAAATTTTAAGAGTGCGTTCGCTGTTGCCCACAAAACCTGTGGCTACCACGGTTGGATCAGCCTTCATCGGCAAGTAATCAATCGGTGCAAATACGCGGCGCAGTTGCGTTTGATTCTTTTTATCCTTGAGCACCAACTCAAGCCGCGGCCATGCTTGGACGAGGTTGGCCCGATTCTGCAATTGCAAAGTAAGCGAATAGACATTGGGTAGTGCCGGTAACGATTGGAGTTCGTGCGACTCAATCGAAAGCGTTTCTATCTGAGCGGGCAACTCTACACGGCAATGCAATTGCTGGCAGGCTTCAATTAACCAAGGTTTTGTCTGCGGTAACCATGCCGCTAACTGGTTACGCCACAAATACGATGCTTGTCCTGCCAAACTTAAAGCAAGTAATAGCGTCGCGACAAGGCGTCCGGCGCGCAACCATTTGCCATATTTTTTTTGCTTCTCCGCCTTGAGTACGAACTCGGGTTTCTCGCTGTCCGAGGTAGCCGTTTCTAGATTGTCGTACGCCGTGTCGTCGAGTAGTACCGCATTCCACGGGCGCTTTGGCAAATCCTCTTGCGCTTGGTCAGGCGCTTCTTCCAAGGCTTCTGAATGCGATTCTAAAGGCTCGTTTAATGCTTGTTCTGTTTTCGGTGCGGTGAGATGGTCAAGCACTTGGACTTGCTCATTCGCCAGCGTTTTCGATTCAACTGCCGTGTCGAGTTGTTCAAGCTGCTGTCCAAACTTTGATTCTGTATTCGACCACGCGGTGCTGTCTTCATCCATGACGGCCACGCGTGTTTCCAATTCGATTTGACTGACCGCTTGCGCCTGCGATTCAGGGTCAATGATATGGCTAAAGCGCTCATCAACGCCCAAGTCAAAATCGAGGTTAGCACTAGTTTGGGAAGCAGGTTCGTGGCTAGCTGCAGGCGGTAACTCGGTGTTCGCGATTGGCGCTGGTTGAACGGGATCTGCGCTGATGTCGTGGTCGGCAATGGCTTCATCGTCATTCATGGTCGGCACGATCGTTGCGACAATGTCGTCAGCGTAGTCTGCCGTTAAATTTTCAGGTGCATGGTCGACGGGGCTTGTTGCCGCCGCAGTTTCAGTTGCCTGTTCAGTTGACTGTCCAGATGCCGTCTTGTTGAAGTCTTCGTTTACATGCGCTGCGTGGTCTGGTGCTGCGGGACTGTTGCTGACCTTGTTGCTGTCAGCGGCCGGCACTGTGTGCGGATTGACTTTCGGCTTACCGCCTGGCGCAATCAGGTATTCAATACCGTTGAAGGTCTGGTGACAGGCGCCACAGCGCACAAGGCCGGCGTGTAGTTTGAGCTGATCATTAACGACCCGAAAACTCGTATAGCAATGCGGGCATTGGGTGGCGAGCGCCATGGTCTAATTTCTCACCACGTGAGTACCTACGCTGCTCGCACGCCAGTCATGGCGACCCAACCTTCATGCTCAGCCCAAACGCTGAGCTGAATATACGGTGCATAGGCGGCAGCAACTTCGTCTGCTTGGCGTGCCAGGATGCCAGATAAAACAAGCGAGCCTCCCGCCGCAACGCGGCCAGCTAACATGGGAGCCATCAATTTGAGTGGACTAGACAAAATATTGGCGACCACCACATTAAACTGTTCACCGCTAGGGTGAGTTGTGCCAAATTCTTCCGGCAAGGCAAATTCGATTCGGCAATGATTGCGTTCGGCATTAAAGCGCGCAGATTCAATCGCCTGCGGGTCGATGTCAACACCGATGACTTTACTGGCGCGCAATTTCTCCGCCACCAT
>JAIETO010000089.1 GCA_019745005.1 Burkholderiaceae bacterium
TCGGTGCTCACAATTAATGCACCATCTGTTTTGAAAACCTTGTCGGCGTTGTGTGGATCAACAATCAGGTTGGCGAAGTAGAAGGGACGCCATACCATCCACGTACTTTTGTCGCGTTGTTGCCAAGTTTGTCCACCGTCGTCGGAGACGTATAAGGCACTGTCCGTCGATTCAACAAATGCGTACACGCGCTTGGCATTGCTTGGAGCGACAGTTACCGCAATACGGCCGTAAGGTTTTTTGGCAAAACCTTGATTATTTGCGTCGGTTATTTCAGTCCAATGCGCGCCGCCGTCGCTTGACCTAAATAAGCCACTGCCAGAAAAAGCGCTTGCAGATTCGCCGCCTGAGCGGAACGTCCACCCTTGACGCCTAAAGTCCCACAAGCCTGCGAAGATGATGTCAGGATTGCTCGGGTCCAAAGAGATCATTGAGCAGCCAGTGGACAGGTTCGGTCCTTTGAGGACTAGTTGCCAGCTCTTGCCACCATCTTTTGTTTTATATAGCCCACGTTCAGCAGAGTCGCTCCAGAGTTTTCCTGCGACACAGGCATAGACCGTATTACTGTCTTTGGGATGCACCAAAATTTTTGCGATGCGCTCTGACTCGGGCAAGCCAACATTGCTCCACGTGTCGCCCCCGTCGCTGGATTTATAGATGCCATTGCCGATTGAGACGCTATTTCGTGTCCAGGCTTCGCCCGTACCAACCCACACATTTTGCGGATTTGAAGGGTCGACAGCAACGGAGCCGATTGATTGCACTGCTTGCTGATCGAACACAGGGCGGTACAAGGTTCCGCTATCTTCGGTTTTCCAAACCCCGCCGCTCGCACTGCCGACAAACAAAGTCGTTTTACCAGAATCTGTTTTAAAGCCAGCGATGGCAGCAATGCGCCCACTCATCGCGGCAGAGCCGATATTTCGTGCGCCAAGTCCTGAAATCGTGCCCGAGTCAAATTTCGCTTGTTCTGCACTGAACGTTAAACTATGAACCCCAAGAGCAGCAATAGCAGCGAGCGCGAGACCAGTGCTCTTAAGGCGATGTAAAGTGTGTTTTTGCATGGAGTGTCCCTGCCTTATTTGCTAGGTTTGATAACGGGAAATGCGAACGTTGCGTCTTCCATCGCAAGATTAATTTCTGCTTTGCTGACAACGATTTTTTGGCGATCACTGCTACCTTTTTTTCCAAACTCCAAAGCGAATGGAATTAAGACACCATTCACTTTTTCGTAGTCGCCGTAATCCGTTTCAATCGACTGCTGCACGCCGTGTTCCACACGTTGACTTAGGCTACGAATCTCCAAGAAATATTCAGGGTCGAGAAAAATATATTCCACGTCACCATTGTTGCGTGTCAGCTTGATTTTATGGGCGTTAGTTCCGTCCACATCTTCGGTGCCTAAGTAGTCTAACTTTGTGCCTTTGGCTTTCCAGTCAACCAATGCGCCATCAAATTCATAGGCGCTTTCCGCCAAGCCTTTTGCATCATCGGCAGACATTCTTTCGGGGTCTTTTCTGCCGCCAAACGGATTGATTTGCCAAGCGTCTGCTCCATCGTAAGCTTGCACTTGCGTGAGTCCTTGGAGCGAGGCTTCAAAGCGTGCCTTGTAAGGACGCTTGAATGCTTGTACGAATGCAAGTTCAAATTGGCCCTGATTGACCAAGAGTTTGCCCGACAGCTTCAAGGTTTTCATCGCCTCTAAAGCCGCTGCGCCGCCACGCGCCGCCACATTTTTTGCGACAAGTTCATCGAGGCTCAATGCCTGCGCATGAGCGGGTAGTGCACTAAGGCTAAACAGTGAGAGTGCGAGGATAAAACCAAAATGAGAGAGAGGATGCCGCATGATGTTCCTTGTGAAAAGAAGCTTATGGGTGGGAGGTGTCTACTTTGATTCGTTCATGGAAAAAAAGTTTTCGGGAAATGCTGATTAAACGCTGACTGAGTGACTACGCTATTCAATCTTGAATCTGCGATGGTCCTGACGTACCTGCACCGAGCAGGTGTCAAGTTTGTCACTGTTCGCTGCACAAGCTTCCTCTAAAAAGCGACGATGCAATTTGTGAGAAATCGACGACATGCTTTTTAGCGAGAAAAAATCACTCAACTTATTCGGCCGCAATTGAATGCTAGTATTGAATAGAATTGTACGAATTACAAGCAAAAAAATTCTCGTAAAATGTCGCAACGCAATAAAAATGCGTCATTGCGCTGCCTCGTTTAGTGCAAATGATTGGCACCAGGATTCGGCGCGTCGTCGGGCATTTCCGCATGCACTAATTCACCATCACGATTACAAAAAAGTGGTGCGTCGCAATCGTCGCAATATTCCAGCGGGAAGATGGCGGGTATTTTTTTTACGTCGAGCAAACCGGCTTCCGCCAATATTGCAGGGATGTCGCCCAACTGATTATCGCTTTCGTTGCCGATGGCGTTAGCGGCATCGTCTTGCTGATAAAGCGGCCACACTAAACCATGAATCACTTCGCTTTGGTTCTTTAGCGAAAAACTGATGCGATATTCATCGATTCTGTCCGTACCGTCTTCTTCGCCGAAGGCAGCAACGAAGGCGTCGAGTTCGGTGGCATCAATACCGAAGGTTTGTGTGAGGTAGAACACGGCGGAGCGAATTGAAATGGGGCGAATGCGCACGTCGGATTCGCGGCATGCCGTATAAAAAGCCTCAGGCATCAACAGCTCGACGCCGCAGCCAGGCAGTAAGCGCATGGCAGATGGTGTAGCAGCCGCTTGCCAGCGCGTCAGGATATCGTTCTTAGCCTGCACGCAATCAAAGGGTGTCGGAATATTTTGCCAAGCAAACAGGGCGCTTTCAACGGGTGCCACCACCACCGCGAGCAGGTAACGGCTGTCTGCCAGAAACGGGACAGTCTCTGGCATATGTTGTTGAGCCAGATTGGGCTGCTCCTTCAATAGACTTTGCGCTGTACTGCGTAATAAGCTATACGCTTGACAGTGATCTTTGGGGAGTTGTTCCACTGCATAGAGGGTTGGTAAAACACGTACTTTGGTGTCGGACGCTAATAGATGCTCGCGCCAAAGCGTGTGCAATGTTTCTACGACAGGTTGAGGAATATCGCCGGCAGAAATCTCAAAACGGCTCCAAGCCAATATGGGCGCGACCATCAATAACATTTGATAGGTCTTACCTTCAAAGCTGAGCGTGCCAGAACTCGCCATCGATTCAACAGTTTCCATTAACACTTCATACGCGCTGGGGTGTGCGTGGAAAATTTGTTCGGCAACGATATCAAACAGCGGTTGATATTGGTGTTCTAGATTTTTCTCGACGAGCGCGTCCAATTGCGCCTGCCAGCGCAAATCTTCTAGGCGGCTGGCAGATTGCGCCACCGCTAAAGAAAGATTGATTAAGCGCTGTCCATCAGTAGCGAGTTTTTGCTGCTTTTTATTGAGTTGACGGCGCATGTGCTTATTTTTGCACAGGTTTTTTCGAATACTGCGTTTTACCAAACAGTACTTCGGTCGCTTTGTCACCAACCAAGGGCTTACGCAAATCAGCCAAGACTTTGACGCCGCGCTGCACGGCGGGTCGCGCGTCGACTTCATCGAACCAACGTTTGGCATGGGGAAACTCGGTCCAATCGATACCTTGATTGGCCGACGAACGTGCCCATGGGAAGGTGGCGATATCGGCAATAGTGTAATTCTCACCTGCTAAGAAGCGTGAGTGCTCTAGCCTTTGATTGATTACCCCGTACAAGCGATTTGCTTCGTTGGTATAGCGGTCATACGCGTACTGAATCTTTGTTGGCGCATAGATGCGAAAATGGTGTGCCTGCCCCAACATGGGGCCGAAACCACCCATTTGAAACATAAGCCATTGCAGAGTTTCGAATTTTTCGCGATCAGTCGTGCCGAGAAATTGCCCCGTTTTACCTGCGAGATAAATCAGAATCGCACCTGATTCAAATAAAGCGATGGGCTTACCATCTGGGCCGTCCGCATCGACAATTGCAGGAATTTTATTGTTCGGCGAAATAGCTAAAAACTCTGGTTTGAATTGATCACCAGCGCCAATATCAATGGGGATGGCTCGATAAGCCAAGCCGCATTCCTCAAGCATGATGTGAATTTTGTGACCATTGGGAGTGGGCCATGAATATGCGTCGATCACTATCGTTCTCCTAGAAAGGGGCTGGAAAAATTCTGCCTTAGTTCGTGATTCATTATGCATGAAAGAACAGGGGCGTGCGAAGAAAAGCGCTTACGCCTTAGTCCCGCTTACCGCAAGCGTATTGCCAACCTAGCTCCGCCATGGGGCGCGCCGCTTCGCCAGATTTTTTCGCTTGGGCGCTAGACGCGGTGCCGTCAACATAACGTTTCATGATGCCTTGTAGGATGCCTGCCATACGAAACAAGTTATAGGCGAGGTAAAAATCAAAGTCTTCGTCGCGTATCGTCCTGCCACTGCGTTCGCAATATTTAGCGATATAGTCTTTTTCACTTGGTATGCCTAGTGCTTGGTGATCAAGCCCCGCAATACCGCGAAATTGCCCTGGCGCCACGTGCCAAGTCATGCAATGGTAGGAAAAATCGGCGAGCGGGTGGCCCAATGTCGAGAGTTCCCAATCTAATAGCGCCAACACGCGCGGCTCAGTCGGGTGAAACATCATATTGTCCATGCGGTAATCGCCATGCACGATGCTGGTGTCTTCGCCTGCGGGAATATTGGCTGGCAACCATGCAATCAGCTTATCCATGGCATCGATTTTTTCTGTTTCTGAAGCGCGGTACTGTTTAGTCCAGCGATCAATTTGCCGCGCAAAGTAATTGCCCGGCTTGCCGTAATCGCCCAAGCCTATGGCAGCGAAATCGATGGTGTGTAATTGCG
>JAIETO010000164.1 GCA_019745005.1 Burkholderiaceae bacterium
ATTGTCGAAGGGAACCGCCGCTTTGATCTGCTGGTGCGTCTGCCTGAATCAGCGCGTAGTCCACAGGCATTGGCTGACCTCTTAATTGAAACCCCCACTGGCACGGTACCGCTCTCGAAGGTTGCAAAGATAGAAGAAAGTGATGGACCTAATCAGGTTAGTCGTGAAAACTCTCGCCGTCGCATCGTACTCGCGGCCAATACAGATGGTCGTGACATGTCAAAAGTTATCGCTAATATTCGTACCGAACTTGCGACCAAGCCGTTGCCTGAAGGTTACTTCACTTCCCTTGAAGGACAATTTCAGGCGCAGGAACAGGCGGCAAACCTGATTGCTTTACTCGCCTCCATCTCGCTGGTCATGATATTTATGGTGCTGTACAGCCGTTACCGTTCCACAGCACTGACCCTTATCATCATGGGTAATATTCCACTTGCCTTGATTGGTAGTGTGATCGCTTTGTGGATTTCAGGTCAGCCGTTGTCGGTCGCTGCACTGGTTGGCTTCATTACGTTGACCGGTATTGCTACCCGTAATGGAATTCTCAAAATTAGCCATTACATTAATCTATGCGCCTTTGAGGGGGAGCATTTCGGGCAAAATCTGATTGTTCGTGGATCGCTGGAGCGACTAACACCAGTATTGATGACCGCTTTGGTCGCTGCGTTTGCCTTGCTGCCATTACTGCTTTCAGCCGACGCGCCAGGTAAGGAAGTGCTGCATCCGGTAGCTGTGGTGATCTTCGGTGGGCTGATCAGCTCGACGCTGTTAGATACGCTGCTTACCCCCCTGATGTTTTGGCTCTGGGGTGAAAAACCCTTGGCGCAATTGTTAGCGACACGCGGCACAGAAAGTTTTTAATCTTATATTCATCAACCCCAACGATCCAAATGGGGTCACCACCGAAAGGAAATACAATGTCTTCATTTTCACGATTCGCTACTAGCTTGGCCGCAGCGCTGGCACTAGCAACAAGTGCCACCTCTGTTTTTGCACATGACAATGATTATCTCGATACGCTCAAATCTCCCAATGGTGGTCAAACACGTATGGCGGGTGCGTATCATTTTGAACTGGTCATGGTGAAAGACAGCAAAGACGTCAAAGAAAACCAAGTCACCGTCTATGTTACAGATCATGCTGGCACCAAAATCCCAACTGCTGGCGCTACTGGCACAGCGACCATCCTCGCCGGTAAAGTCAAAACAACCGCAACGCTTGTTCCGGACGGAGACAATCGCTTAAAGAGTACCGCCAAATATGCTTCGACTGTTGACGTCAAGGCAGTGCTGTCTATTGCTCTTGCGGGAAAGCCAGCAGAACAGGCGCGCTTCGCACCGTTTGTGATTGCAAAGGATGCGCATACTGAACACAAGCATTGATTTCATCAAAACACGCCGCCGGGGCGGGCCTAACGTCCCGGCACTTGAAGATACACAGTGAAAGTTGCTCTACATTTTACTGCTGTAAAAGACAGTTAAATTTCGAAAATATTCCAAACGATTTAATTCATTGCCGCTTTGAAAAGCGACATGAAAATCCACCTGCA
The DNA here is from genome assembly GCA_019745005.1 of Burkholderiaceae bacterium. GTDB lineage: Bacteria > Pseudomonadota > Gammaproteobacteria > Burkholderiales > Burkholderiaceae_D > Undibacterium. The sequence continues at coordinate 1,550 of JAIETO010000164.1, forward strand.
ACTTTCTTAGCCGCTACACGCAGCGGGTACCCAATTCCATTATGTCCTCTGATACACGCCGCCTTAACATCCTGTCCATCGAAGAAGTAGAAGATCTTTATGATCTACCAAAATTTAACGATGATGATAGGAAACTTTACTTCGATTTCAGCATACTTGAGCTTGACACAATCAAGCGCATACATACCGCAGCGGTGGCTATCCACTTAGCACTGCAACTCGGCTATTTCAAAGCAAAACGGCGTTTTTTTGTTTATGAACCGGAGCAGGTCGGAGATGATTATGCCTATGTGGAGAAACGTCATTTTACAGATAAGAATGCCGCATCTTCACTAAAAACGTTATCCAAGCCAACAAGACTCGAACACCAAAAAATCATATTGGCGCTGTTCAATTATCGGAACGCCGACCAGACAATTAAAGACGAACTTGAAAATAAAGCCCAGCGTTTCTCTATGCTATCAACACAGCCGCAATACATTTTGCGCGAGCTGTTGGAATATATGCAAAACGAGCGAATTATTGCTCCTGGGTATACCTATCTACAGGATCTGGTCGGTCGTGCAGTTACTAGCGAACGCAATCGAATAACCAAATTATTGGCCGAAAATCTGACATCGGAGACGACAGAGCAACTCGACGCGCTTTTGCAAGCCGATGAAAATGTATACCGTATTAGTGCCTTAAAACGCGAAGCGAGGGACTTTAGTAATAAAGAATTAAAACAGGAAGTCGACCGGCGCAAGTTTTTTCAGCCACTGCACGATTTTGCACGTACATTTCTTACAAACGCAGGGTTGTCGGTCGAAAGCGGGAAATACTATGCATCTCTTGTAAAGTATTACACGGTGTACAAAATGCGGCGAATGGCTCCATCCGCGACGCGATTGTATCTACTATGTTTCGCTTATCATCGCTTCCGTCAAATCAACGATAATCTTATCGAAGCGTTTGTTCACCTGGTTCATCAATACGAAAAGGAAGCCAAGCGCGCCTCCGATGATGCACTGCAAAAATCCTTGGAGGATATGGCCGCATATCTTGACGGCGCTGGACAGGTACTAGGTCTTTTTACCGACACTAGCATTCCTGAGGATGCTCCATTTTCCAAAGTTAAAACGCAGGCATTCAACTTGCTAGAACAAGAGCAATTTCCTGTTGTATCAAAGTACTTGCAAAATATCGAGTTTGATAAGACGGCATTCGAATGGGCATATTACGCATCCCTGTCACGTCAATTCAAACGCAACATACGGCATCTTTTTTGCGTACTCGATTTTGCTGGCAGGGTTGAAGAAGCGCCACTTCTCGACGCAGTAAAACTTTTACAGGATCTGCTGCGGCAAGGAAAATCACTTCGCCAAACCAAGCTGTCACTGTTTCCTATTGACGTTATTCCCAAATCCCTGCAACCTTATCTCTTTCCAGCCGTTGAAGGCACGGATAGCAAAGACGGTGATGAAGAAAATCCATTGGACGTCGATCGCTATGAATTTCTGCTCTATCGCTTACTGCGCAACGCATTGGAAGCTGGCAATTTATTTGTCAAGGATAGTGTTGAGTTCAGACGTTTCGAAGATGATTTAATCAGTGAAGAACGCTGGAAGAACAAGGATGCGATCCTACAGGAAATCGGAGCGGCAATCCTGATTGCCCCAATAGAACAAACGTTAGAACAACTTCAAGTTGAGCTTGAGACAAAAATCCAGGCAGTCAATCAACGCATTACGGACGCAATCAATCAACACATTAAGGTTAGCGGCCGAGGCGAAAAAAAGAAATGGGCATTACTCTATCCAAGCGAGGAGGAGCCTGTCAACAGTCCGTTCTACGGTAAACTTCCGGGTATAGGTGTCGCAGATCTTCTGTGGTTTGTCCATCAGCGTACCGGCTTTTTGAATTCATTCACCCATGTACTTGATCGCTATGTGAAACACGACCCTGATCCGAAGGAGCTGCTTGCCTGTATCGTTGCCATGGGAACCAATATGGGCTTAGGAAAAATGGCTGAGGTTTCAGGCTTAAATTTTGCCTCACTTTTAAATACCGCACGTAATTTTTTACGTCAGGAAACACTCCACGCATCCAATGACGTGATCAGCAATGCAACCGCATCCTTATCGGCATTTCACCTATTCGAAATCCGCGATGAAGTGCATTCCAGCAGTGATGGACAGCGTATAGAAACTCAAATTAATACTGTTAATTCCCGGTATTCGCCTAAATATTTTGGACTACATAAAGGCGTCAGTGGATACACCATTGTAGCCAACCATGTACCTATAAATGCAAAGGTGATAGGTACCCACGAACACGAGAGTCACTACGTTTTCGATATTCTTTACAACAACACCTCAGACATCAAACCGGATCTACATTCCACGGACACGCACGGAACAAATCAAGTAAATTTTTTCATCTTGAAAGCTTTCGGATATCAGTTTGCGCCACGATATCGTAATTTGCATAAAAAGATGGAAAAATTGGTTGGTTTTCAAAACCTTAAGGACTATGGCGATCTACTGATCAAACCATCACGCAAAATATACGAAGATATCATCATCACAGAATGGCCCAATGTTCAACGCATCCTGGCATCATTAGCGCAGAAAGACGTCACGCAAGCGACAATCGTTCGAAAACTTAGCAGCTACGCACGTCAAAATCAAACCAAGAAAGCGCTATGGGAACTGGATAACATTTGTCGAACAATTTACATTCTTGACTACATAGACGACGTAACTTTGCGGCAAAGCGTGCAAAAGGCATTGAATAGGGGGGAGGCTTACCATCGATTTCGCAAGTCGGTTTCCTATGTCAATGGAGGAAAATTTCGAGTTAAAACTGAAGCAGAGCAGCATATCTGGAATGAATGTGCACGCTTAATTGCCAATGCGATTATTTATTACAATACTTTGTTATTGTCCAAAGTATATGATCAAAAACGCGATACCGGAGATGAAGCGGCGATCAATGTTTTACGAGGCGTATCGCCAGTCGCTTGGCGTCACGTGAACATGATTGGAAAATTTGATTTTACGGCAGAAACGCCGATACCTGACTTGGACGCATTGGCAGCGCGATATGCAGAACCTGGATATTGGAAAACCGCATTGGACGAGGATGATGAGGGGTCGCTGGCCTAAATTTGCTGCCATCAAGAAACTTTTACCTTTTCGAGGGGATGGGCACAATTAGCCAATTTCCGAACGAAAGTATTCTTGCAGCACATGAAAATCCTCACGACAACCGAGACTTTCCTCCCACGATAGAATTT
>JAIETO010000095.1 GCA_019745005.1 Burkholderiaceae bacterium
AGCAACACTGAAGAAAGTTAAACCTCGAATCATCTTTGTGCTTCTCGATTTGCTTTCATTCTTTACATGAAGCGAATCAAGTTTATTGCACAAGTTTCCCTGTATTTGAACCATGTCTTTTCCTTTAGTTATAAAAGTGCAAGGAGTCTAGGTTTGTTTGGTGACAACTAGATGACAATGAAAATTTTTAAAGAAAAAAGCGACATGCGCAGAAATATTTTTTGCCAAATGAAATTTACGCCTAGAGGAATCAGCAATGAACTTCAGACTAAAGAGCAATACGCTATAATTTTGCAGGGGTTCGCAAGCCTTAGTTCCCTGCGTTAAGCAAGCGAGTTTGCAAATAGTTTTCATGCAAACTGATCGGAATCCTTATCCACAAAGAAAACAGCCCACGAACGCACTACCTTATGGTTGAACCTATCGAAGAATTAAAGCCCAACGCTGACGAGTTTTTCGTTAAGGGTGTGACGAGCAGCGGAAAACAGTTTCGCCCTAGCGATTGGTCCGAGCGGCTTTGTGGCGCGATGTCTTGTTTTAGCCCAGAAGGTGGGCGAAATGCGCATCTAAAGTACTCTCCCTATGTACGCCCCATTTTATTGGGTGACGTGCGCTCAGTTGTCGTGAGTTTAGCGCTGCGCGAGATTGAACCTTTGGCTTACCACTTTGTGCTGAGTTTCGCCAAGGACAATGATTTGCAAATCATTCGACCGTAAGAAAAAAACTCGAACATATTTATACCTTGTTGATCGCAATTGGTTTGGTGCGAGAAGCTAGAGCCAATCGAAAGGAAGCATGGCACAAATATATTTAGTGAGGCATGGCCAAGCGTCGTTTGGTAGCCAGAACTACGATCAACTATCTGAAAAAGGCATGCATCAAGCGCGTGCCTTGGGCGCATGGTGGGCGGCGCGGCATTTGCAAATCGGTAGAGTCGTGACGGGCGGAATGCAGCGTCATCGGGAAACCGCGGAGGCTTGCATGGCGGCGTATGCTCAATTGCCGATCGACCTGTCGGGCGTTGGCGCACAGAATGATTCTTTAGTTGGTAGTCCCTTGCCTGAGTGGCAAAGTGATTCGGGTTTAAACGAATACCATCATCACGAAGTGTTGGCGCGCCACGTTCCCGCATTTGACGACCCCGCGGCGGTCAAGCGTTTTCTAATCGATACCCCAAACGGTAAATTTCGCTTCCAGGAAATCTTTGCGGAAGCAATTGCCCGATGGCTTTCGGGTCGGCACGACGGCGATTATACGGAGACGTGGCAGAATTTCCGCGCGCGTTGTGTGCACTCGTTGCAGCGTCAGGTTGTACAAAGTGACGGCAAAAAAAATATTGTGATTTTCACCTCGGGGGGCACTATTTCAGCGATTTGCCAATCCCTACTGGGTTTTCCAGATGAAAAATTTGCTGAATTTAATTGGTCTTTAGTGAATGCTGGCGTGACACGATTGCATTTGCAGTTTTTACCGCACGCGGGCGATGAACCTCGACTCGCCTTGAGCTACCTGAATAATTTTTCACACTTGGAAGTCTTAAATCAAAGTGAGATGATTACTTACGTGTAACTGGCTAGTTTTTCCCCTCTATTTTCTTACTAGCGTTTTTTGCTAAAGTTATCGCCATCGTTTACAAACTCGTTTCCATGTAGATGATTATCAAAACATTTTTAAAGTGAGTACCGCCATGGATTTTCAATACAGTGACAAAGTCAAGACTTTACAAGCCCGTTTGACGCAGTTTATGGCTGAGTTTGTTTATCCCAATGAACAGGTCTTCTTCGGGGAAATTGAAGCGAACCGTGCAGCGGGAAATGCCTGGATTCCAACAAAGATTGTTGAAGAGCTCAAGCAAAAAGCGCGCGCTGCGGGATTGTGGAATTTGTTCTTGCCACAGTCAGAATTAGGCGCAGGACTGACTAATTTGGAATACGCTCCGCTGTGTGAAATCATGGGGCGCGCAGTTTGGGCGCCAGAAGTCTTTAACTGCTCCGCGCCAGATACGGGCAATATGGAAGTGTTTGCCCGTTACGCGAGTGCGGAGCTGCAGGAGCAGTGGCTTAAGCCTTTGCTCAATGGCGAAGTGCGCTCATGTTTTGCCATGACCGAGCCAGCCGTGGCGTCATCCGATGCCACCAACATTGAATCGTCCATCGTACGTGATCGCGATGAGTATGTGATTAATGGTCGTAAATGGTGGTCGTCCGGCGCCAATGACCCGCGCTGTAAAGTCTTCATTTTTATGGGCAAGAGCGATCCGCATAATCCCAATCGGCACCTTCAACAATCCATGATTGTCGTACCGCGCGACACCCCTGGCGTCACGGTGTTACGCGCATTGCCCGTGTTTGGTTATGACGATGCGCCGCACGGTCATGGCGAAGTGCTGTTTGAAAATGTCAGGGTGCCAGCTTCAAATATGTTGCTTGGCGAAGGTCGTGGATTTGAAATTGCGCAAGGGCGTTTAGGGCCAGGGCGCATTCATCATTGCATGCGCTTAATTGGCTTGGCAGAGCGCGCATTAGAAGATATGTGTAAGCGCTCCTTGAGCCGCGTCGCATTTGGTAAGCCCGTGGCGGAGCAGGGGGTGACCTTAGAGCGTATTGCCAACGCGCGTATCTTGATTGATCAAGCGCGCTTCTTAGTCTTAAATGCCGCGCAAATGATGGACACCGTGGGCAATAAAGCGGCAGCAAAAGAAATCGCCATGATTAAAGTCGCGGCACCCAATATGGCTTGCACTGTCATTGATTGGGCGATACAGGCGCACGGTGGCGCAGGGGTTTCGAATGATTTCGGATTAGCCTATGCTTATGCGCAGGCGCGAACGCTACGCTTGGCCGATGGCCCAGATGAAGTCCATCGCAATCAGATCGGCAAGATGGAGCTGCACAAATACAAGACCGCAGCACATTAAAGTTATTGTGTTCAACGACTATAAAAAAGCCTCAGAAAAATTCATTTTCTGAGGCTTTTTTTTCAACTCATTATTTCATTCTAACGTATCCCAACCATCCCTTTGACAGAATTGATAAGCTTCATCGGGTCATAGGTGCGGCCGTCTTTAATTACCATCTCGACGTTTTCGATATCTTTAATACGCTGACTCGGGTCGCCTTTTAATACCACTAAATCCGCCCGTTTGCCGACTTCGACGGTGCCGAATTGTTGCAGCAAGCCCATATATTTTGCGCCGTTTGCGCTGGCGATTTGGATTGCTTCTGCGGCACTAAAGCCCGCCTCAACGAGTAACTGTATGCCACGTTGGTCGCCAAAACCCGGCAGCACACCGCCGTTACCCGTTGGGTCTGGTCCCGCTATTAACAAACCACCCGCTTTTACGAAGGCTAATTCGAATGCCATTTCTTTTTTCAGCGCGGCTTCTCTGGCGGCCACCGCTTGTGGATTGGTGGCGGCACCACTGCGCGCGTGTAAATGGCTGCGCAGGGATTCGGCGGACATCAATTCGGCCTGTCGTTTAGAAAGTAGTGGGCGGGAGGCAACGAACGATTCAAACACTGGCAACGTCGAAGTGATCGCGACTTTTTTATTGACCAAATGCGCGATCAAGCCTTGCACTTCAGGGCCAGAGATTTCTAGCTTTTCCCATGAAGCCGCGATGTCGCGCCCAGAAGGACAAGTGTCGGGTTTGCGGTTCGGCACAAACTCGCTGTCCGTAAAAACAGGACCATGCTCCAAGTTATCTATACCTAAGTTGGCCGCTTGGCGGTAATCCACTGAACACAAATGTCCCGTCAGCTTTAACCCTTGTTTGTGTGCTTCTTTGATCGCCGCGCCAAGCTCAGCCTCGCTAATATTTACGTACGCCTTGAAAGAAGTCATGCCTTGCCCCGCCCAAAACGCGACCGATTGGCGCGCATGCTCGGCGTTATTAAGCCACAGCATTTGCGGAAAAATACTTTCTTTACCTTCTAAGTAGGGTCCCGTCACATCGATGTGCGGGCCGGGCATTTTGAGCGTATCGATTAAGCGCTTGATGTTAATGTCCGTGTACGGCTCGATGCTGCCAGCAGTGCGCATGGTCGTGACGCCTGACGCCAAATACAGGCGGGGCGCAGAGAATGCCAGTTCGGTTACCAAGAAACCAGGCGGTGGCAGCTTCTCATCTTCATCCGTTTGGGTTGACGCCGTGTACATCAGGTGATTGTGCATGCCAACCAAGCCTGGGATCACGGTGTGCCCACTCACATCGACAATCTTGGCGTCGCTAGGAATGACTAACTTGCTATCGCCAATCGCTTCAATCTTGTCACCACGTAAAATGATCGTGCGATCTAGTTGCGTTGCACCGCCATTGCCGTCGATTATTCTAGCGTGGGTGAGGGCAATTACAGGTGCGTCAAACTTGAGAAATTTTCGTACTTCATTACTCGGTGTTTGCGCGGAACAAAGTGGGGAAATAAAGAGCAAGAAGAATAAAAAATTTTTTCCAACTTTCATGGTGCCCCCTCAAATTGATAATGATTGATGATAAACGTTTCGTTCGACGCGTAGCAATTTTTATCCAATTTTGCGACACGCTTGTTTCGCCATTCAGTGCTAGACTTGTTTAATGAAATGAGGTTTGAAAAATAATATACTGCCTATTTTTTATAAATAAATAGACTTTCTACGCATTTTAATAAAAGACTTATAAAATATACTGTACTGAGTAAATATTAAGTCGGCAAAAAAACGCCAGAACATTTGTTCTGGCGCTTTTAGTTTTTTCTATCTTTTTGATAGGACTTATTGCGCAGTCAAACCCCGACGTTCTAACAAAGGTTGGATGTTCGGCTCTTGTTCAGCAAAGTCACGATACAGT
>JAIETO010000233.1 GCA_019745005.1 Burkholderiaceae bacterium
TCTGCGTCGAAGATTTTAGTTTTCGTAATATAAAAAAGAGCTGTAACCACCAGCGCAGCTTTTCGTTTGAAAAAAGGAAAGATAAAAGTCTTAACGCAGAGTCGCAAAGAGCGCAGAGGAAACAAAAAACTTAAATGCTTTTCTCAGCGTCCTCTGCGCCTCTGCGTCGAAGATTTTAGTTTTCGTAATATAAAAAAGAGCTGTAACCACCAGCGCAGCTTTTCGTTTGAAAAAAGGGAAAGATAAAAGTCTTAACGCAGAGGCGCAAAGGGCGCAGAGGAAACAAAAACTTAAATGCTTTTCTCAGCGTCCTCTGCGCCTCTGCATCGAAGACTTTGCATCAACTTAGTTGGATTCTTTGATCAAGCGCCCCGACGGTTTTTGCAAAGGGCGGGCGTTCATTGGATATAAGCGCGCAAAAATTGCCAGTTGTTCTGGCGATGCCTCAATCGGTTCCTTCATTACCAACCACAACACGCCCTCGCTGCAGGGTGGCGTGGTCAGCGAGCCGATATAGGTGAAATAGTCGCGGCCTGCGGGCAATAAATTGTTGAGATCAATGTTACTCAGGGCGCTGACCGACACATTCTTTTCTAGCGGCAGGTTGTTCCAAACTTTTTGAATAACGCCCTGCGCCTTGCCGCGTTCGATCAACACGGCTACTACCGCAATTTTTCCATCCGCATCTTTGTGCACCAAATGCACTACCATTTCAAAGCCTTTGCCATTCACGCGTTCTTCTGCCGGTTTGTGAAAGTGAAACTGCACCAAGGCGTAAGTTCTGCCCGACACATTAATGAAATTGCCGTCCGCCACATTTACTTGAATGGTGTGGCCATTATCAATCACGCTAAAAGGCAGCTCTTTGTATTCAAAATTCAATGGATCAAGTTCGACTTTGATACCGTCGCGAATATCAATCGGTGATTGCCGCTCGCCCGTGTCGCACTTCGCGTACGCTGGGTTGAGTTTGCCCCAACTCAGTGGACCGCTTTCGCCCTCATAGCTCCAATGCAAAGTACTGTGCGTGCTCTTGGCTTCTGCGCCTTTTTCATCAGCTTTCGGTTTTGCTGGCGCGCCCACATTGCTATCAGGACGCCGAATCGGCGGGGCATAGCGTGGCGCAGTGCGCGCATTCGCCTTGGCCGCCGCCTCTTCTTTTTGTTTTAAGGCAGCGATACGCTCAGCAATTTTTACCGCCAACTCATCCGCCGCTTGCTCTTCCTTTAAGCGCGCCGCCTCAGCCGCCGCCGCCTTACTCGCCTTGCTCTCTTTCTTAGCAGGCTTGGCTTCATCTTTAGGCGGGGGTTCAATAACGGTTTCCTCCTTCGCCGCCGCTTTAGTAGGTTTGGCAGGCGCATCGTTCGCGTGCGCGAACCCGGCGTGGAGAAGACAAACTAACAAGAAAAAAATGGGGCGCATGGCTGGAGAATGAAGTCGGTGAGAGGGCGATATGGGCGGTTACGGCAAAATCGAGGAAAAACTTGAGTAGCGGCAAGCATTCGCGCTGGTCATAGGGCACCTGTGCCGTGGTGATAAGCGGTGCGTCTAATAAGCAGTATTTGATAGCGATTTATCGTTAGGTATTTACATACTGCCAGTTTTTTATAATTTTACTTCTTCATTCCGCTTGCATTTAAAGCGTGTAAAAATAATACAGATATGAGTATGATAAAAACCAGCTAGGATGCGTACTTTAGATTGTATTTACTGAGACGTCTTTGCGTGTTTCGTCGATTTGGAAAAAAGGGAAAGTCGCATGTCGGTTTTTATTTTTGCAGACATACAGATATGGGGCGCTGAATCGGAAAAAGTGTTCATTTCTGAAGTCTTGTTATGGTTCGCGTGCTTAGACCTGAGCTTATTCCGTGTGACAAAAAAACAGCGTTTTCTGAGGCTCGTTTTAAGAAAATTAAATCAAATTGTTTATTTTGGTTTGCGACCTTAATATGCAAATCTGTCAAATTAGATCAAGGTAGGGCGCATGGTCATTCGCATCGGCAAAATTTCACTTTGTGCTTTCATTGCGCTGATCGCGGGCATGGCTGTTTGTGCGGCTGTTTATGCTGGTGGTTCGCCAGGCAAATGGTCACGACCTGACTGGCTCTGGGATGCCGCGTTGGTTGGTGCACTCTTCTATGTCGCTATTCCACTCGCGATTCTTGTGCTTGCGGCTATATTTGGGCTGGCGCCGTCGACAGCCCTTTCAATGCTACTCGCAATTGGTTGGCTCACCATCATATTTGCTTGGCGGGCGTATAAGCCTTGGGTTTACTACGGCGAGTTTCCATGGTGGATGGTTAAACGAGACTTTCTTGGCATGCTTCCTATTCCGCTTTCATTCGGTTTAACATTTGCAATTTGCGCACGAAATATATTGAGATCCAACATTGCGCTTGAACGCGACGCGCCAAAACCGACCCGCCCTACAATATAAAAGTTAGACATCATAAAAATGAATATAAAGCGCTTCATACTTCTCTGTACTCTAACCCTCAGTCTCTCTAGCTTAGCGTGTGCCCAATCGATCACAGAACGTGCTGAACGAGACGAAGTCACTCACATGTCACAAGAGGAACCCGCAATGCGTGAGGCGTTTGCAAAGGCAAAGGCGAAGCTCGCTGAGTTTCTACCCTTAGCGAGTCACCCTGCAGCGGGGACGAGCGGATATGCGCTTAAGGTCGCCATCTCAGATGGCAAGCATATCGAATATTTTTGGGTCGGAAGTTTTATAAACGAAGGTGGTCGATTTACGGGCGTGCTCAACAACGAACCACGGCTTGTAAAGAAATTTAAGTTTGGTGAGAGATTCGGTTTTGACCAAGAACAAATCGTAGACTGGGTCTATACGGATACAAACAATCGCCGCATGGTGGGCAATTTCACTGCTTGTGCCCTTCTCAGTAAGGAGCCAGCAGAACAAGCGGCCGCATTCCAAAAGAAGTATGGGCTTCAATGTGAATGAAGCTGAGCAGACTACTTAAAAACCGCAACATCGACTGGCTTCAGGCTGCTATTGCATTCTTTATCGCTAGCACTTAGCTGCTGCGGATGGCTCAGTTCTAACTTTACGTTTCGCAAAGGAGAATCAATGCTGCTTGAACTGTTTAATCAAGTCATGCTCGGCATGCCGAATGAAGTGTTGCCTGTCGAGGATGATGTAAAAAGCGTGGTGTTTGAGGCAACGAGCTTTCCTGAAATTCCGGCGAAAGTGGATTGCTCGGGTCTTTCAATATTTAAGCGGCAGTTCTATCGCGGAAATGGAAACGTTGACAATGTTCGTATCGTCTTGGATAGATCAGCGTCAACCGCTCTAGGCCTATGGATATTGGGCACCTCGCTTCAAAAAAGGCATGAGCGCTACGTTTTGAACCTCACAGATGAGGAATCCGAAATTAAGCGAATCGTGTGCCAACCACAAAGGGAGCGTGTTCTTGGCGTGAATATTCGTGAGGCTAGCTTCGTTTGGGAGCCAGATGATCTTGAGCGTGTCAGGGCAGCTGCATCGTTCGGCCCGTATCTTTCTCAGAAGGGCGAAATTTCCATCGTAAATGAACAAGATGATTGGGCGGATGAATTAACAAACAGGCATAGCCTCTTGGGTTTCGGCCCTTTGGGTGCGTCATGTATGATCGCGGCTTTCTTTCTTGACTTCGGTCTTAGCTCAAGTCGACTGAATTACGACTACATTAAAGATAACAATCAATCCGATTTGGTCGATGCACATTCATGTGAGGCTCGCGTCGAATTGGCTGACGCATGGCGCGGCGGCGAGATGTCCCGTAAGATCGTCACACATTAGTGGGGCAGACTTCGAGCGAGACTGGTGTTGCTAAAATTTGATGTGTTGTGGCGCCTAAACTTGTCTTTGTCGTCTGCTCAATTCGAACTTAGTATTTCTTGGCCACGAAAAATTGCACCACTGTTTTATCACTAACTATGCCATCAATTACTTATGCGAGCGGCGGTGATATTTTGAGCTTGGTGTGGATTGAATTTGGGCTTTTTTCGCGATCCTAATTTTTTTGTTTATCTCAAAGCTCGCTTTAAAATATTGAGCAACTGTGTGTTGATTTACTCTGTGTTGGAGCCGGATAAGTCACCGTGGCCAGCGAGCCAAACTTTCGGCCCAGTTTTAACGCGGGAACAAGCTCTTTCGGGCGAGGTTGTGCCGAACTTGTTTGCGCTAGTGGACGCTATTGCTGCCAATGAGCATCGTTTATCTTCTCGTATCTTAAGTATTAACGCGAAATAATAGGGCGCACGATCCGACGGACGTTGTGTGTTTGATGTAGTTTGCCATTCTATCTTTTGTCTAACGCAGCCAAACAGTGCGGGAGCTTTAGCTTCAACTTTAGTCTCACAGTAACCAAACCACTTCGCGCACTTGCCCCCTCGCTGGTACCAGACCCTTTCTACCAAGCTATTACGGTCGAATGCAGTTCCCACGAAGCGCGTTTGCAGATGTTGGAGAGTTATTTTGAATACTCTTTACTCGAGGCGCAGCGAACTGGTCGACTTGTGTTTGCGCCTGATACGTCAGATGGTGCAGCCGCGTGGCTTCTCCCTTGCACGGACGCGATTCAATCGGCAGAGTCGGCTCGTAAAGCGATTTTTATGGCGCAATTACTTGGGCAAAAGGGATGCGCGAATTATCATGCCATTGTGGACTTCATGACCCCTTTAGCAGAGCGCCATGTATCGCCCGACGCTTGGTATCTATCGATAGTGGGTATCAACCCCGCTGCTCAGGGGCAAGGCTTAGGTAAGGTCTTGCTGCAGCCTACTTTGGACGAGGCGTCAAAGTGCCAAGTG
>JAIETO010000047.1 GCA_019745005.1 Burkholderiaceae bacterium
CGAGGAAGCAAAAAAACATGTCGCCACCGATCCCGTTATCATCAACGGTGAAATGATTGCTGAGTTTCATAAGTTTTACGGGTCAGCAGCGATGATGCAGATTAATGAAACCCACCAGCGTATTGCGAAGAAGAGTTTTTGAGGGGCTAGTGGGTTGATTTTTGAATTTGCAGCTTATAGAGCGCAGCATAAAAGTAAACGGTCGCATAGTGCTGCTAACGATGCTTTTTTCACGCCTTTTGGTTCATTTCTTTTCTGAAGTAAATTCGCCAACAATAATGAAACCCTCTTCGTTTCCAAACGTGATAGCAATTGCCTTCGCAATGTTGTCGACTTCATCTTGATTTGACGGGTAAGGATAATTGCTTATCCCTTTTACGCGATATTTACTCATCAACGTTTCTTTGCTGGGGAAATAGACTTTGTTTAGCGATTGCTCAGAAGCATAAGCAATATTTGCCTTGAAAATCTTACGTTCCTTTTGCAATTTATTTAGCAGATTCTTTATTTCCTCTGATTGTTCAGCGCTGTAGGTAAAAGTCTCGCCGTCTGTTTCAATGGTGACTACAGCTGGCCGCTTTTCAACTTTTGTGAGATCAGCGGAATCTTTAATAATTTGATGATTGATCCCCATTTTTTTAAAAAGTGCAGTTTCTGTTTTGTGCAATTTTTGGAAGGCCTTTTTCATCGCAGTATCTAATCTGCTGTCGCCCTTTTCAATTTTAAACTCATCCTTGCCATAATAAATACCTCCGTGAAACCCCAAAACCGCGCCCGGCATTAAAGATTTTTCCTTGGCAGCCAAGAATAAATAATTAGCGCAGGCAGAAAAACAATACTTATCTACGATGACGTGCACTTCTTGTTTGATGATCTCAAAGGCAATCGATTGACCACTTCCAGCATCTCCTCCTTCGGAATTCACAATCAAAGTGCTTGCGCCGCTACGCAAGTGCTGGACGATGGCTTTTTCAGATTCCTTGTCGATGCCCCCTGTAAATCGTAAGACACTTCCCTCTCTGGTCGCTTCAAATGCGGATGCGACCTGTGGGATTAATGTGCAAAGACTGAGGCTTAAGCAAAAGAGTATTTTTTTCATGACGTTAAAATTTGCTGGGTGGGTTAATTTTTTTCTCGGTTTTTTTCTCGAAGGCGGATATGTTTTTGCGCGAATGTTCCTTTATTCCACGGTCACGCTTTTCGCTAAATTGCGTGGTTTATCCACATCTGTTCCGCGTGCCAAGGCGGTGTGGTAAGCCAATAATTGCAAAGGTACGGTGTGCAAAATGGGGGAGAGTTGACCATAGTGCTCGGGCAAGCGAATCACGTGTACTCCTTCGCTGGGTGTGATGTGGGAATCGGCGTCGGCGAATACGTAGAGCTCACCGCCACGTGCTCTGACTTCTTGCATATTTGATTTAAGTTTTTCGATCAAGGTGTCCTTCGGCGCGACGGTAACGACGGGCATTTCCTTGGTCACTAGCGCCAGTGGGCCGTGTTTGAGTTCGCCTGCGGGGTAGGCTTCGGCATGAATATAGGAAATTTCTTTCAGCTTTAAAGCGCCTTCTAAAGCGATTGGATAATGCAAGCCACGACCAAGAAACAAGGCATTTTCTTTGCGGGCGAATTCTTCTGACCACGCAATAATTTGCGGCTCTAAAGCCAACACTGCGCTGACCGCGACAGGTAAATGGCGCAGTGCTTTGATATGCTCGGCCTCTTGTTCGTCGCTTAAGCGGCCTTTACTTTGCGCGAGTGTCAAGGTGAGCAAAAAGAGCGCGGCAAGTTGTGTGGTAAAGGCCTTGGTTGATGCGACGCCCACTTCAACACCAGCGCGCGTGATGTACGCAAGTGCGCATTCACGCACCATGGCGCTGGTGCTGACGTTACAAATGGTGAGGCTATGCAGCATGCCTAATTCGCGCGCATGTTTTAACGCGGCTAATGTGTCGGCGGTTTCGCCACTTTGCGTAATCGTTACAACTAAACTTTTCGGATTGGGTACGCTGTCGCGATAGCGATATTCGCTGGCGATTTCTACATTGACAGGGATCTTTGCAATCGACTCAATCCAGTATTTTGCCGTCATGCCGGCGTAGTAGCTGGTGCCGCAGGCAAGAATTAATACGTTATCGATTTCTTTGAAAATGCTAAATGCTTTGTCGCCAAATAATTCAGGCGTGATGTCGGTGACGCCTTCTAAAGTGTCGGCAAGTGCGCGTGGTTGTTCGAAAATTTCTTTCTGCATGTAATGGCGGTAGGGGCCGAGTTCCGCCGCGCCCGTGTGGGCGTGTACCGTGCGCACTTCGCGTTGCACAGGCTTGTTTTGTTTGTCGACTATCCACACTTTTTGTAGTTGCAAATCAACGATGTCGCCTTCTTCAAGGTAGATGATTTGGTTGGTCGTACCTGCTAAGGCCATGGCATCTGAGGCAAGAAAATTTTCGCCTTGGCCTATGCCTACGATCAGCGGCGAACCTTGGCGTGCACCGACTACGCGATGCGGCTCATCGCGGCAGAATACGGCGATCGCAAATGCGCCATGCAGGCGCGGCACCGCGAGTTGCACGGTTTCAAATAAATCGCCCTGATACAAATGATCGATTAAATGGGCGATGACTTCGGTGTCGGTTTGGCTCTCAAATACATAACCTGCTGCTGTGAGTTCAGCGCGCAGCTCTTCGTGGTTTTCGATAATGCCGTTATGCACTAAGGCAATACGGGCGTTATCGCCATTTTTTGAGAAGTGTGGATGCGCATTAGCAGATGAGGGCGCACCGTGTGTGGCCCAGCGCGTGTGCGCAATGCCAGTGAAGCCCGCCAAACCAGTTTGCTCAACTTGTGCTTGCAACTCCGCCACGCGCGAGGTGCTGCGCGAGCGTTGCAAGCCGCCATTCACGTGCAAAGCCACCCCGCAGGAGTCATAGCCTCGATACTCAAGACGTTTTAAGCCTTCTAGCAAGATGGGAGTGATATTTCTTTGTGCTACTGCGCCGACGATGCCACACATAAAAACCTCTTGAATATTTATTAATAAGTGTGAGCAGTGTAATTCATCGTTCGCAACTTTTTCTTTCAAAATTTAGGAAAAAATGACGTTTATCAACGTTACAAATTATTGATTATGATTTATTTCGATAATTAAGATAAAGTGGCTTTTTATTTCATTTCAAAAAATAAAAAATCACAAAATGGAACTCGACGACTTAGACAAACGGATTTTGCGGCAGCTTCAGCAAGATGCGTCTTTAACCAATCATGCGCTAGCGGAACGCGTGCACGCCTCGCCGCCCACTTGTTTGCGCCGCGTCAATCGTTTGGCAAAAGAAGGCATGATTGAGCGGCAAATTGCCTTGCTCGCGCCGGGGAAAATCGGCAGCAGCCTCACGGCTATTGTTGAAATTACGTTGGATCACCAAGCCACAGAAAAGCTGCTGGAATTTGAGCGCTTGGTGGCACACGAGATTGCTGTGCAGCAGTGTTACCGTGTGTCACCGGGGCCAGATTTCGTGCTGATCATTCATGTCAAAGATATGGACGCATATCACCAATTAGCGCATCGCTTATTTGCCTCGCAAAGCAATGTCAGGAATGTGAAAACCTACTTCACTATTTTGCGAAGTAAGTTTGATCCGTCGGTGGAAGTGTGAGTTCGTCTTGATCGACTCGCGAGCAAACGTATTCCAAGCTTACGGCTCACTCAATACAGTGGCTGATTACTCGCGTTCAAGACTTTGGGCGGAAAATAGCTTTGGTAGGTTTTCCAAAACGCTGGGGATTTCGCCATTTGGGTAAGCATGTTGCGAAGTTCATCACGATCATTTTGCTTGAGTGAAAGTTGAGCAAGATAAGCACCACTTTCGCCCCAAGGTAGTTCGTCCAAAGGATCGAATGACAGGTTGTCAGCGAGACCTTCTACACGCGGGTCGCCTTGTATCGCGCCATACAGTACTGTTGGTGACATGATGGTTGCACGGTCATGTCCCGCTTTGATTAGCCGCGCAACAGAAATGACATCTGATTCAAAACTAACACGCCCTAGTTGCTTAAGTTGTTCGATTAGGCGTTGATAGTTCGCGCCATAATCAAACCCTCGCACCACCACGAGATGTATGGGCGTCTCTTTAAGAATCTGCTGCATATTCTTGATGGGTTTGCGATTCGATTTTAAGGTGATAAGCGTGGCGCGGCTCCGTATTAGAGGAACAAATTCTCCCATCTGGTCGCGCGAAGGTGTCTTAAAAGCGGGTATCAATAAATCAGCGTAACCCGCGGCGAACATCGATAATGCGCGCGCTTGAGGGACCGTGATGAATTCGATTTGGCATTCGGCTTTTTCTGCGAATTCGCGCAGTAAAGTGGGGTAAATTCCGCTGACGATTTCGTTGTGTACGATGACCGCTTTGCCGGCCGCTGCAGCAGGTATATTGATGGTGCGAGTGCAGCTTGCACTCGCAGTACCAAGAAAGGCGAATGTGGCAAGGACGCCGCCAGCGATCTTCCGCCAACAGAGCAATCGTTTGCGCGCCATCTCATTCATTTGCAGAGAAAGACCTTTTACGTTGGGATCAAGTTATGCGTTGTACTGCATCAGCGCCGAACATCGAAGCAGTGCAGCGAACTACCACTCGTTGCAACTTCGCGTTTATCGGTTGCCGATAGAAAAAGCACCATAAAAGCGCGAATAACAAGCATTAATCCTACCGCAAATTTCGGCAATGGCGCAAAATATTGTGCTAAATACGCTTGCGT
>JAIETO010000260.1 GCA_019745005.1 Burkholderiaceae bacterium
AGGCCGACTAGCATCTCTTGCTCATTAAGCACTGGCGCTTGGTGAATTTGATGGGCTTGGAGAAGCTGCCAAGCGCTTTGCACATCTTGCTGGTCGCGTAAGCTGATGACCTCGCTTCGCATGATTTGATACGCGTGCAGTAGCGGGCCGCGCTCCAACGCCTCTGGCAGCATGTCGCTGTAGGCTTGCACAACCTCAGGGTGCAATGATTTCTTAGTCGGACTTTGGCTCAGCTCAGCAAGTGCATCGCCCGCATGATTGAGCGCTTGGTCAAAGGGTTTGATCGCATGAATCGCTTCAGTCTGCCCTACTTTGCGCACCTGAATGTATTCTTGTAACGAACTGCCAGCCACGCGCCCGGTAGTGCCATAAATCGCAAACATCGACTTCCCTTCCTGCTTATCTTCAATTTTCTTAAGTCATAAGCAACTATTGTTCAAGCAAAGGAAGTTTCTACGTAGCATTTACCGTGCGACTAATCCTCGTGATGCGCTTTCGGAAAACCTTCCAGCCATTTCATAGCCGCCCGCGTATTCGCTTTGATGTTGTAGTCCAACGCGGCGACTTGCTCTTGCATGACTTCTTGGAACACGCTCACCATGTCCGCAGGCTTAATGCGCAAATAGGCGTCCGCTTCGCCGTGATCACGCACGATCTCCATGCCGGCTTTTTTGGCAATGTGCATCATGGTTTGATTCGATGCTAAACAGTGCATGTATAAGGTATCAACATTCGCATTGCGGCAATGAATCGCGCCACGCTCAAACAGCGCCGAACCGATTCCCTTACCCCGCGCAGACCCCGATACAGAAACACCAAACTCCGCCACCTCATCTTTATCGGAATTATTATCGCTTTCTTTACGCGGCGCGAATGCGAGGTGCCCCACACCCACCAAACGAAAATGGCTGCTGACAACACCAAAAACCTTGTCGCGCGAAAAATCCAACCCTGCAACGTATTTTTCAATAATTTCGTCAGGCAAATAGGTGCCGAATCGCAACAATCGATCTTCCGCCTCTAATCCTTGAAAATGGCGCAAGACACGGTGTCGATCACGTTCACTGAGTTCTTTGACGTAGACGTGATTGCGATGGATGCGCAATCGGGGGATGGTGGCGGCGCTGGTTTGCGAATCAGGAAGTTTCATAGAAATTCTCCATATTGCCCATAAATTGTGCGGTGCACAAAACCATTGTAGGCGCGAATCTCAATCCTTGCTGAGTTTTCCCAAAGTTTTTACTTTTTTATATGGTAAACGATGTTACGTTGTCTTCTCGCCAATGCCGTATGGCGTCAATTCGCGCGACCCGTATCGCCTCCGCGATTTTTGCTGCTTGCCCCAAATAGTTTTGCGCCACTGCGCCTGCATTGACTGCTTGCGCTGCTTCAAGGGCGCCTAACAGAAAGCGTGGTTGAGGAAAGTGGATAATCGGTAAACCACTGCGACCAAAACAATCACATTCGGACGCCTTTAACATGTCGGCAAATCGCTGTGGTTTGCGAAAAGCATCGCAACGCTCAAACATGCTCAACAGCGTATTGGGGCGCATTTGCAGGGCGCGACCTACATTGCCGTGTTCCCGCGCCGTCATACGGGCTAACTCGCTGCACTCCGTCGGCACTTTAAGCCGAGCACAAACCGCGTCTACCAAAGCAATGCCCAACTCTTCGTGCCCGTGGTGGCTAGGCCAGGCTTCTGGGGGCGTTACGCCTTTGCCCAAATCATGCAACAAAGCAGCGAAGCGCACTGGCAAAGAAAAACCTTGTTGTGCGGCATAATCGACGACCAACATCATATGCACGCCAGTGTCAATTTCAGGATGGTATTTGGCGGGTTGCGGCACACCCCACAAGGCATTTAACTCCGGCATTAAACGTTGCAACGCGCCGCAATCGCGCAGTACCTCAAACATGCGAGAAGGTTTGCTCTCCATGAGCCCGCGTGAGATTTCTTGCCAAATACGTTCCGGCACAAGCGCATCCACCTCACCTGCGGCGACCATGGTTTGCATCAAGTCTTGGGTCTCTTGGGCGACGCTAAAATCAAACGGTGGAAGAGAAAAACGCGCGGCGAAACGCGCGACGCGCAAAATTCGAACTGGATCTTCAACAAAGGCGGGCGAAACATGCCGAAAAAGCTTCTTGCGCAGATCGTCTTGTCCACCAAAAGGATCAAAGATTGAACCCGCTTCATCTTTAGCGATCGCATTGATGGTGAGATCGCGGCGAATCAGATCTTCTTCCAATGTGACCGTGGCATCCGTATGAAATACGAAGCCTTTGTAGCCGGGCGCGGTTTTGCGTTCCGAGCGTGCCAAAGCATATTCGTCATGAGTTTTAGGATGCAAAAAAACAGGGAAATCTTTGCCCACCGGCATAAACCCCTGCGCCAGCATTTGCTCAGGTGTGGCACCCACGACCAAATAATCGCGATCAGAAACGGGCAAACCTAAAAGCTCGTCACGAACGGCGCCACCAACGCTGTAAATTTTCATCACACGTTTTTAGTTAAAATCGAGCGGCGCGTGATCATCTGGCTCGCGCAAGGCGTCTTGTACCCAACGTGCAACCGCGTGGTGTTCTAAGACCCGATCTGCATAGGCCTGCAAGGCAGGCGCCAACGATACGCCATAGGTTTTGAAACGTGTCACAACAGGCGCAAAGTAGGCATCAGCAATCGAAAAATCGCCAAACAAGAAACGATGCGCGCCGTAATTCGACAAGCAATCTTCCCAAATTTCACAGATGCGCCCGATATCAGATTGCGATCCAGCATTGCGCCCGCGACCAGGGAAATGTCCTTTGATATTCATCGGCATCGCGCTGCGCAATGCGCTAAAACCAGCGTGCATTTCGGCGCATATACTGCGCGCCGTTGCCCGCGCAACGACGTGCTCTGGCCAGAGATTTTGCATCGGAAATTGCTCTGCCAAAAACTCACAGATGGCCAACGAATCCCACACAGCGAAGTCGTCCGCTAACAACACAGGAACGCGCCCAGCCATCGAATATTCCGCGATACGTGCAGTTGTATCCGGTTGATCCAGATGAATCAAAACTTCTTCAAAGGGAATACCAAAAGCGTGCATCACGACCCAAGGCCGCATCGACCAAGACGATAGATTCTTCGTCCCGATAATAAGACGTAGGTTCGATTTTTGCGCACCATCAATCAATGCTTCCAAGGTGGTATCAAGTTCGGTGTCTTGCATGATTACTGCCCTTCTTGTATCGCAGCGGCATCGACTTCATTGCCCCCTTTTGGAAGCACCACGCCAAGTCGTGCTTTCAGTGATTGCGGTTTATTCTCTAACAGCGCCGCATAATAGGTGGCGTTTGATAGCACGTTCTTCACATAAGTGCGGGTTTCAGTAAATGGGATGGATTCCGCGAAAATCGCCCCTTCCACAGGACGCGTCAGCGTTGCACGCCACGCGCGCGGCCGACCTGGGCCCGCGTTGTACGCGGCGGACGCTAGTGCTTGTGAACCACCTAAATCGGTCAACACCATGTTCAGATAGTTGGTACCCAAAGTAATATTTGTATCGATATCATTGACTTGTTCTGGTACGAATTTTCCGAGCCCAATTTTCTTCGCCACAAAACGCGCTGTCGCCGGCATGATTTGCATCAAGCCTGACGCACCGACATGCGATTTCGCGTGCAAAATAAAGCGCGATTCTTGGCGTATCAAGCCATACACCCATGCCATATCTAAACCCAAGGCTTGGGTTGTTTTGTACATGCTTTCGTTAAACGGCGTAGGAAAACGCTGATTAAAATCGAACTCGGTCTTGGTACGGTCTGAGGTATTTACCATCCTATCCAACAAGTTATTTTGTCGCGCGAGTTCGGCGGCGGCGAGGTGTTGGCGTTCGTTCATTTTGCGCAATTCCCAATTCCACTCACGCGTTCCTTCAGTGCGAAGATTCAGGCTGTAAAATTTCAACGCCCGTTGCAAATTCGGATTCGCCGCAACCTGCGCCAATTCCTCTGGTGTGACAGGCTTTGCGGCGATTGGCACACCGATCTTCTGTCCGCGCTCCTCTAAAGCAAGCTGCCCATAGAAATGATATTGATCAGCGATGCGCGCAAATAGCACTTGTGCTTCATCGTTCCTACCTTCGTTTTGCAGCGCTCTGCCATACCAATACACCCACGCTGGTTCGCTGCGTAAGACGTCGGGCATGCCTTCAATATACTGCTTTACAAAACGCCAATTACCGTCGCGCAAAGCACTGCGAACACGCCATTGGTAGGCATCGAGAGAATACAAACCGCCTTCCGCATAACGCCAATACACACCCGCTTCTGGGCGCAATTTCTGTGCAGTTGGTAAAGCAATCAGCGCCCACGCGCGCGCCTTTGCAGCATCAGGGATTTTTGCACTGAAATTTGACAGCGCCGACACAGCGTCGTCGGGGTTATTTTTCGCCAAGCGCGCCAACGCGACCATGCGAATTTCTGCCTCCCACTTCGCCTTGCCAAGCGGCCCTTTGAGGGGTACTTCTGGTTGATTCATGGCCTGCAAAATACTTTTTTCGGGCACGCCCAACAGCTTCGCTAATTTCAGCGCCATTGAAGGCGAAGAATTCTCCGCCGCAATTTGCATTTGATTCCATAAATCTGCAGAAGTGAATTGGCCGTTCTCGTATAAAAAACTGACCAAGTTGGTACAACCTTGCCCATAGTCGCGCGGCAAATTAAGCAATGCACGCGCTTCAACTTCAAC
>JAIETO010000137.1 GCA_019745005.1 Burkholderiaceae bacterium
GCAAACGGGCTACCTTGCGCCAATTGAACTGCGCCCGCCGTCTCATTCACCGTGACTGTGAAAATCTCTCCCGCGCTAGGTTGATAACCAACAATGTCCTTGTAGCCGAGCACGATGTAAATGCGGCGATACTCATCGACCTCGATGTTATAAACCTTCTCATCGGGCATGACGTTGACGAACTCTCTGGCATAGCGGTACTCAAAGCCAGTAGCATCGACCATCTTGATTCCGCAGATTTTGCGACCGTCATCCGGCGCTTCGATAAGAAATTTCTTAAACTCCGAAGTCGAAACAACCGCATATTGCACAGTTCTTGATTGAACTTGCACCAGTTGCGCGTAGCCGAACGCTCCGGCCTCGACTGTCAGAGGTAAGTCAACATCGTAAGAATTTCCGCTCGAATCGAACAGCTTACGGCCAGATTGCAGAACAAACGGCGATGACGACGTGTTTTCTACCTTGACCGTGATGCGCGAAGGGATCGCCATCGGAACAAGCCCCTTCAAGGCGGCGTCAGCGAGAACCGTAGCGTCGCGAACTTTGCTGAATGGCTCCATCATGCCGATCTCAAGCTGTTGCGAGATCATGGCAAGCATTTGCGCCATTGCCGATTGAGCCTGAAGGATGCGCGGGTCACTGGCACGGTAAAGCGCCGAGACCGCTGGGTATTGAGCGACCGAGTTTTGTATCTGGTCGAGAAAATCTTGTTTGGTTAGCATAGTTACCCTATCGTTAAGTTGCTACCGTCTGACGAGATCAGCGCGCCAGCAATATCAACGACCAGCAATCTTTTGTCCGGCTGAACATCTTGGTAATAAATGCTGATCGCGTCGCTTGGTAACGCGCCCAATATCGGCAAATCGGCGCGCATCTTTGCGAGAAAGGACTGAAAAAATCCTGCTGCTTCAGGCGCTTGCAGGAACGATTTAATGTCGTTGCCGTAATCCGATCCAAGATAAGAGCCTGCGGGCGTGCTCAACCAATGGCTAACCATGCCTTGAATGTCTTGCGGCGTTATCTGCGGTTTTATACTCATGAATCAAATTATCGGTTCATTCATATAGCGGACTTGCGTGCGTTTTCCCTAAGTAAAAAAAGCCCGCGATATTAGCGTATCGCGGGCTTTTCATGCGCAAATAAGGCTAGTCGCTTGGCTGGGCAGCACCATTAAACCTTTGCGCCGCTCACTCTTGTTTCCAGATTGACCGCGCAAGATCACGGCGGAAATGCCGCCTTTGGATAAAGTGTAACCAAAGGCAACCCGCAACTGGATGACGGGGACTGGCGTCGTTTGCACCGACGCACCACACAAAATTAATTTACTACTGAGGCAACTTACTTTTTAGTTCGTAGCCCATTAGCGGCCAGATTTTGCTAACCGCATTTTGTCGAGCAATTTTTCTACCAATCTCAGCATCAAAATTCTCAAGACTTGCGCAAGAAGACTCACCAGTTACAGTGAATCCGTTACGCAGCACTAAGACACAAAACGTCAACGCTTGCGTGCTGCCAAGCTTCCATCCACCTTCAGGGGCGTGCTCTGGCACAACATGCACAGAATTACTATGCTGTATAGCGTCACTTGCAACGAAGAAATGCTCTTCAACAATATTCTGTTCGACATCGCTTGGAGTAACGCGAGGTGCGGTTAATCCTTTTTCTTGAATCACTTGTTCCAATTCCCGTTGTTTCATTTGAAAACTCCATTGGTGGTTATTGAGGCGCAAAAAAAATAAGGCGATTCATGCTGGAGCGACCCAGCGGCTTCTTGCATTGACGAGTTAGTAGCGTACTCGCGACCCAATGCAAGCTGGGAAAGCCTAGCCTCTCTACTCCCCTTCATTCCGCAGACCTTTCCCAAAGCATTGCAGAACTACTAGGTTTTGATTGCTAATGAACCATAGGAATGAACGCTGACTGAGATATTTACGACCTTCTCTATTAGCTGCCAGAACGGTCAAGTGGCTGATCAGCGCTCATTCGTATGGTGTATGCAAATCGCATACACCAAAACATTTTAGACTAAAAATATCCGAAAAAGATTATTTTTTTACGCAACTTTTCGATGCCGAGGCTCGTAATACTTGCCCCACTCGTAAGTTGTTTTTCCTTCCTGCTTTACTTCCGATTCAACCCACGCCATGACGGTTAAATTCTTAAACTTTGTTGACTTACTAGCGATCTTAAGAAAATCATGCGCCGCTTGAATCGAGTCGTATTCTTGGCTGATTGGCTTAAGGGAGCGCTTGGTTTTATTGAATAGCTCAACCTGCTTTTGCACAACAGCAGCCTCAAACTCAGCATCATTCGTATAGAGAACGATTTCCTTTAAGCGAGCGATAAGTTGTTTTCGCTTTATAACCGCTCTCGCGGTATTCTCAAGCGATTCGTAACTCACTCCAAATACACAAAAGCAACCCATATCACACCTCCGTAAAAATCTTAATATAGCTAATAATATCCCAATTAGGATAATTTTGGTTAATAAAATTTATCGCTTGCCGAATCTTTTTTACTTGGCCGCGCCTTAACTCTTGTGCCAGCGGGCGGTATCGGTTCATCGCCACTAATGCCGAGGTATTGTTTGTAGGGCACAAAGCCGTCTTTCGTGTAGAAGCCCCATTTATTTACGCGACGGAACATGACGAACATTGACCAGCAATCTTGATATGCAGGCAGCACCAATCTGTGACGGCTTTTCGCTCCTCGAAATACAATTGATAGCGGTTTCCGCAAAACCCAGCGCCGCCACACGTGGTCGAGTGCGGGGTCTTGATTTTTATCTTTCGGCATGACTTCGCAATAACCACCGCGCAGTATCAATGACATCGACGCCCACGGATGATCATGAAAGCAATCATCATCGTCCGATCTCAAGATGCGATGAATACGGATTGAGAAGTCCTTTAGAAACCAGCGCTTTGGGTTCGGCTTTATAAGCCAGTAGCGCTCCATATACCCATCTAAATGAAAGTACGGCGTGCGCTTGGCGCGATTGATGATTAGATCGATGATCCAGTCTAATAGCTTCATTTCATGCTCCTTATAGTTAGTTAGCCTTACGGTTTGATTGTGGTGTTGATCTGCGGAGAGTCAAAAAACAACTTTGTGGAGTCGGAGCCGTCAACTACCGATGTCGGAAATCCGATAACGGACACGGGCGTTCCCATATTGAGTGCTGGAGCAACCTTATTCGAAACTACAATGGTCGATGGCTGTGGCACGAACTCAGGTAGTGGCGAGTGCTTTGGCTTTGATGCCTGCTTCGCTCGAATTTTTTCAATCATCGTCCAAACGCGAGCAAGCTCTACTTTGCCAGCATCATGCATATCGATTTTTTGAGCTAAGCAAAGCGCCGCGAGTGTCACCATCACGCCGCCGACTTCTTGAAACTTTTCACCTACGGGTCGATTGAAAACATAGTCAACTAACTGATGCGCCTCGCTAGCAGTGCAGCCGCACGACTGGACTAATTCAAGTGACTCTTCTAGGTATCGATGATTACGTTCAATTGGATCGGCTGAAATTTCAGCGCCAAATGTTGCCTGCATCCACGGCTCGACGCTCGCCTGAAAGGTTAGTATGCCCGCCTCTTCACGATCAATGCGGGCGGCTTCAGCCCTTAATTGATTTGCGCGATTACTCCCTGAATTGAACGTTCCAGTGATAGCTTGTGATTCGACTTCGGCGAAGTCGTACTCTTCTGCCAATGCGCGCAAAACGTCAGGATTTTTTGCCGCTTTGTCGATCTCGAATTGGCTCAAAGTTACTGATGAAGACTCGCCGGAGATAACCAACTTACATTCCAAACCGCCAAAAACCCAATAGAACGGGTCAACCACTTCGCCATACGAGTTTCGAACGCGCCCATATTTCTCATTATGAGCAGCGAGGACAACAACTCGCTCCCCGCAAAACTCAATCGTATCTCCAACTTTAAATGGGGCTTTATCCACAACTTTTCCTTTCGATGTTTTTGGGCAAATTGCCAACGGTTAAAATTACGCTTCAGGCTCTAGGCCGCACCAATAAATCGAATGAGGTGCACAGAAACTGAATCAACTGAGCCATCGTCCTTTTCAACGATTGCAACCGAATATGGATCGGTGTTTTCGTCGCTGTAGAGTCCGAATTGATGAAACCAAGCCTCATAGTCCTTTTCATAACCAGACGCGAAAATTTTCTTTTCTGGATTTGCCCGAAAATATCTCAGCACCTCAACGCGCCGCATCGCTGGCCGCTTAGGTTCGGGTTCGGGCATCAACCTAGCCCTTACTTCCGCATAGGACTCGCGGCAAGGAATATTTCGCGCCTCCTTTGCATTTGACCAAAGTGCGGGTTGATTTTTTGCATCATAGTCATATATTTCCCAACCTGATTCGACATCAAACAGGTACTTTTGACCATGCCCTGTAGTTAATTCAATAAAGTTCATTCTTCCCCCGCGTCAACAAATCTATTAATGCAAATAGTATCAATCGTATCCACCCCTCCGTCTTCCCTCTCCACTATTGCGCGAAGACTTCGACGCTGCTCATCATCATCATCAAGCTCAATAAAATTATGAAAGAATGCATAGCCATCCATCTCGCAATCCAGCTCACCTTTGTCATTTAAAAAGTGCCGAAGAAGCTCAACTCGCCGCAACGCATGCCTCGTATTTGCTGCTGGCGGTATTAATCTTGCCTTTATCTGCGCGTAATTTTCTACGCTCT
>JAIETO010000286.1 GCA_019745005.1 Burkholderiaceae bacterium
TGAGGTCTAATTTTAGGAGTTAGTCGATGTCATTAAAAGAGAAAATACTCTCTGGAAACAGTGCTGCAGCAGATTTTAATCAAGCGGGCGCCCCATTTTTGCCGGGACATCTCGGTATTCGTATTCTTAGCGTCGCAACGGGGCAAGTCAGCGCAGAAATGGATGTCGTACCGCATTTGCTTGCACCAAATGGATTCCTGCATGCTGGCAGCGTCGTCACACTTGCCGACACGGCTTGTGGCTACGGCTGTATTGCAAGTTTGCCTGAAGGGGCGATGAATTTTACGACGATAGAATTAAAGTCAAATCATTTAGGTACAGCGCGCCAAGGAAAAATTGAAGTGATCGCCAACGCGGTTCATTTGGGCAGAACTACGCAGGTTTGGGATGCGATTGTGAGCCATGAAGGGAAGAAAATCGCGCTGTTTCGTTGTACGCAAATGATACTTTTCCCGAAGGCTTAGTGCTCATAGGCGCATCGATGAAACAAGTGCTGGCAAGTTTCGAACATTTACAGATTCAAACGCAACGCCTGCTATTACGGCCATTAAGGTCAAGCGATGCAGCGGATTTGTTTGCCATCAGATCCGACCCGCGCGCCATGCGTTATTGGAGTTCCAGTGCGTGGACGGATATTTCGGTCGCAAAAAAGCGTATCACCGAAGCAGAGGAAGACATGCGCGGCACAGAAAATCTCTGCTTCGGCCTCGAACGCCTGTCTGACCACCGCATGATAGGGACAGCCGAATTATTTGACATAGACGCGCCTTGTCGTCGTTCAGATATTGGCTACAGCCTGTTGGTAGAAGCGTGGGGTAACGGCTATATGGGCGAGGCGCTGCATGCCTTAATTGACCTAGGCTTTCAAGTACTCAATTTAAACCGCATTGAAGCGGATATCGACCCAAGAAATAAGCCATCAAGACGCTGCCTAGAACGTCTGGGCTTCAAGCAAGAAGGTTATTTGCGCGAACGATGGATCGTTAACGATGAAGTTTGTGACTCTGCCGTATATGGCTTGATCCTGAGTGATTGGAACGTGCGTCCTGTCGTGAACAAATCACCATTCAACGAGAAATCGTGATCGCATGACAAACAAATGCATTCTAATCGTCGAAGACGAGAGAGCCATTGCTGATACGGTTTCTTATGCGTTGAAGAAAGAGGGCTATACATCACATCATGTTCTAGATGGCACTACGGCACTTGCGTATTTAGCCGCTGAGAAAAATAGTCCTGCCTGTTTGATCATTCTTGATGTTGGCCTTCCCGATATCAATGGTTTTGATCTGTGCCGAAAAATTCGCCAATTTGCTGATACGCCCGTGATTTTTTTAACCGCCAGAAACGACGAAGTTGATCGTATCGTTGGCTTAGAAATCGGCGCCGACGATTACGTCTTGAAGCCTTTTTCACCACGTGAACTGGTTGCGCGCGTGCGGGCGATTTTGCGTCGTCAACACGATCAAACAACGCAAGTTGCAAAACCTCCAATCACGCCACCTAGGTTTAATTTGCGCCTTGAAGCAGGACGCATTGATTACTTTGGACAGTCTTTGAATTTGACCCGTTACGAATACTTGCTGTTGAAGACTTTCATAGAGCGACCAGAACAGCTCTTAACCCGCGCCCAATTGATGGACTTGGTTTGGGTGAATGCGAATGAAACATTGGAACGTACGATTGATGGCCACATTAAAACCTTGCGCGCGAAGATGCGCGAGATTAATCAAAATGATGACCCCATTCAGACCCATCGTGGTCTGGGCTACAGCCTACATCTCAAATGAAAATCAGTTTCAGAATCTTGCTTGGTTATTTTCTGATTCTTGGCCTCACAGCATGGTTCGGTCTGCGCGTCTTTGTTGAAGAAGTCAAGCCTGGTGTACGTGCAACGCTGGAAGACACGCTAGTCGACACAGCACAATTACTCGCCGAGCTGGTGACGGATGACATGAAAAATGGCCAGGTATCACAAAGCAAATTAATCGATCGCTTGCAACATTTTGCGCAACGCAATGTGGATGTCAAAGCGAACGGCGTGCGCAAACTAGCGTTGACTTACCGTGTAACCATAACCAACGCGCAAGGTATTGTAATTTTTGACTCGGAGCAGCGTGATTTAGGAAAAGATTACTCACAATGGAACGATGTTTTTCTTACCTTAAGGGGCAAGTACGGTGCGCGCAGTACGCGCGCCGACCCATTCGACGAAAACAGCACCGTCATGCATGTTGCCGCACCAATTTACGATGCTGAAAAAATCATTGGCGTGTTAACAGTGGCAAAACCCATTGCAACGATTACGCCCTTTATCGAACGTAGCCAAAATAAGATCTTGCGACGTGGCGCCTGGTTGTTGTTGGGCTCCTTGGCCATAGGAATTGGCTTCTCTTTTTGGCTGAGCCGCTCTTTGCGACGCTTGCAAAATTATGCAACAGCGGTGGAAAAAGGCGACAAAGTAGCGTTACCTACATTGGGCAAGAATGAAATTGGCGAACTGGGTAAAGCCTTAGAAAGCATGCGCACTAAGCTCGAAGGTAAGCAATACGTTGAGCAATTGGTACATACCTTGGCACATGAGTTAAAAAGTCCCATCGCCGCCATACAAGGTGCGACGGAACTTCTGTCCGATGATATGCCTCTCGCTGATAGGCAGCGCTTCGTAAGCAACATCGCTGAACAAAACCAAAGGCAAAAACAACTCATCGAAAAATTACTGGAGTTAATCAAACTCGAACAACAACAAGCTTTGCATCAGATAGTCTCTATAGGCTGTGCTGCGTTATTGGAACAAATCCGCGTCGATTTTTCTCGCCGTTTAGAACAGAAAAAGTTGAGATTGCATATACCAAATGTGGATATGCAGTTGCGCGGGGACGTTCTGTTGTTGCGCCAAGCACTAGGTAACTTCATCGACAATGCGATCGACTTTTCTGATGCGGGAAGTGAAATTCGCTTTGAAGTTGAATCTGAACCAAGTCAGGTGTGCATTGCAGTTGTCAATATCGGTCCAGCTATTCCTGACTATGCGCTGCCACGATTATTCGAACGTTTTTTTTCATTGCCCAGGCAGAATGGTCTGCGCAGCACAGGTTTGGGTTTAGCGTTTGTGCGTGAGGTCGCACAGCTACATGGTGGTTCTGTCCAATTAGTGAATCAAGTCAACGGCGAAAGTAAACATGTAGTGCGCGCCACGTTGACCCTACCTACCGAATTCACGCTGCCAAAAAATTCACAAAAAGCACACTAAACGCATACAGCACATCAAGAACACATCCTGCTTTGTTAACTTGCTCGCTCCTTTCTCTCACTTTTAGGAGTCTGCAATGCAAAAATCTTTGTTTTTCAAAATAGTCATCATCGGCGTTGTGATGACCATCATTTACATCGCACTCTCGATGATTCACTCCACGATTTACGAACGCATACATTTTCGTGAGGAGGCAGTGCGTAGTATCGCCACTGATTCGGTAGGCGATCAAAGAATCATGGGGCCGGTTTTAGTATTGCAATTCACTGATCGATATGAGGAAGAAGAAGTTGACCTCGCTGCAAAGAAAACAGTGATTAAGGAAAAGGCGGTTGCAAAAAAACACTTAGTCTTCCCTAATCAATTAGATGTGAAATCGAATGTCGACATCGATCAACGGTATCGAGGTATTCATAAGGTGCTGGTTTATAGCGGACAACATCAAATGCAAGGTGATTTCAAGCTTCCGGCTTTGTCAAACCTGCCGCATGAAAAGCCAAACAGTCGCTTGCATATAGATGCCGCTTATATAGCCATGGGCCTAAGTGACACGCGCGGCTTACGTAATTTTCCGAAGCTAGCATGGGACGGTGAGTCGTACGAATTTACGCAAGGTAGTCAATTAGTTGGCTCACCCAGTGGCTTGCACACGCTTGTCAAACTGCCCAATTTACAAGTTGAACAGAGCGTTAAATTCAGTTTGCCTTTGGCCATCGACGGTATGGAGCGGCTGCAGTTTGTTCCCATTGCTAAGAATAATCAGCTTACTATGACCTCAAAATGGCCACATCCGCAGTTTGGCGGACGCTTCTTGCCAGCTCCTTCGCAGCGAAAAATCGATGCAAACGGCTTTTCTGCTTTGTGGAATATTTCGTCACTCTCATCAAAAGCACAGCAACAGTTTTTGGCGAGTGAAGAGGGCGTAGTGCAGCGAAATCAAAATGGGGATGTTTCACCGTCATCAGAAAATATTGAGAGCTTTCATGTGGCGTTTATCGAACCAGTTAACATCTATTCCCAAGCAGATAGAGCGATTAAATACGGCATGTTATTTATCGTGTTAACTTTCGCCGCTTTCTTTTTATTTGAAGTGTTAAAGCGTCTGCCGATACATCCAGTGCAATACACTTTGGTTGGCTTGTCCCTAGCTATATTTTTCTTGCTATTGCTGAGTCTTTCCGAGCATATGCGCTTTAGCATTGCTTACATTATCTCTGCGAGTGCATGTATCGCGCTCATCGGCTTCTATCTCAAACACGTATTGCAAAGTTGGAAGCGTGGCTTCGGCTTCGCCACGGGCCTCTGCGTGCTTTACTCCGTCTTGTACGGCTTATTGCAATCTGAAAACAATGCCTTGCTGATGGGCAGTATTTTGCTATTCGCGGTACTCGCAGCAATGATGACGGTTACGCGAAAGTTAGATTGGTACAAGCTTGGTACCAGCGACGTTAAGGA
>JAIETO010000215.1 GCA_019745005.1 Burkholderiaceae bacterium
AATGGTGAGTGGGTGCAAATTAATGCGAATGTTCTACAAATAGAAAACGAGTTTTACGCCACCATCCGTCCCAAGCGCGTGATTCGTTCTGGTGAACGGCCAATCGAAGCCCTGTGCGACCGCGGCGTGCAGTACATTGAAGTGCGCTGTATGGATGTGGATCCGTTCGAGCCTTTAGGCATTAGCTTAGAAACGGCACGCTTCCTCGACGCCTTTTTACTCTTCTGCGCGCTCGACGAAAGTCCACAAACCAATCAGGCCGAGTGGCAAGAAAATGTGAACAACTTCGCACAAACAGTGAAGTACGGCCGCCAACCCGACCTAGCGCTGCAACATCAAGGGCAAAGTGTAAGCTTACAAGCATGGGGATTGGCATTGTTGGAGAAGATTTCGGTTGGGGCACATCTTCTCGACGAACAATTAGGTGGGGCGCAACATGCAAGTAGCTTGCAGACTCAGCGTGAAAAATTGCTCGACGCCTCAAAAACACCGTCTGCCCGCGTGCTGAGAGAAATCAAAAACAGCGACAATTCATTTGCCACTTTCGCACTGCGCCAAAGCAAACGCTTAGCCGACGAGTTCCGCGCGCGGCCGCCTGCAGGTGATGACATCGCGGCATTCGAACAAATGGCGACGATTTCATTGGCTGAACAAGCTGAAATGGAGCGGGCGCAAAGTGGAAGTTTTGACGAGTTTATTACCGACTACCGCTCGCGTACTTCCAGTGAGATATGTTGTGATGGGGTGGCAACCTAATCCATTTCCAAATCAATGACGGCTAGGCGACGAGCCGCAGACGGTGCCGTAGCGCGACAACGCGAAGGCAGCAACGACATGATTAATTTAGAAATGGAATAAGTTGTAGGTCAAAGTTTGATCGCGCTTTTGCCTTATTTTTCTTTGGCTTTGCGTTCTTGCACAATTTCCCGATACTGTTTCAGAATCGCATCGAATTGCGCGTTTATTTTTGCTTGTTCCGTTAGGGCAGCAGAATTGCTATCCCGTGCCTTTTTGATTGAGTTTTTAAGCGCATTGGCGCGGTTGTCGAAAGAGGCCTGTTCGGCGGCTGATGTTTGTGGACGACGGGCTTTTTCTGTTTCCAAGTCTGTCAACAGTTTCGTGACAAACTGAATTTGTTCGTTTCCAACTTGAATTCTGTCTTTGACTAAATTGAGCTTTTCCTTGCGGTCGCGTTCTATATCGTCCTCGGTTCGGTAATGTGCGAGCAAATAGCGTTCGTGTTTTTGTCGCTCTTCCTCGGCCGCGGCCATCTCTTTTTGCCGTTCCTCTTCAGCTTACGCTTTGCGTCGTTCTTCGGGCGTTAAGGGGCGGGGAATTTCTTTTGCTGCTTGTCCGACATTTTTTCTTACCGTTACTGCACGATCGGCGCATTCCGGGATTGGGCGATCCGAGGTGATAACCCGCCCAGTCGCGTCCTTGCAAGAATAGATTTCCGCCGCAGCAAATGGCGAAAAACTAAGCGTTGCGCTGACCAGTATGATGATTCGACCTTTTGTCATAACTAAAATAGCATTACATCCAATAGTGCAATCGATGAGTGAAAGTAGGTGTCTTGTTTAGTTTGTGTCTAAAAAGTGCGCTTCAGGTGTTAAATGCGACTTATTAATTCAAATTGAGTTAACGGATAAAAAATAACTAACCGAATCTTAAAGCAAATACTACGCACAAATGTCTGTTACAACAACTGAGTGCAAAATAGGTCAAAATTAAGTAGCAAGTTGGTCGGAGCGTTTTAGCCGATTCTGAGGAAATATTTACCGTAAAGCAATTTTTATTTTATATTTGGCAAATAGAAATAGTCTTAAGACTGCAAAAAAATCAATTTCGGCGGTATGCTAGCGCACATGAAAACGGAAATGCCAACTCAAAACGTGACGAATCCGCCTTTAATACCCAAGGGGCGGATTGGTCGTTTCGTTTTCGAACAAGAAATTGGGCATGGCTCGGTGGGTATCGTGTATTTATTCCGCGACCCAATGATAGGTCGTAAGGTCGCTATTAAAGTCCTTAATCCGCAAATGCCTGCCAATCAACGGCAGTTGTTTGAAAAACAGTTTATTCAAGAAGCGCGCGCGGCGGGACGTTTAAACCACCCCAATATCGTGACCGTCTATGACGCCGATAAAAGCGGCGAACTGTTGTTTATTGTGATGGAGTTCCTTGAGGGCAAAGAGCTGCGCGATATGCTGGCTAGCGGCCATCAATTTAGCTATAAACAAATTGCCGATATGATAGGTCGTATCGCCAACGCTCTAGATTACGCACATGAGCATGGCGTGATTCATCGCGATATCAAACCCACCAATATTTTTGTCACTGATAGCGGGGCACCGAAAGTATTGGATTTCGGTATCGCCAGCGCTTCCCGGCAAATGAGCGACGCGGATGCCACTATAGGCAATGGTGAGGTCGAAGAGCGGCGTCTGATGGGCACGCCCAATTACATGTCGCCCGAGCAAACCAAAAGCGAAACCGTTGACGCACGTTCCGATATTTTTTCCTTAGGTGTCGTGCTGTATCAGATGTTATGCGGCCAATTGCCGTTTCGGGCGCCCGATATTCCCGGCTTGCTGCACGCCATCGCCCATGATGCGCCTATTCCTCCGCAAGAGATCAAGCCCGACGTACCCTTGCGGCTTGCCAGAATCGCTGGGAAGGCCTTGGCAAAAAAGCCGGCAGATCGGTATCAACACGCATCTGAAATGGCG
The DNA here is from genome assembly GCA_019745005.1 of Burkholderiaceae bacterium. GTDB lineage: Bacteria > Pseudomonadota > Gammaproteobacteria > Burkholderiales > Burkholderiaceae_D > Undibacterium. The sequence goes on from JAIETO010000215.1 coordinate 2,730, forward strand.
CGTGACTTGAATCGCTATTTGGAGAAAGAGCGTACTGAACGCCTGATGGCCAAGATTCAGAATCCAGCAGCGCAAAATGCGGCTGAGAGTACACTGAATGAAGCACTCAAGTCCAAGAATCGCTCATTGATTCAACGCTTGAATTTGCCACCGTGGGCACTTTTTGTGGCGCTTGGTGTAAGCGTGGTATTGATTGTCGTGCTGTGGATGACGGTGCAGTCGAACTCACATCGCTCAGCCACCGCGCCTTTGCTTGCAGAGGCGGCAACATCAGCGTCAACTCCGGCGCTCACCCTGCCCACAGCAGCAAGCGAGCCGGTTGCAACGAGTACGCCTTCGGTGCAAACTAAGGTCACAGGCAGTGACGCGAAACCGGACGAATCGCCCAAGCCAAATGCCGAGCAACTCGATGCGCTCGCGAAGCAGGCGGCAGCAGAGGCTAAAGCAGAAAAAGCAAAGGCGGCAAAAGCGGCGAAATTAAAGGCTGCTGCTGCACCTATCAAAGCAGAAGCTGTACCGGTAAGTATGGGGTCAATCGCTATTGCGGTATCACCTTGGGGTGAAGTGTATGTGGATGGGCAAGCGAAAGGCGTTGCGCCACCGCTGACAAAATTGACCTTACCGATTGGGAAACACAAAGTTGAAATCAGGAATGGAGATGAAAGTTATGTGGCCAATATCGAAGTGTCAACCGAAAAAGAAGCCAAGATTAGTCACCGCTTCTAAACAGTTCATTTGTTTGCTTGGATTTGGTGTGGCGCTGAGTGCTTGCGTGGTGCCAGAGAAGCAAGTGGGTCTTACTGACTTGTCCGCGCGGCCTGGTGAAAAATTGCTGTTAGCGGGCATACGTTCTTATGAAGATGCGCAATATGCTGAAGCGGAAAAATCCTTGAACGAAGGCTTGGCAACTGGATTCACGGTAAAAAAAGATGCGGCATTGGCGCACAAATACTTAGCGTTTATTTATTGCACTAGTACACGTATGGAAGAGTGTAAGAAAGCTTTTTTGGCGGCGCGCGCTGCGGATCCTGAATTTAGTTTAAGCAAAAAAGAAATCGGTCATCCGCAATGGGGACCCGTGTATAAGCAAGTTCTCGGTGAATAAGCAAGGGCTCGCGCGCGAGCAAGCTTTGATAAACCGCGCGAAAGCGCGGTTTTTACGTTTACACCTTCAAGGGAAGGTCGAGATGAAAAGTCGTGCCAACCCCGACTTTGCTATCGACCTTGATTTGCCCTTGCATGATTGATGTGATGATGTTGTAGCTGATATTGAGTCCCAAACCGCTGCCACCTTGACCTAATTTGGTGGTGAAGAAAGGGTCGAAAATGCGATTTAAATTGTCCTCATGGATGCCCATTCCGTCATCGGCGAAATCGATTACGACGCGCTGCGGATCGGTTTGCGACAAGGTGATGGTGATGTTGCCATGTTGCGTCTTTTCAAACGCATGTAGAAGCGCATTCTCAATCAAATTAGTCACAACTTGTCCGAGTGATCCTGGGTAGCTATCCATACTGACCGTCATGGGCGCATTCAAAATCACGTGATGGCCCGCTTTCGTCACCTTGATATTGAGTGTGGCAATCACATCGCTTAAGACTTGGCGCAAATCGAAAACACGGCGTTGCTCTGAGGTGCGATCCACTGCCACCTGCTTGAAGCTGCTGACAAGATTTGCCGCGTTGGTCAATCCTCGCAACATGATTTCTGACGAGTTTTTGGCTTCTTCAAAGTAAGTAGTGAGTTCTGAACGACGCAGACTTTGTTCACCCAGCTTTGTGAGAATATTCTTTGTGCCGTCTTGTAAGGTGCTGGCAACTAATAAGCAATTGCCAATCGGCGTATTGAGTTCATGCGCAACACCCGCGACCAGCGAGCCCAGTGCCGCTAATTTCTCTTGCGCCACCAAATGCGCTTGCGTCTCTTTGAGGCGCTTGTACGAGACCGCATTGCTCATGGC
>JAIETO010000090.1 GCA_019745005.1 Burkholderiaceae bacterium
GAAGTCGTTCGAGCATGTGTCTTTTGAGCGGCTGCTCTCGGGGCCTGGCTTGGAAATGTGCTACCTCGCACTGGGTGAACTCGCCGGCAGCAAAGTAAAAAAACTGAGCGCACCTGAGATTACCCGACTAGCCTTAGAAAAAGATGACGCACTCTGTATCGAAACTTTAGATTTATTTTGTGATCTGCTCGGTACCGCAGCAGCGAATCTTGCGGTGACCTTGGGTGCGTTTGGCGGCATTTACATTGGCGGCGGTATCGTGCCGCGCTTGGGCGAGTATTTTGAACGTTCGTCGTTCCGCCAGCGCTTCGAGGAAAAAGGGCGCTTCAGCGATTACGTTGCTGCAATCCCGACTTTTGTGATTACCTCTGAACAAGCTACGTTTATTGGCGCGTCGGCCATTTTGGAAGCGCAGCTTCGTACCATGACAGCCAGCCCAGGTTCTGCGATTTTGGGACAGATTCGCCGCGCCCGTGCCGAACTTTCGCCCGCCGAATTGCGTGTTGCAGAATACATCTTGACGCACCCTCGCGCCGCTCTAAACGACCCCATTGCGGAAATTGCCAAGGCTGCGGAAGTGAGCCAACCGACGGTCATTCGTTTCTGCCGCTCTTTGGGCTGTGAGGGTTTGTCCGATTTTAAATTGCGCTTAGCGTCTGGCTTGACTGGCACGGTGCCTGTCACGCATACGCAAGTCACCCACGACGATTCAATGTTGGAACTAGGTGCCAAGGTATTAGGTAATACGGCATCCGCTATTTTGCAGGTGCGTAGTGAACTCAATCGCGACATGATTGATAGAGCAATCGATATGCTGATTCGCGCAGATCGCGTTGAATTTTATGCCGTAGGGCATTACGGCGTGGTCGCGCAAGATGCGCAATTTAAATTTTTGCGTTTTGGTGTGCCTAGTGGCGCCTATACCGATCCACGTTTGCAGTTATTGGCGGCGAGCGTGCTTCGTCCGGGTGATGTGGCGGTGATTATTAGCAGCAGCGGGCGCTTACCTGAATTGCTGGAAGTGGTGGAAAAAGTGCGTGAACGGGGTGCGTCGATTGTCGCCATTACAGCCAGCCAATCGCCCTTAGCCAAGAAAGCCGACGCAGCCTTGATTGTTGACCATGTTGAGGATATTTCCACTCACTTGCCAATGATCAGTCGCATTTTGCATTTGCTGGTAATCGACATTTTGGCCGTGGGCGTGGCAATGCGGCGCAACCCTGAAAAGATGACTCAATTTGAAGTCGATGAGCGTCTAGAAGAGTCTGATAAGGCAAATGCAACGCCAGAAAAGAAAGGCGCTCCGGGCGCACGAACGGCAGCTCCTGGCGTGAGCCTCGCCTCACCATTGGCACGATTGACTTCACATAGTCGCTGATGGCTGAGTCGAGCGCGGAACCCATAATCGATGCAAGAATAGACAAGTCTGCTTGGCAAGCGAGTCTCAACTTGCGTTTTGCGCTGGTGGAGAATGCGAGCAAGCTCGTAGAACGCGAACACAATGGCCCTTTGCGTGTGCAGAAAGCCCTGTACCCTGAAGGGCCAAGCGTTTGCCATGTGATTATCGTGCATCCCCCAGGTGGCGTGGTTGGCGGCGACCGCTTGAAAATTGATGTACAGGTAGACGAAGCGGCACGCGCCTTGCTCACCAGCCCGGGAGCCAGCAAATGGTATCGGGCTAACGGCAAACAATCACATCAAAGCAACCATTTCGTTGTTGGAAATCACGCCAGTCTTGAATGGTTGCCGCAAGAGACGATTTTTTATGACCAAGCGCAGGTCGCAAGCTCGCTTAAGGTCGACTTAGGCGCAAATAGTCGCTTCATTTCCTGCGAAATTTTTTGTTTTGGACGTAGTTCATCGGGTGAAAAATTTCAATCTGGGCGGGTTCGTCAACACATTGAAGTGCGCCAAGAAGGCCGGCTTCTTTGGCTAGAGCAAGGGTCGCTTGATCCTGAGCGCGGTGACCTGCAAAGCAACTTAGGATTGCGGCAAAAATCGGTTTGCGCTTGCTTGTTGGCGGTGGGACAACAACTCGCGCCAGATCAGTTACAAGCCTTGCGCGACGCACTTGGCGCATTAATTGAATCCTTCGTCGTCACCGCAGATGATGACGTGGGGGTCACGCAAATAAAATCCTTGGTCGTTGTAAGATACTTGGGAAATCGCAGCGAAACCGCGCGCCATGTCATGTTGGTGGCGTGGCGCTACTTGCGACCTCGAGTGCTGGGCTTAGAGGCGCAAGAGCTGCGCATTTGGAATACGTAGTCTATGAAAATCTGGCAGTATAGGTAAAAATTACTGTTATTGCGCTTTGCTCTAAAGCGGATTATTTTTATACAGCCACTAGTATATGTAGATAATAGCGATACATCAACTGCAAATTAGACTCCACCAAGCAGCAACTTGTTGAAAGACATCCATGGAACTGAGCCCCAGAGAAAAAGATAAATTATTGATTTTTACGGCGGCATTATTGGCCGAGCGGCGTAAAGCGCGTGGTTTGAAACTAAATTATCCTGAAGCCGTTGCTTTGATTTCTGCCGCCATCATGGAAGGTGCCCGAGACGGAAAAACCGTCGCCCAGTTGATGTCAGAAGGCACCAAAATCTTGACGCGTGCTGATGTGATGGAGGGCATCGCTGAGATGATTCCCGACATTCAAGTTGAGGCAACCTTCCCAGATGGGACGAAGTTAGTCACGGTGCATCACCCAATTATTTAGGGCAAGGAGCGTAATCATGATTCCAGGTGAAATGTTAGTTGAAGAGGGTGAAATCACCATTAATGCGGGGCGCGCAATTACCACCATGGTCGTAGCAAATAGTGGTGATCGACCCATTCAGGTCGGATCGCATTTTCATTTCTATGAGACCAATCAAGCACTGAAATTCTCACGCGGTAGAACCTATGGCATGCGCTTAAACATCGCTGCCGGAACAGCCATCCGATTTGAGCCTGGACAAGAGCGCACAGTGGAGCTGATCGCCATGGGCGGCCAACAAAAAGTGTATGGTTTTAACTCAAAAGTGATGGGGCAACTCTAATGGCCACCATCTCACGTCAAGCCTATGCTGAAATGTTCGGCCCCACCAAGGGCGACCGGGTGCGCCTTGCGGACACGAGCCTCTTTATCGAAATTGAAAAAGACTATGCGTTGTATGGCGAAGAGGTAAAGTTCGGCGGTGGAAAAGGCATCCGTGATGGAATGGGTCAATCACAACGCAATCATGCGGACGTTATGGATACCGTGATTACCAATGCCGTTATTGTCGATCACTGGGGCATTATCAAAGCCGACATCGGTTTGAAAGCCGGGCGTATTGCAGCCATCGGTAAAGCGGGTAATCCAGACATTCAATCGCGCGTCGACATGGCCATCGGCGCGGCAACAGAAATTATCGCGGGTGAAGGTTTGATCGTGACAGCTGGGGGCATTGATTCGCACATCCACTTTATTTGTCCGCAACAAATCGAAGAAGCCCTCATGAGCGGTGTCACCACCATACTGGGCGGCGGTACAGGGCCCGCCACCGGAACCTTAGCTACCACCTGCACACCAGGCCCCTGGCATATTCATTCCATGCTGGCAGCGGCCGATGCGTTTCCGATGAATTTAGGGTTTTTTGGTAAGGGAAATGCGAGCTTGCCCGTACCTTTGGAAGAGCAAGTTTCAGCAGGCGCGATTGCGCTCAAATTACACGAAGATTGGGGCACCACGCCTTCAGCAATTGATAACTGTTTAGAAGTGGCAGATCGCTTTGATGTGCAAGTCGCGATTCATACCGACACCTTAAACGAGGCGGGTTATTTAGAAAACACACTCGCTGCGTTTAAAGATCGCACCATCCACACTTTTCATACGGAAGGCGCAGGCGGTGGACATGCGCCTGACATTATCGCCGCTGTTGGGCAAAGCAATGTATTGCCTTCATCAACTAACCCCACGCGGCCTTACACCGTCAACACGCTTGATGAACACCTCGATATGCTAATGGTTTGCCATCACCTCGATGCTGGCATTATCGAAGACGTGGCGTTTGCAGAATCCAGAATTCGGCGCGAGACCATTGCTGCAGAAGACATCCTGCACGATATCGGCGCAATTTCCATGATGTCGTCTGACTCGCAAGCCATGGGGCGCGTCGGCGAAGTCATCGTACGTACGTGGCAAACGGCCCATAAGATGAAAACCCAACGTGGCGCTTTGCCTGAAGACAATAGCCGCAACGACAATTTCCGCGTCAAACGCTACATCGCAAAATACACGATCAACCCTGCAATCACGCACGGCATTTCGCATTTGGTCGGTTCAATTGAAGTCGGCAAGATTGCCGATTTGGTTTTGTGGAAGCCCGCTTTCTTTGGTGTTAAACCCGCTATGATCATTAAAAGCGGCATGATCGCAGCGGCGCCCATGGGTGACCCGAATGCCTCCATTCCGACGCCGCAGCCCGTGCATTACCGCATGATGTTTGGTGCCTACGGCGGCGGTTTAAAAAGCTCATTAACCTTCGTCTCGCAGGCAGCCTTTGATGCAGGAATTGCTGAGCAACTGAAACTCAATAAGCCCGTATTTCCCGTAAAGAATATGCGTCACCTGCGTAAGCATCACATGATTCACAATGGGGCAACGCCAGTGATGGAAGTTGACCCTGAAACCTATGAAGTGCGCGCTGATGGTG
>JAIETO010000305.1 GCA_019745005.1 Burkholderiaceae bacterium
CGTTCCATATTGGCCAATGCCAAACGCCGCGACGATTCCGCAGAAGCCAAACTGGCTTCGCTTTGTTTGATTTGCGCATTAAAAATGGTTGGATCAAGTGTTAACAAAATCTGCCCTTTTTTAACGCGGTCATTAAAGTCAGCTTTCAGATCTAAGACCGTGCCAGAAACTTGGGAGCCAACGTTGATTAATGCAACTGGGTTCAAGGTCCCGCTTGCTGTAACGGTTTGTGTGATATTGCCTTTTTCAACCAAGGCAAATTTATATTTGGGCTCTTCCTCTTTGGGCTTGCGCGGATTGGCTTGAAGATACAAAGCCACGCCGGCGGCGGCTGCTAACACAACGACACTGATGATGACGCGTTTTTTTGTGAACAAGCTCATTTTCTTCAATTTCTTTCGAGTCGTAATGCGGTCAAAGCCCATCGCAGCAAGATGCGTGAGGCAGAAAGTGGTCAGACCATTCAAAGCGCCTTTGGTTCAATTCTAAAAAACCACGCAAGAGCCAAAACAAAAACGATTAGCACTAATGGAGCGAAGACCCAGAGGCTCATTTTGATGCCCAGAAAAACCACACCACCCCAAGCAAGGGCGGTCGCGCTTTCAAATATGCCGGCTAAGATGCTGCCATTCGCGCGGCGATTAAACTCGCTGCGGTTTGCTGGCTTGCTGTGCCAAAGCTGAATCATACTGGTGCTGATCATCGAAAATACGGTAGTTACAAAAATATACATCGCGATGAGTGCTTGTTGGGGTATCAACCAGATCAGTGCAGGTAGCAGCAAAGCCAGCGCTGGCAAGATTGCCGCTAAGAGTTTGGCGGTGCGGATTTTTCTTAGATTCGCTGGTGCGCAATGTAACAAATCTGACGCATCTTCAGCCGAGACAGTAATCCAAAGCAAAGAGTTGGCAACGCTGGTGACTAAGAAAGTCATCGAAGCGGCAAGCCCAGCAAGATCGGCTTTTCCTCGGAAAAATACAAGAAACAAGGGCAGCAAATACAGGAGTTGCAAAAGCACACGAGAGATGAGTTGGGGGTCGCGTTTGATTAAGCGCCATTCTTTCATCATAACGATCATCATCAAGCCAGACTGGAAACGATGACGACTGTCCTTTGTCGCAGGCGAGCCTTTCGTGATGAGGCTATTCTTTGTTTTGCGATTGACTTGCCCTAAGCCACTTGCCTGCTGTACGCCTAGGATGAAAAAGCGATGCGCAGTTTTTGCGGTAAATAAAAAGATAAGCACACCCAACACCGCGAAAAAAGCCAGCTCATAAGGCGCACCAAGTAAGGCACGCGCTGGCAAAGAAAACCAACTTTCTGGTCCCAAGCTCCCGCCATCTTGAAACAAGGGCAGAAATTTTTGTTGCAAGGGAATTCGTAAGCGGTCGCCCAAATTGCCAAACAATTGCGAGATTAAAAAAATCGCTGCACCCGTGAGCGCACCAATGATTTGTGCCACTGTTTTCGTGCGGCGAATACCGAGGAGCTTCACCAGCACCAAGGTCAGCAACATCGCAATGGAGGATGCAATGACGGCGAGCGTTAAAACCGTGGGGTAAATGGCGAGCCAAATCCAATGGCCTCGGAGTGCGCCGACATGGGCAAAAGGCGCGAGAAAGAGCAAAAAAATCAGCGCGCATGCGAACACGACTCCCGCTAGGCGAGCAGAAAAAATAGTCTGCGATGAAATCGGTGATGACAATAACAAGTCCATGTCAGCACGCTCAAAGAGGCTACGCACACTGCGCGTCAACGCCGTCGAAAGCATGAAGGTAAAAAACAAAAAAATTAGTGCGCTTAAGCCCGTCACCAATAACGGTGGCGCATTCACCAAGGTGGGAGAAATTCTTGGCACCAGTAGCCAAGCGATCCAATGAAAGAAGGCAAACAGTAGCGCGAAGAAAATCAAACTGCGTTTCGGTAAGCCTCGTGTGCTTGGCTTGCCTGATTTTTGACTGCCCAAATCGAAGAAAAACAAGCGTATTTCATGCGCTAATAACCAAGCCAAGCCACCAACGGGCAAACGCTGCACGAGGCTCATGCCGCACCGTCTGTGAGTTGGAGAAATACTTCTTCTAAGCTCGCTGCACCGTTATTGGTTTGTTGACGTAATTCGTCCAGCGTGCCTTCAGCGATCAGTTTGCCCCGTTGAATGATGCCTATACGTTCGGCTAAGCGTTCTGCCACTTCGAGAATATGCGTGGTTAAGATAACAGTTCCGCCTTGCTCAACATGCTTCAATAAAACGTCTTTCACTTGGCGTGCCGCAGCGGCATCCAGGCCAGTCAGCGGTTCGTCAAGAATGATCAGTTCAGGTGCATGTATTAAGGCGCCAGCCAAGGCAAGTTTTTGCTTCATCCCGCGCGAAAAACCTTCAGTCAATTCATCCGCGTGTTGCGCAAGATCAAGCCAAGTTAACAGTTCCCGCGCTTTGGTCTCGGCAAGCCCAGCGTTCATGCCCCAAAGCCCGGCAACGAATTCCAAATACTCTAATGGCTTGAGCTTGTTGTAGAGCATGGGGTCATCGGGCAAGTAGGCAAGCTTCTGTTTCGCAGCCGAGGCGTTTTGCGCCAGATCGAGACCAAGTACGCGAATCTGCCCACTATCGGGCGCCATTAAGCCAGCGACTAAACGTAAAGTAGTGGTTTTACCTGCACCGTTTGGTCCCAGCAGGGCGTAAAGTTCGCCGCGTTTGACGGTGAGGTTGAGGTGGTCAACGGCAGGTCGACCAAAATTTTTACAGAGTTGCGTGAGTTCGAGTGCAGGTGCGAGAGATAATTCGGAAGGCGTCATTTGTATGAAGTCGTCAAGGAATGTTGAGGTCGCTAGATTAAGCCTTAGATGTAGAAAATGCGACGGTAAAGTGAAAAATGAATTGCCATGAAGCTTGGGCGGCTGAACCTAAGCTGAAGTAGCCGTGTGGCGCATACCGGCTTAGATTTTTTCAATCAATAATGTGACCGTCACAGCAGGCGAAGTGGCGTTTGCCTTGGGGTCATGTGGCGGCTCCATACTTTGAAGAGTGAGGCGCCAACCTCCTGTTACCGCAGCGCCTGGTAGTTTCATTTCTGGCGGTGCAAGCGTGCCCACTTGCACGGTTTCTGGCGCGCTGCCTTTGTGCGTCACCAGTAAAGTGGCGCTCGCGTGCCCAGCCCAGATGCAATACGCACCCGGCGGGCACCGTGAATCTTTGGTGTCGACTAATTTCACATTTAGCGCATTGTCGGCAAGCGATTTTGCTTCACCAACGCGCAATTGCATTGTGAAGCTGGTGGGCGAAGTTTTGCTGCTATCGATGGTTTTTCCTTTGGTTGCGGCGTTGATTGCGGGCGGTACGGCGCAGCCTATCAGGAGAGCGAAAAGCGCGAACGTCTTGAAAGTTCTGAGCAGCGTCATCATATTAGCTTTGCGGTAGGAAAGAGTATGGTTGAGTTTGCTTACCGAAGTTCATAATCAAACTAAGGGTTTGTTTTTGCCAAGGTATTCTACCGCCTTCTTCGATAGATTTTATGACGACTCGACCAGAGGTCTCGTTTGTAAGCGGTATTTGTTTTTTCGCGGCAAAAAAGGCTGACGGTAGGTTTTCGAGCCGTTGTGGGTCGTCCAAAACGAATTTAGTGGGTGCTCGTTCTTTCGCCCAATGCGTCAAGCTAGGTATTCATATACTATCAATAGTATATTTTGAGAGCGCTTATAGTTAATGCGCTTACTAAGGTGTTTTTAAGCATACTGCCAATTTTTTATTGATTTAGGGAGTGTGAAAAGATCGAAAAATAAGAGCCACCCGTGGCGAATTATGAATTTCGGCTATGCTTGCGGAAAATTTCGGCAAGCGGGTGCGGTTGATCAATTGCACCTTTATGCCCTTAAAGTTCCGAGCGATGCGCCCGGTAAAACTGAAAGTCGTCGACTATGCAAGAAAATCAACCCACCATGCCGCAATCCGCATCAAGCCAAATAGAGGGGCATTTCAAACAAGTGCCGGGTGGGTTAAGTGCAAGGTTGCGTCAGCGTCTTGATTTGTTTGCGCAATCTGGCCAACAAGCGTTGCTGGCGCAAGGCTTACGCGGGATTGAGCGCGAGACCTTGCGAGTGAAAGCGGATGGAGCGTTGGCACTGACGCCACACAATCCCCGTTTGGGTTCGGCGTTGACTCATCCGCAAATCACCACCGATTATTCTGAATCGCTCTTGGAATTTATTACGCCAGCGGAACCAGATATTGCGATCGCACTTCATCAGCTTGATTTGATTCATCGTTTTGCTTACACACAACTCGGCGACGAAATGCTGTGGAGCCAATCCATGCCTTGTGCCTTACCGCAGGAAGAACAAATTCCTATTGCATGGTATGGCACGTCGCATATCGGTATGCTTAAACACGTTTATCGGCGCGGCTTGGCTTTGCGTTACGGTAAGAGCATGCAATGCATTGCGGGCATCCATTACAACTATTCATTGAATGAAAAAGTTTGGCAAGTGCTGCAAGCTGCCGAAGGCATTTCAGGAAGTGCCAAACACGTGCAATCCGAGGCGTATATCGCATTGATTCGCAACTTCCATCGTTATAGTTGGCTGTTGATGTATCTATTTGGCGCCTCACCTGCGCTGTCTACGTCGTTCTTGCGTGGGCGTTCGCATAACTTAGAAACGCTTTCGGCCGATACCCTGTATTTACC
>JAIETO010000092.1 GCA_019745005.1 Burkholderiaceae bacterium
GTTGCTGCTGGTTTGACCGCAGGTGGTATCACTACTTCCTACAACGGTAGTTATTTCTCACACGCATCAGTTAGCGGCGTTGGTTTGAGTAATTTGATCAGCGGTACTGGTGGTATCATTTTCGGCGCGCGTCAGTACGGTAGCGGTTTTGTTGCGTTCGGTGGTCAAACAACGACAAATTTCCACACACCTTCTGCAGACGCACAGCGTTTGTTAGTCAACGAATTGTTATATGTTAAAAATGCAGTCACAGTGCCAGAACCAGCATCATTGGCATTATTCGGTTTGGGTATGTTAGGTTTTGCCGCAGCCCGTCGTCGCAAGCAAAAATAATTTGCGAAGTTGATTCGACCAGCAAGACAAAAAAGCCGCTCACGAGCGGCTTTTTTATTTACTACCCACCAAAAGCCGCGTTGAGCATTTCGAATACAAAGTTGGTGAGTCTTATCTCGCCTTGTTACACGGGGTTAAGCCAGTGCTCTAATTGGCAGGCAATGCTCGTTCAATAATCATCATCTGCACCCCCAGTGCAATGCGGGAATCCATGCTGCCGAAAACGCGCTCAGTTCTTGCCTTAAACCGGCTCGTAATGAATGCATCGGCAACTGCAGCCGGTGCATGTCGGCACATCAGTAAAGCTTGCAGTGCTAATACCAAGGATTGCGCAAAATGCCTTGCAGCGTTTTCTTGCTGGTCTGCCGGGAGCGATAAATATGAAAGTAGATTATCGGCAGCGGCCAGCAAATCAGAATTTGATGAATCCCGCAATTCCGTGAGCAGCAAATGCATGCCTTCCGGGTCACGGGCTATGGCGCGCAATACATCTAGACACATAACATTGCCAGACCCCTCCCAAATCGAATTCACTGGGGCTTCCCGATACAGACGCGCCATGGGGCCCGTTTCTACATAGCCGTTGCCACCCCACACTTCCATGCATTCACCCGTGAAGGCAAGCGCCCGTTTGCAGATCCAAAATTTCGCTGCAGGCGTAACGATGCGTTTCCACGCCCTTAGTAGCGGATCATCCGGCGCATCTAACGCGCTAGCAAGTTGCATCATCAAATGCAAGGCGGCTTCGCTTTCTAAGGCAAGATCCGCTAACACGTTGCGCATCAGCGCCTGATCGATCAAAGCCTTGCCGAATGCATGCCGATGGCGCGCATGGTGAATCGCTTGGCAAAGCGCATGCCGCATCAGCGCGGCGCTACCAATCACGCAATCGAGCCTAGTTAAGTTCGCCATTTCGATGATGGTGGGTATGCCGCGTCCTTCCTCGCCAACCATGACGCCCAGTGCATCATGAAATTCCACCTCGCTACTCGAATTGGAGCGATTTCCCAATTTTTCTTTGAGACGCTGGATGTGAATAGGATTCTTACTGCCGTCTGGCTTCCAGCGCGGCACAAAAAAACATGACAAAGCCGCCGACGCCGCGTCGGTACGCGCCAAGACCAAATGCGCATCGCACATGGGGGCAGAGAAAAACCACTTATGCCCATTCAGCAAATACTCAGCGCCGCGACCACCGAGACCAAGAGGTCGTGCCAACGTCGTGTTGCTGCGCACATCGGAACCACCTTGCTTCTCCGTCATGCCCATACCGACCAGAATCGAAGTTTTTTGTGCGATTGGTAGATCGCGCGCATCGTGGTGGGTGGCAAACAGTTTCTCTTTCAATTGCGCAAATAAGCGCGGCTCATTTTGCAGCACAGGGATGGCGGCAAACGTCATCGTTGTCGGGCATAGCGAGCCCGATTCTGTTTGTGCATGCAAGTAGTAGGCGGCAGCACGCGCCACATGTGCCCCTCGCGAAGGCGAAGACCACGGCAATGCGTGCAGATGATGCTGCCGCAAACTGCCAAGTAGTTGATGCCAACTAGCATGGAAAGTCACTTGATCGATGCGAGTGCCAACGCGATCATGGGTGTGCAATTCTGGCGTATATCGATTTGCTTGCTCAGCCAACTCCAAGTTATGACGGCTACCGCAAGTTTCACCCAATGCATGCAGCGCAGCGGCATGCCAAGTGGCCTTATGCGTTAGCACGGAATGTTGCAAGGCCACATCGTTCGCGTAAAAATTGACATCAACAAAGTCTGGCACTTGGTTTTCTGCGACGCTAGTATTCATGCTTTGCCTTTGCGTTGATCAAGCGGTAACCGCACATCTCAAGCCGAAAAAATGGTGTGCTGGTCATCCAAGCTAAATTGACCTTCCTATTTTTTCTTTTGGAAGTGATTGAAAATCGACGATTGCCGATGCTACTCCACCTTTTTGAGTTTGACAGCATGAAAGCCGTGATTTTTCCGAACTGCGACATCAAAGCAAAACGCGTCACATTTCCAGGTCATCGCCCTAAAAATTCCGAATTAATAACATACAGCACCTAGTAATAATTCAACACGCAAATAATAAAGGCGGTAATCGCCAAATAAAATATAAAAAATAGGGAGTATAAAAATACAGCGGTCAACAATGCGTGCTCTCATCATCCGTCATGAGCCTCGGTCGCCAGCCATATAGCGACGCTTCTTGCCGCGAAGCTAGCCAGTACTCAGCACTAGGCGCTCTGTAAGTTTGCCGCTATAGTTGTAGTTTTCTTACATTCAAAGAGGGCAAATTCGATGCTGACCACGATTACGCAATCCACGCGCCGAGGTAGTTTGCTCTTTGCATGCATTCCCCTCATCTTCCTACTATCCATGGGACAGGCTTCACATGCATTAGCGGCGTCAACCCAAGCAAAAGCGGCAAAGGCCACAAATACGGCACGGCTTTGCAAGCCCGCGCCCCTAGGCAAAGTCGAATTGTATTTGCGCGGTTCAATGAGCACTTGGGCGGCCACTGATAACTACCAATGGCAGTACGATTGCGACGCGTATTACCTGAATGTGAATTTGCAAGGGAAGCACGAATTTAAGATTGGCGAAGAAAGTTGGCGCGACGAATCAAGTTTTGGCACCGCCAATGCTGGCGCACCTGCATCAACCGAATCCAAGAACACGCAGGCGATAACGGAATTAGCCTTAGCGAGCGCCAGTGCGCCGGGTGGTATACGCAACAGCTTTTTTGAATTTTCTGGCGCGCATACGCTGCGCCTTAGCCTTGATGCAAATGGCAAAGGCAGTTTGCAAATCGGCCCTAAAAATCGACCTGATCCAGTCGTTCGCACAATTACTAACCCTATCGCCCTCAGTCTGCGCCACGATACGCGTGCGCTCAGCGATAAAGCGCCATTTGGTGCGCAGACAAATGGAAGTCAAATTAGCTTTGCCGTGCACGCCTTAGCTGGGTTAAAGAATCTGACCTTAGTGATTGAGAAGCGCAAGCTGGAAGGCGATCAAGAAGTCTTGGCCTACACAGAAGTTGCGCGTGTTCCTATGCGCTTAAGTGGCGCGGTAGGCAGCAGAAAAGGGGAGCAAGAATGGCGTGCCAACTTTCAATTCAATGAGGTTAGCGTCTATGGGTACTACTTCGAAACGCGCATCGCTGGCGTCAATTACGTGCTGCAAAATAATCAGCAAGCCTTGTATTGGACGCGTGAACGGGGCGCAAATGGCTTAGGCCTTGTAACGGAAATGCCAAGTAATACCAAGCGCATACGGCGCTTCCGGCAAACCATTTACAGTGCAGATTTTGTCGTCCCCACTTGGGCAAAAGACGTGGTGTATTACTACATTTTTCCAGAACGATTTCGCAATGGTGATCGCAACAATGATCCAAAAGTAGGCGTCAATACCTACCAAAATCACCCCATCGAAGTGCATAAGACGTGGTTGGAAAAGCCCTACCGCGCAGGTTCCAACGATGGCTCTGACAAGGTGTACAGCAACGATTTCTTCGGTGGTGATATCGCGGGCATTATTGAAAAGTTAGATTACATCGCCAGTTTGGGCGCGAATACGATTTACATGACACCCGTATTTTCGGCGCCCAGCAATCACAAATACGACACGGCCGACTATAAAAATGTCGATACGGCATTTGGCAGCAACGAGGACTTTACGCGCTTAACTAAAGAAGCGGCAAAGCGGGGCATACGCGTGATTCCTGATACTTCCTTAAACCACACGGGCAGTGATTCGCTGTATTTTGATCGCTTCGGCAAATACAATAGTCGCGGCGCATTTCGCGGCGCACAAGTGCAAGCTGACTCACCCTACGCGAGTTGGTTTAAGTTTGATACCAAACAAAAGGAAGCGGACAAACAATATCGTGGCTGGGTAGGCACGCCAGATTTACCTGAGTTAGATAAAAATTCGCCCGCGTTTCGCGCCTTCGCATATGGCGATGCAGACTCGGTAACGCGCCTATGGTTGCAACGCGGCGCGGCGGGCTGGCGCATGGACGTTGCACCCTGGGTGCCTGACGATTTTTGGCGTGAATGGCGTAAGGTCGTAAAACAAGAAAAACCCGATGCGCTCACGGTGGCGGAAACCTGGTTTGACTCGTCAAAATATTTTTTGGGCGATACCTTTGACTCGGCGATGAATTATATTTTCCGCAGCACCGTATTGGATTATGCGGCGGGTGGCAAGGCCAATGCCGTGTATCACAATATCGAATACATGCGAGAAACCTATCCACCGCAATCTTTTTACGCGATGATGAATTTATTGTCCTCGCACGATCAACCACGCGCCTTGTTTCACTTTGGCTATG
>JAIETO010000116.1 GCA_019745005.1 Burkholderiaceae bacterium
CCCACGACACCCTCTCGCTCAAATCAACTGTTGAACTTTGTCGATCAGCGCCTCAAGTTGCTGGGCTATGAGACCGCCGAGTTGCAAATCAAAGACTTGCCGCACAAGGCTCTCCTCTTGGCTGATTTTTCAAACAGCGAAATTATTAGCGCACGTGAACTGGTCAACGCTGCTGACGCGATTGTCATTGCCACACCCATCTACAAGGCTGCTTATAGCGGCTTACTTAAAACGTTTTTAGACTTGCTACCGCAAGACGGTTTAGCGGGCAAGATTGTTTTACCCATCGCAACGGCAGGCAGCCAATCGCATATGCTGGCGCTGGATTACGCCCTTCGTCCCGTTTTGGCTTCGCTTTCTGCCCAACAGATTCTGCCCAGCATTTTCGCAACCAGTGCTCAGGTACAAACCCAAGGCTTAGACGCAGGCCAAATTGACGCAGACATTTTGCTTCGCTTACAGCGTGGCGTCGAGGCACTTACCGATGCCCTCAAGATGCAAGAAGACCGCTGTGCTGAAGAACTCTTCCCTGTCTTGCAGCGAAGTTTCGGCCAACAGCCGCGCCAGTTCGCACTGGACAAAGTCTAAACACAAAGTCACTCACGCATTATTCGAACGCATGTTGATGCATGCGTGAGGCTACTCTTTACCAAAAATAAATGGACTGATCATTATGGAAAACAAAACTAAACACAATGCTAAAAGACGCACCCTCGGGCTTCTCTCTGCATTCGTTTTAGCGCAAGCGCCCTTTTTTGCACACACGGCTCATGCTCAAGTAAAAAACGAGAGCAGCACCACAACCCTCAGAATTGGCTTTCAAAAATACGGCACCTTAACTTTACTCAAGGGCACGGGCGCACTAGACAAACGTCTCGCCGAGCGCGGCATTAGTGTGAAATGGAGTGAGTTTCCCGCTGGTCCGCAGCTACTCGAAGGACTGAACGTGGGCAGTATTGATTTCGGTACGACAGGGGAAGCGCCACCGATTTTCGCGCAGGCGGCAGGCGCTGATTTAGTCTACGTTGCTAACGAACCACCTGCGCCGCAAGGCGAAGCAATAATTGTCGCAAAAGACTCAACAATCAAAACTGTCGCTGAACTAAAAGGAAAAAAGATTGCGCTCAATAAGGGCTCCAATGTGCATTACCTCTTGGTCAATGCGCTGCAACGTGCAGGGGTGGGATATCACGAAGTGCAAACCATTTTCTTGCCACCTGCTGATGCTCGCGCAGCGTTTGAACGAGGCAGTGTTGATGCTTGGGCGATTTGGGACCCGTTCTTGGCCGCAGCAGAAAAACAACTGGGTGCCCGCACGCTGAGCAATGGCGTTGGCATCGTTAAGAATCACCAATTTTATTTAGCCTCTCGCACTTTTGCACAAAAAAACCCTGAAGTGATACGCATCATTATTGAAGAGTTGCACAAAACGGATGAGTGGGGATCAAAAAATTTAAAAGAAGTCACGGAGATTCTCTCCGCACAAATTGGTCTGGAACCTAGCATTGTTGAACTATCAGCGCGCCGCTTAGGGTTTGGTGTGAAAGTGATTGATGAGCAGGTCATTCAAGAACAACAAAAAATTGCGAATACTTTTTTTGATTTGAAATTGATTCCGAAACCCATACAAATCAAAGACGCAGTATGGTCACCTGTTAACTCAAAATAGGGAAGCGATCATGAGTTTACAAATATTTTGGTTCATTCCCACCCATGGTGATGGGCGCTATTTGGGCACATCAAAAGGTGCGCGCCAGGTTGATTACGACTATGTGCGACAAATCGCGGTAGCGGCGGATACGCAAGCTTACGACGGCGTGTTACTACCGACTGGGCGCTCTTGTGAAGACGCTTGGGTGGTTGCCTCAAGTCTGATTGGCGCAACAAAGAATCTCAAGTTTTTGGTAGCGATACGACCTGGATTAAGTAACCCCGGTTTAGCCGTGCGCATGGCTTCCACGTTTGACCGACTATCCAATGGACGGCTGTTAATCAACGTTGTGACGGGCGGTGACCAAACTGAACTGGAAGGTGATGGCGTGTTTGCTGACCACGAGAAACGCTACGAAATTACCGATGAATTTTTGCGTGTGTGGCGCGCTGCGATGGCGGGCGAAGGTGGTGACCGTGGCTACCATTTCACTGGCAAGCACATTACGGTGAAGGGAGCGAAAACACTTTATCCGCCTATACAAAAGCCGTACCCACCCTTGTATTTTGGTGGCTCATCAGAACCCGCCCACGCTCTAGCGGCGGAGCAAGTTGACGTCTACTTAACGTGGGGCGAACCACCCGCTGCAGTTGCGGAAAAGATTGCTGATATTCGCGCTAGAGCAGCCGCGCATGGACGCACGGTGCGCTTTGGCATACGTCTGCACGTGATAGTGCGAGAAACCAATGAAGAAGCGTGGCGTGCTGCGGATGAGTTAATCCAGTATTTGGACGACGACGTGATTGAGCGTGCGCAAACTGCTTTTTCAAAGATGGACTCTGTCGGCCAACAACGTATGCGTGCCTTACATAGCGGCAAGCGCGATCAGTTAGAGGTTGCACCCAATCTTTGGGCCGGTGTCGGATTAGCGCGCGGCGGCGCGGGCACGGCACTGGTTGGGGATGCAGAAACGGTGACGGCGCGTATCCAAGAATATGCAGCGCTTGGCATCGAAACCTTCATTTTTTCTGGCTATCCCCATTTAGAAGAGTCGTATCGTTTTGCTGAGTTGGTGTTTCCTCTACTGGGTCGAAAAACGCGCAATGAAACTAGCGCGATGACGGGCCCGTTTGGCGAAGTTGTGGGAAATACTTTTGCGCCGAAAGCAGCGGCTGCCTGAAACGCGACCAATCCAAATGGCTGCCAAAACGCCCCGCTGGCAAGCCATTGAGCGTGTTTGGCGGCGCATACAACATTAGGAAAACCTTATGGCAATCACGACTCAACCCTACGTAGAAGGTTTGCTTAGCTTGGGCATACGTACTACGGAACTTCATACTCGCGTGCTTCCTTGGTTACTGCCTCTAGCCTTATTGATTGTGTGGCAAATTGCGGCGCAGGTGGGCTGGTTATCCAGCCGCATCCTGCCGGAACCATACGCCGTGGGCAAGGCATTCATTAGGCTCACGGAAAGCGGCGAATTATGGCAACACAGCCGCACAAGTTTGTGGCGCGCCAGCGTGAGTTTCGCCATTGGTGGCGGGTTGGGCTTGTTGTTAGGCTTACTTACGGGAAGTTTTAGAGCGATGGAAACTTTGCTCGATACCAGTTTGCAAATGATCAGAAATATTCCCGCATTGGCGCTGATTCCGTTGGTCATTTTATGGTTTGGCATCGACGAAACGGCGAAATTATTTTTGGTCGCATTAGGGGTGTTTTTTCCCGTGTATTTGAATACCTTTCATGGCATACGCACGGTGGATCAAGGTCTCATCGAAATGGCACAAAGTTATGGGCTGCGCGGCTGGTCACTTTATCGACACGTTATTTTGCCCGGTGCACTACCTTCTATCTTAGTTGGCGTGCGATTTTCATTGGGCTTGGTCTGGGTATTGCTAATTGTTGCGGAGACGATTTCTGCGCAGGCGGGCATAGGCTACATGACCATGAATGCCCGCGAATTTTTACAGACTGACGTAGTGCTAGTGGGTATTTTGCTGTATGCCTTGTTAGGCAAACTCGCTGATGTCTTGTCACGCGCGCTTGAGAAACGCTGCTTACGCTGGCATCCACAATATCAAAGGTAAGCCACATGAAATCTGACATTGCAAATGCTCAAAAACCCAGTGAAGCAGTACGCAGGCTGAATGCCTTAAAACTTGAATTAGAGGATGACTGGAGCACCGTGGTTTCTGTGCAGTGGGGCGAAACTCCCAAGCTAGCACCGTCACCGCAGAAGTTGATTCCACAAACGAAGCCTACCGATGCAGGGTCGGCATTGACACCGGCTATCCAATTATTGGGCTTAAGCAAATCGTATGGAGCTCGGCAAGTTCTACGCAATCTTGATTTGGCCATCAGAGAAGGTGAGTTTGTCGCCATCATCGGACGTAGCGGTTGCGGCAAGAGCACACTATTGCGCTTACTTGGCGGCCTAGAGCGACCGGAGGCAGGGAAAATACAATTTGCCCCATCCAATCACGACCCAGCAATTCGCATCATGTTTCAAGAATCGAGACTGTTGCCATGGAAGACGGTGCAAGAAAATGTCGCGTTGGGCTTAGGGCGCACGCAAACGAGCAAAGATATCGTGCAAAAAACTTTGGCAAAAGTCGGCCTCGCGGACCGCGCGAACGATTGGCCAGCACGCCTTTCAGGCGGGCAAAAACAACGCGTCGCCCTAGCGCGTGCCTTGGTACATTCGCCCGATCTCTTATTGCTTGACGAACCCTTGGGCGCATTGGACGCGCTAACCCGCATAGAAATGCAGAGCTTGATCGAAGAGTTATGGCAACAACAAAGCTTCACCGCTGTTTTAGTGACACACGATGTGCAAGAGGCAATCTCACTGGCCGACCGGATTGTGCTGATTGAGGACGGTCGTATCACCTTAAATGAATCGATCAACTTCCCCCGCCCAAGAGCGCGCGGTGCCGCCGCCTTCGCCCAGCTTGAAGAACGCATATTGCGGCAAGTACTGAGGCAAACTAATTAGGGTTC
>JAIETO010000010.1 GCA_019745005.1 Burkholderiaceae bacterium
GATTTTTTCGCCTCATACATCGCTTTGTCCGCGCGTTTTACGACGCTGTCTTGCTCTTCGTGTGGCGCTCTCAGGGCAACGCCTGCACTAAAAGTGATGAATAATCGTTGGTCATTTGCAGAGAAAAAGTGGGTAGTAAGTTCTCGTTGCACGCGCACCATCGCTTGCGCCGCCTCTTCTAGGGTTGTTTCGGGCATAACGATTAAGAATTCTTCGCCGCCATATCGGGCGATAACGTCAATTGACCTTAGCGTATTCTTGACGATTCTAACTAGATGAATAAGTGCCTCGTCTCCAGCAGCGTGTCCATGTGTATCGTTCAATTTTTTGAAATTATCAAGATCGAGCATCGCAGCGCAAAGTGGCGTGCCTCGGCGGTCCGCGCGGTCGGCTTCGCGCTCAAATACATCATCTAAGCCGCGTCGATTCAGACTTCCCGTTAATTGATCTTCACGGACTAACTCGCTCATATGCGCGAGCTTTTCTTCTAACTCTTTGATTCTTTGCTCAGATTCTTTCACTTCGCGTTGTGCCGCTACCATAATGTCGTGAGAGCGCATTGCTTCTGACTGCACTTCGCGCGTGTCGTTCAAAATGCCATTAATGATTACGTTGATTTCATCTTTGCTTTGCGTATGTGAAATCTTTTCAGAATACACATCCATTTTGCTTTGATATGCCTCAGTGCTCGCCGTCATTGCGTCAAGCCGGTCAATAAAGGTTGCCATCATGTTCTTGACGGAATTTTTTGATTCGTCAATCCGATGCTTTAAAACCCCTTGTTTGTAGATAACATCTTTTAAGCTGCGGGTGGCCTCTTGCAACGCTCTGTGATCGATAGGGCCCGAAATGAGGTCTTGAATAACATCTATTTGCCCGCGCAGCCAATTATCATCATCAAGAAGTTCCCTTACATTTTCCAACAACAAAGCAAATAAGCGGAGCAGTAGCTCCTGCTGTTCAACGGTATCGCCGCTTTTTAGTTCAATTTGGAAGCAAAGTTGTTTGAGGCGTGCCGAAATATTGTTCAGACTTATTTCGCTGTCAGCCTCCTTGACTGCTTGCGCTAAAGAATCAGATTCCGCAGCAAGTGCGGGAGTTGGTCTTAATAAGGAACTTAGCGCGAGTGACAGTGTTCGAAACAGAAGATCTTTCAGTATCGATTGTCGTTGATCAGGTAAAAGATTCGCGTCAACTAACGAAATTTTCGCAGGGGATTCACTCACTTCATCGATCAGACTTAGCGCATTTGGGTTAGGTTTTATCGTGATACGTTCAGACAACAGCAAAAGCGCTTTGTTGTACTCTTCCCAGTTTTTCGCCTTAACGGCTCGACTAAATCGATGCCCAAAACTTGCCAGTTCACCGACATTCTTTTTCAAGTTTTCGGCAAAAACGGCCAGCAAATTTTCAGCTTCTGACTCAGTGATTTCTTCGACTTGATTTACTTTGTTTGATTTAGCGCTATCGTCGTTCTCGTCGGAGTCTGGAATGCCGGAGATATCGTTATAAATTTTTCTGTACGCATCCGGCGTTGGGGCGATGCGTTCAATTGCCAATCGTTTAAATGTTTCCCGTGCAATGTCCGTGGGGCTTTTGGAAGCGGGTGTATTGGTTTGTTTATTTGACATGGCATTCTTTTGGCAAAATACAAAACAAAGGGATGGCGTGTGGACTACAGAAAGCTTACATTGGGACGGTAGCTCTTGCTCGAAAAAAGATCACTCTACTAATTGGTTTTTGATGGCATAGTGCGTTAATTCGGCATTATGTCTTAATTTCATTTTCAAAAGAATACGCGCGCGGTATTCGCTAATTGTCTTTACCGAAAGCGATAGTTCTCGGGCGATGTCGCTAACGCTTTTTCCCATCGCGATCATGGTTAAAGTTTGAAACTCGCGATCGGACAATAGTCGATGCGCTTCGCCTTCAAAGCCATCGTTTAAGCTATTTGCAAGCTCTTGGGCGAGTTCTGGACTGACGTATTTTAAGCCTGACGCGACTAATCTTAACGCATCAACGATTTGTTGAGCGCTGTCGTGCTTACTTAAAAAGCCCGAAGCCCCCGCTTTAAGTGCTCTGACTGCATATTGATCTTCTTTGAGTCCAGATAAAACAACAATAGCAAGATTTGGGCTTTCTTTTTTTATTTGTTTGAGTACATCTAACCCATTTCTGTCTGGAAGGCTAATTTCTAAAATGATGACGTCGATGGCGATTTGGCGAGAAGTGCGAATGGCTTCCAGTCCCGTTGACGCTTCGCCAACAATTGAAAAGTCAGGCACTACGCTGAGTATCCGCTTTAAGCCTTCACGTACAACCGTGTGGTGATCCACAATGAGTATCCGCGTCAATGCGTCTTCGGCCATTCGATTACCTTCTTTAATATAGTTAAGACCTTGCTTTTCTCTCGATTGAAACAAGCGCCTTTCGACGCGACGTCAATTGCAAAGGGAGAAAATTTTATTCACTTCAAAGTTTGCGCTGACAGCGCATAAATTTGTTATTGAGGGCAGGTTCACAATTTTTTGTGCCGCGCCAATTTCGTATTGCTTGCAAAATCGGTAGATCAACAAGCCGATTTGCGACGTTCGTCAATTTCGTTACATCTTCAATCATTCTATAAGGGAAGGATGAATTAGAGTGAAGCAATCTGATTTAATTTTATCAAGTCCGTTACAATGGCGCGATGAGTAAAGCATTTGTTAATGAGGTACAGCACGCTGAAGAGGATGAATTTGGCGCGCCCACGATACCAACTGGCGTCAAAAATTATATGACGCCAGAAGGTCATCATCGAATGAAATCTGAGTTGCTTCAGTTAATTGATGTTGATCGACCTGAGGTTGTGAGGATTGTTCATTGGGCGGCGTCGAACGGGGATCGTTCGGAGAATGGCGATTACATTTACGGAAAACGTCGCTTACGGGAAATTGATAAGCGTATTCGTTTCTTGACCAAAAGGTTGGATCTCGCCGAGGTCTTTGACGCACGAATCCATCATGGTTCTGACCAAATTTTTTTTGGCGCGACCGTCACTTACGAAAACCAGAATGGGATTCGTACAACAGTGACGATTGTCGGCATTGACGAAATTGAACCCTTAAAAGGGAAGATTAGTTGGATATCACCAGTGGCGCGCGTGCTGATCAAAGCGCGCGTTGATGATGCAGTGTTGCTGCGAACGCCTAATGGTACCGAGGAGTTAATGATATTGGACGTTTCGTATCCAGAATAGATTTGCGTTCGATTTTACATACGAAGATATTTTTTCTAGTTTTGCAGGAAATTTTTATGCCGTCGTCGATCAGTGTCCCATTTTTAACGCTCAATCATCCACTACGTATTCCTTTATCAGCCGAAATTCATTCGCGCCCCTCTCTCAAAATTCAATCGCCTGCGTCCATCACGCATTTTGCGATCTATGCAAAATCAGGTTCTCTCGGCTCCGACGATAACTTGGTAGCACAACATCATCTTTTAAGTTCTTTTTGCTCGGTGTATGGTGTGGCAAGTCCTCACGTTGAGGCCAAGTATTTCTTATACGATTTTGGCCGTTTTCGCCTGCAGTGGGAGTGCCATACTGAATTCGCGACGTATTCGTTCGTTGAGAGTGACGAGGCCAGTTCTAGTGGTGCAAATACGCAGGATGGCGATGTCGCTTCGCTTTTTCAATATATGCCATTGCGGCATCTTCCAAAGCAATGGCTCGATGAGTTAAAAGAAAAAATCATCGTTGCAGCGCATATTGCACTCGTAAAATCAAACACACTCTCCGGACATGTAAAAACTTGGCAGCCTGCGTTTGAAGGTTTGGCCTTGGTTGGTAGTAAGGTGCTCGATCGCGGTGAGGTATGGTCTGATTTTTTGATTCAGTCGGACGGTTTCACGCGGTATATCGTCAATGACGAAAATTTTATTCAGCAACAAGCGGGTCGTACGGTGCAGCGGCTGTTAGAAATCGAAACCTATCGAATGATGGCATTGCTGGGCCTACCCGATGCGCAAAGCGCAAATCCAGCATTGATTGAGATTGAAAGCGAACTGGTAAAACTAACCTCGGCATTGGCATTGGTCGGCACATCACAACCTGCTCATTCTGAGCGACATCAGTTAATTAATGATAACGATGTAGAACAACAACTGTTGCGCCAAATTATTGATCTTGCTGTTCGTCTAGAAAAATTAACAGTAGGAAACAGTTATCGCTTCTCTGCCTCGAAAGCTTACTTTGACATCGTAAAAGCGCGGATTAATGAACTCCGTGAATTTCGCATTGAAGGAATGCCGACAATTGGTGAGTTTATGGAAAGACGCTTAGCGCCCGCAATGAATACTTGCGAGGCAATCGTTCGCCGACAGGAGGCGCTTGCGCGCCGCATAGCTCACACAAATGATCTTTTACGCACGCGGGTAGGTATCGTTCAAGAACTGCAGAATCGTCAAATTTTACAATCAATGGATGCGCGAGCAGGGCAACAACTGAAGCTCCAACAATCCGTTGAAGGTTTATCTGTGGTCGCAATCAGTTACTACTTGGTTGGCTTACTTCAATACGCAGGAAAGGGCTTAAAGGCGAGCGGTGTTGCCGTTAACGTAGAGCTTATCTCCGGCTTATTGATTCCAGTGGTTGC
>JAIETO010000244.1 GCA_019745005.1 Burkholderiaceae bacterium
AAACCTCAAACACAACGGTATGCGAAACCAGCTTGGCATTTTCCTCTAACACGATGGGCGAAAACTGTTCGACCTTCGCGTTAGGTGCGCATTCGGCTTCGAGCGCCTGCGCGTTGAGGGGCGATAAACTGCCCAAAGCGAGAAAAGAGAGTAAAGACAGGGTGGGCGTAAGCGTTTTCATAATGGCTCCAAGTAAATTAATGACCGAAGGTCATTAAATGAAATCTTATTTGACCGCTGGTCATTTGTCAAATATATGTGAGGGAATGCTCAAGATTTGTGTATTTACTCATTTAATGCTTTTAATTGGATAGTTATTGAACAACAGGTGAAACAACATTAAAGTTTTCTTGGAGAAATTTCTTCAAATCGCTGTTGATCTGGCAAAGTGCGCCGTTAAAGAAACAGACTACGTGCTAACTTGCGTTCATCAAAATTGCTATAACGATCAAATTTGAGTTAGAAAGCGCGCGAAATTTTCAATTTCCTATGGTGTAGTAATGCAAATCAACGTAAAACCCCGATTTTTCAAAACCAGCGCCGCGTATCTCGTGCTTACGATCACTTTGCTTGCTTTAACGGCATGTGACCGTTTAGGCGTTCCTGATCCCGCCCGCGACGCAGCCATTAAGGAAGCAGACTCGCGAGCCACAGGTAGCGCTTGCCGCCATGCGGGGCGAGGAATAGAAGATTGCTACGCCCTCAACCCAGACGCAGCGCGCGCAGCGGTGTATGCCGGTTGGAAGGAAATGAATGACTACATGCGAGAAAACAATATTCAGGAAGTGAAGCCCGAAATTGGCGCAAAAAGCGCGGAAAAAGTAGCCACCGCAGAAGCCGATCAGAAAACCACTGAGCCTGATGCTAAAGACGCCGCTGAGCCAAAAAAGGAAAAAAGTAGCGACAAAAAAATAAGCAAGAACACGGAAAAAAAGACCGAGCACTGAGAAAAAATAGATGACATGCGCCAGAAAAAGCGCAAGGTGACACCAGCAGACCATCGCCTTTTTAAAGAGGAAAAAAGAATAGCTGCAGTTTCGCAGCAGGTTGAACCCAGATTTTCCATTAGGCGCGCTTACAGCGCTATTTGCGAGCTGGCGGTGCATTTTCGGTCATTTTCGCTGCCCATCTGGCCTTAGTTGCCAATAGCTCGCTATTGGCGCCTCATTCGCAACGAAACTGCCTCGAAGAGCGCCTCGAAAAATGCATCCACCATCGTCGCAAATCCTTATGGAATATCTGGGTTGAAAATAAAAACCTTGCGAAGATCGCGACGAATAAAAATCCTGCGTATCATCTTCATACTAAAAAACAGGAGTGGCGAACGTGAATGCAAACGAAGAATTAATCACCAAGTTTTACACCGCGTTCCAACAACGAGATGCCGCCACCATGGCGTCTTGCTACCACCAAGACATCACATTCTCAGACCCCGTTTTCCCGTCCTTACATGGCCCAGCAGCGTCTGGCATGTGGCACATGCTGTGCGCACGGGCACAAAACTTTTCTTTGGTATTTAGCGAAGTAAAAGCGAACGAGACAGCAGGCAGCGCGCATTGGATCGCAACCTATACCTTTTCCCAAACGGGAAGAACAGTAGTCAATGATATACGCGCCAACTTCGTCATCGCGGAGGGAAAAATAATTCAACACCATGATCATTTCGATCTTTGGAAGTGGGCGCGTCAAGCCTTGGGTCTCAAAGGCATGCTTTTAGGCTGGTCTGCAATGGTGCAAAGTGCGGTCCAAAAACAGGCGGCAAAAAGTTTGCATCACTACTTATCCAAAGCAAATTGAGCAGACAAATTCAGGAACGAAATGATACTATTTAAATAAAAATATATTGCTAGGCAAAGTTGTAAAGACGCATCGCTGTATCTCAAAAGTCGTACACGGAAATTCCACTTATACACTCGAGAGTAGCCCATGAGATTGCAATTTAACCACCTGAGCATTACCGCAAAACTGAGTTTAAGTTTTTGTGGCGTCGTAAGCCTCCTGCTGCTCTTAGCCATACTTTCCTACTTTCGCGTCGCAGAATTGAATCGGGAAATCGCCCTGACCAATAGCGAGCGCTACCCGAATGTGGTGCTCGCCCACAGCATTAAAGATCAACTAAATGGCCTCACCAACACCATGCACAATATGCTGATGGTGACCGATGCTGAGGACTTGAAGAAAGAATTTCCCAAGCTCGAAGCTGGCGCGCGAATCATCACCGAATCAACCGAAAAATTAAGCAAAACAGTAGCGACGCCAGAGGCCAAGGCCAGCATGAAGACGTTGAATGAGTTACGTCAAAAATACGCCAAGTATCAAAACGAGTTCACCAACCTTGCGAAAGAAAGTCGCACCGAAGAAGCAAAAACCACGCTGCAATATGTATTGCAACCTGTGTACATCAGTTATAACGATGAAATCGAAAAACTCTTAGTCCATCAATCACAAATCATGGACAAGGCGAGCCAGCAATCAAATAAATATGCCCAACAAACTGTCTGGTTGGTGCTGGTCATTACGGTGTCAGCAGTTGTGCTCGCAGCGTTGTTAGGAACCCTTACTTTGCGCAGCATTACGCGACCACTTAAAGACGCGGTCGTGATCGCCCAAAAGGTAGCCGATGGTGACTTAACCAGTCATATTCACACCGAAGCCACTGATGAAACAGGCCAACTTTTAGAAGCGCTCAGAGCGATGAATGATGGCTTGGTGGATATTGTTAGCCAGGTTCGCCAAGGGACGGAAACCATCGTCACGGCGTCAAATGAAATAGCGAGCGGCAATTTGGATTTGTCGATCCGCACCGAACAGCAAGCCACGTCACTAGAAAAGACCTCGACTTCGATGGAAAACTTTACCCGTGCCATACGCGATAACGCTGACAAGGCGCAGCAGGCGAACAAAATGGCCATCGTCGCCACGCAAAATGCCGTCGAAGGCGGGCAAGTCGTATCGGAAGTGGTAATGACGATGGATTCCATCAACGCTTCGTCGAAAAAAATCGTCGACATCATTAGCGTAATCGACGGTATCGCCTTTCAAACCAATATTCTTGCCTTGAATGCGGCGGTCGAAGCTGCGCGCGCGGGTGAACAAGGCCGAGGTTTTGCCGTGGTCGCCTCAGAAGTACGCAGCCTCGCACAACGCTCAGCCGCCGCTGCTAAAGAAATCAAAACGCTGATTGATCAATCCGTAGAAAATGTCAGCATCGGCAGCAAGTTAGTAAACAAGGCTGGGTCAACCATGCAAACCGTCGTTGCCAGCATACAAAATGTCACGCAAGTCATTGGTGAAATAAATCACGCCAGTGCAGATCAAATTAGCGGCATTGAAGAAGCGAGCATGTCCATCGCGCAAATGGACGAAGTCACGCAACAAAATGCCGCCTTGGTCGAGCAAGCCGCCGCCGCAGCAGGTTCCATGAAAGATCAAGCGAATAATCTTTCTGTCATCGTTAGTCGCTTCAAGATTGACCATTCAATTCGTTCATCAATGGTCAGTATGCAAAAAACGAGTGATCAACTTGAACACGAAGATGTTGAAGAAGACGCTGAAACTGAAATGCAAGCAGACGCGTTGCAAACGACAGCAATTAAGCGATTGCTGCGATAGATTTCAATCGTCAACTAGCGTGTCGCTTACGTGCATGCCCTTCTGCCCACCAACCGTCAACCACCCATCGCTAGCCGGATAGCCTCAAGCCGAGCGCGGTTGGCACCGAAATCTTTTCTGCCGAGGCGGGAAGCAGAACGCATGTGAATGACGCCTGCCGATTCGTCTAAGACAAACTCCACGTCATCCACAAACTTAAACAACGACGACTGGTACTCTGCGTAGAGGTAGCTACCTTGATTGGTAATGATGCTCGCGCCATCCATTGCGCGCACTATCGTCTCTAGTTTCGTAAAAGCTGTTTGCGCGTCGCCGCTGTATTTCAACGGCGCAATGGTGTGATAGTCGGTATGCGCTTGCTTCTCAGCGTGGCTAGAAACCACATTCCATGATTTCACAATAGGCGGCTTCAGTAAGCCATCCTTCAGGCCCAAATCATTCGGGCGCGAACCCTTTAATAAGCCGAGCTGCCCAGCGACAATCAAGGTGACGGGTAAAAAAATAAGTAAAACAAAGGCGATAACGCCGAGAATTTTGGCCACAAGAAGCTCCCGTTCTTTAAAGAATAAAATTAGGAAATAATCGCTGATAAACGAGACTAAAAACATGCACTAAACCAGCTTGCGCAATTGCTTCACATATTGCCAACTATTGCAGCGCCACGCCCATACGTCAAGAATAATCTGCTGAGCCAGACAAAAAACAAGGCGCATCAAATGCGAGGAATCTGTCAGGCTCGACTAGCACGCGGCGCCGGAGTTGTTTGGTGCTCTCAGATGTCTGGCAAGGGAAAAACAAACTTTCACCGAAAATGACGAAACCACTCTAAGGCACTGAACCATCATTTCCAAATTGATTACGCGTGGTCTAAAATGAGTTGTAACAGAATCAAGTCATTAAGCGCATTCAAAATTTTGAAAGAGTCTATGCACGCAACCAACATTTTGTACGGCATGCCCGCCTCGCT
>JAIETO010000120.1 GCA_019745005.1 Burkholderiaceae bacterium
TTCATTAAATTCGTCGAAGGCGTATCTGCTTACCGCATTAACGAAACGGCCATGGATAAACAAGCGCATTTATTGAAGGACGGTGATGTGATTGATTTGGCGGGCACCAAACTTGTCTTTTCTTTGGTGAACTAAAAACATTAAAACTGACAAAGTTTGTCAGCAATTGGAAAGCACGCAATATATGTCACTTTAATGGTTATTGAGGCAATTCTTTATTGCGAAATTGCAGCCGAATGAAGGCGAAAGGATTCCAAAAACAGGTTGGCACATGATTTGCTTAAGAGTTTGACGTGCAGCACCCTTTTTAATTAATCTAGGAGTTTCAAATGAAAATCGTAAAAAAAGTACAGCAAGGGTTCACCTTGATCGAATTAATGATTGTTGTTGCAATTATTGGTATTTTGGCAGCTGTTGCTTTGCCAGCCTATCAAGATTACACAGTCCGTGCGAAAATTTCTGAAGCAGTCATTGCGGGTTCTTCTGTTAAAAGCTTGTTGAGTGAAGCATTTCAGACTGACAGTGTTGCAGGTTTAAATGCAGCATCCGTTACTTACAATGCGGTTGCGGCGGCGCAGAAAGCATCAAAATATGTTACTGATATCAAGGTAACAGGTGGCGCTACTCCTTGGCCAGTTGTTGTTACAATTTCCGCAACTGCAACGAACGGTTTGCCGACAGGTATTAACGGTCAAACAATCGTTTTTTCCCCTAACGTGTTGAAGGTGACTCCAGTAGCGACATCTCAAGGCGCGATCGATTGGGCTTGTGCGAGTGCATCTGCTCAGACAGCGACATCCCGCGGTCTTGGTAACAAAACTCTTGGTACTTTGCTAGCAACGTATGCTCCATCTGAGTGCAAATAATTTGATCTCAGATTGTTGTTTTTGAGGTTAAAAAACGCCCGCATTTTGTGGGCGTTTTTTTTACGGAGGGAAGATTGAACTCGATTAAAGCAGTGACAAGATCTCAGGCATTTGGCTTGCACTTAGTAGTGTCATTGGTACTTGCTATGGTATCAATTTTCATTGTCTTTTTCGTTTGGTATCCGAGTATTTATGCCTATGCTAGTAATGTAACTGTAATATTTTTTATATTACTTGGGGTGGATGTCACATTGGGACCATTTTTGACGTTGATCGTTTTTAATGTCAAGAAAAAGGAGTTGGCGCGTGATCTCGTTATTATTTGCCTTTTCCAGCTTACGGCCCTTCTTTATGGACTCCATACGCTGTTTATAAATCGTCCAATCTACGTTGTTTACAATTCAGGTCGGTTTGATACGGTTTATGCTAACGACATAAAAAATGAGAATCTTGCCAAGGTTATTGATCCAAAATTTCAACGCTTTCCAATGTTCGGTCCGAAGGTAATCGCTGCACGATTACCGGAAAATGGTGAGGAAAGTGCAAAAATTGTCATAAGTGCGCTTACTGGCAAAGGCGACGATGTTCAGTATTTACCGCAATTTTATATCGAGTATGAGACTCAGAAAAAATTAATACTGAATCAATTAAAGCCACTCAATACATTGAGGTCTTTTAATAAAAAAAGTGAGCAACAACTTGATGCTTTGATCGATAGGTATAAAAAAGAAAAAAAAGAAGTCGGTTACTTGCCGGTGGTCGGAAAGGGCGAATTTATCACTTTCATTATTGATAAATCAAGTGGGGAAATTGTTGAAAAGTCGACTTTAAAGCCCTTTCCTTAAAGAAGAAAAAATTATTAATAAAATACAAAAAATTTCGTAAGGTCGTTTCTTTAAACAAAAAAGGAGATAGTCAGCTTGCTTTAAATAGGGTTGTACGTTGTAACTTGTTTCGTTGGACTTGCATAATTTCAAATGTATTGCCGAAACTTATAAGGCTTAAACTATCGACTAGTGAGGTTATGATTAGTTGATCAATGCGATTAGGGTCAAAAATGCGGAAGATTGTCGCGTTTGGCGAGAACGCAACACGCTAATGTCCGGAAAATTTTTTTTTAGTTCTTTAATTTTAAGTTTTGATTTTAGGCTTGTTTGCTCCCTATTCCCGCGCTTAGTTCTAGTTACAGCGAAAAATTAGCACGTAGGTTACGCGAATAATAATTAAAATGAGTCCAAATCCATCGAACAAGCTTCCTCTAAGTTTTTTTACCGTCTTACTAACGCTCTCTTATCTCCACCCCTTTCATTTCCACCCTTTCCGCGTTTTTTTTCACGATGCATTAGCAATTTTGGGCTTGCTTTTAGCGTTCCTTTTTGTTAATTACGATTTTATAAAAATAAAGTTGACGGTGCCCCTAATTGTCAGCCTGCTGATCGGCGTGTTCGTTTGTCTTCGCATTTTCGTTGCTTTTGATCAGACTTCGATTCGTTTGGCGATACCAGTTGCTTACTTTATTGTCTTTTTAATGGCGGTGTGGTTTGGGGGAAGTTTTAAAACGAGGATCGACGCTCGTTCTACAATGTATTTATGCATTGCGCTGGCTCACCTTTCTGCTGCGTTCATTTCTGTAGGCATGCAAACCGTCCAAGCGTCGGGCTTACCGCACGGTACGTGGTTGATGGAGATCGCTCATGATGCTCAAACCCCAATTCGCCCTTACGCCAACGTCGCCCAACCCAATCAACTCGCTTTATTGTTGTGCTTTGGCTTGGCCTCGATCTGGTGGTTGTATCACCAATATCGGTTAAATAAACTGGCGGCGTTTTTGCTGGCGGTGACTTTGATTTGGGGCATCGTGTTGACCCAATCACGTATTGCTTGGATCATCTTGCCTTTATTCGCTTTGCTGGCAATGACAAAAATTGAAGGGCAACGCCGCATTAGTAAATTTACGCTCATAAGTTTATTGCTTCTTTATGTAGTGTTGGTGTTGAGCTTGCCCGACATTGGTAAGTGGATGGGTTTTTCCACGGGCACGGTGTTAGAGCGTGTTGGTGGGCGTTCTGAGCGCACTGTGCTGTTGAAACAGGCTTGGCGCATGGCTGCGGAGCATCCTTGGTTTGGCGTTGGTTGGGGGCGCTTTGGGGCGGAGCAGGTGAAGATAGCTGCGGATTTTTCGTCCAGTACTTATGCTGAACATTCACACAATATCGTCATGAATTTTGCCGCTGAGTTAGGCTGGCCGTTCACGGTATTGTTTTTTTCGGCGCTCGTTTGGTGGTTTGTGCAAACCTGTGTACTGCCAAAAGCGAGTTTGGATGTACGTTTTGCGACCTTTTGTTTTATTGCGGTTGGCGTGCATAGCATGGTTGAGTTTCCCCTTTGGTATGCGTTTGTATTGATTCCCATTGGCGTGTTAATGGGCATGGTGCATCAGGCGAGATGGCCGAACGAAGGTGTTATAGGTGGCATCACAATACCGCGCGGCGGTGTGATTTCCGTTAGGGTAGCGGGTTTGCTTGTGCTCGCACTTGTCACTTGGGATTACCAGCGCGTCGTCAAAGGTTTTGCCGTGCTACGTAACGGGTCCAACATTACGGCGACCGAGCGTCTAGCCTTGCAAGCACCGCGCTACACTTTGTTTGGTGATTACTTTGATTACTTCACGGTGTACAAGTTGTTACCCCGTGAAGGCATGTCAGCAGAAGAAATTCAATTTGTTGAAAAAATGAGTCAGCGGTTTGGTTTTGTGCACGTGCTCAACAAAATGGCGGAAGTCTACGTCTTGAATGGGCAAACCAGCAAAGCAGCACGCAGTATGTTGACTTTACAACGACTGCACCCTGGCGCCTACCCAGAATACTTTGATTATTGGAAATCGATGGCGATGGTCGATCCCCGCTACCGTGCCGTTTTCGAGACCATGCCCAAACGCGATGCTCCTTAGAAATCAGCGCTTCGTGTGACTTTCGTTCAAAGAAATGTCTGAGTGCCCTGCAATGTCGGCAGTGGCTGCAACTTCATCGATGCGTCGACGTTTTACACTTGGTTTAGCGCGTAATTCGATAACCAGTGCGCTACCGTCGGATAGGCTTAGCGCCAATTTCTCATTTCCCTCATGCTTCACGTGGTAGAGCGTGTTGTCGCCAATTGCTGCAGATTGTTGCACAGTCGCGTGCGTCAAAAATTGAGCGAGTTCGCTTGCAGAGCGGGTGCACCATTGCATTTGATCCATTTAGCAAACCTTTTTCTTTCTCTAAAACTATTCCGAATGTAATCGCGAGCAAACTGCGCAGAGGATAAATGGGGTTGGCTAGCTCAGTGCGCTTGTTTGAGTTTTTCTTGGTGCGCAATGAAGCGCGTTTTAAACGTTTTTGCGTCCACGGGGCGGCCATAAAAATACCCTTGCACATCGGTGCAACCCATTTGCAGCAACATGTCTACTTGCTCTTTCGATTCAACACCTTCGGCAACGACACGCAAACCCAGGCTCAGCGCCATCGCAATGATAGCGCTCGCAATGGCGGCGTCATCTGGGTTGCTGTGAATGTCGTTAATGAAGGATTTATCGATTTTTAGTTCATCGATGGGAAATTTTCTGAGGTAAGAAAGGCTGGAGTAACCCGTACCGAAATCATCCAGAGAAATCGATAAACCTAAATTTTTTAATGTACGCAATGCCACCAAGGTGCTACTGACATCTTGCAT
>JAIETO010000150.1 GCA_019745005.1 Burkholderiaceae bacterium
TGCAGGGTCTTCGCAGCGTCGCGAATGCAGAAAGAGCCGTCGGTAAAAGTAGCAAAACGATCGAGCGCTTCCGCTTTGGGTTCTAAGATTTCTACTTTTTGCTCAAGCACGATACGCTCTTGCTCTGCCTGCATTGCCATTTGAATTAGCTGCATCCTTGAGAGTTCGGCGGGGTTGATAGTCGGCGCTTGCTTCAATTCGTAAAACGCTTTGACCAGCGCTTTTTTGAATTGTCGAACGATGTCGCTGTTGCGCATGTACGTTAAGAGCAATGTCGATTGTTGCTCGTTAAGGATTGCTATTTCACGCTCTTGCTTGCCGCCCGCAGTTTCAAAGGGTTGGATTTCAAATCCGACCCTTCCAAAGTCTTCTAAATCTGATTGATAGGTGCGAACCAATTTAATGACGCTCGCGTGGTCATTTTCGGTGCCACTTGCGATAGCTAAAGATGTCGCGACCGGCTGGCCTGATTGTAATGTGACGATGTTCATGCGAACTCTCCTAAGCCAAAGTGGAAATTGATTGCAGACAAAATTCGGCGTTGGCTTTTTACAACAAATTGGTCGATTTGCCAAAGAGCTTGTTCAAGTGACAAAGAAACTTGGCCTTGTTCAGACTTCGCGTCTATGAAGACTTCGCCGTCCCCGCCCAAGTTATCGCCTAGCCAAGTTAACTCGCCCTTTACATTTTTAGCTACGGTGCTATGATTCCGCATGTTGATACCTCTTTTGTTTGGTGTTTCGACATAAAGACCTGAATCTTGCTTCCCGGCGTAGCTCAGGTCTTTTTCTTTGGTGTTTCGATTTATTTGTTCCTGCATATCTCTCCCGTTTTGCTCTTCAAAATTCCCTCTCTTAAAAGTTTAAGGATTACCCAGTTCATTGAACGCTCTTCTTTTTTTGCGCATTCTGCAATCGACTCTTTTACGTCTTTAGGAATGCGAAGCGTTAAACCTACATGCTCCATAATTTCTCCTTCATGTGTGACACCGAAACAGTGTCACTGATTCGATTATATGTGACACTGAAACTATGTCAAGCAGTTTATGACACCATTTTCGTGTAACATTCTTGCATGGAAGAAGATCGATACATTCGCATTACTTTGCGCATCCCCAAGGATTTGCATTTCAAGTTGCATTGGTTTGCTGAAGAAACCAGTAAATCAATGAATGCTGAAATCGTTTATCGCCTTGAGCAAAGTTTCAAATCATCTCCAAATGAGCAATTACTTTCTGATAAGGCGGTGCTCAGCGCAGTTATCCAAAATCAAGAAACCCTCATAAAATCCCTGTCGTCTCTAATAAAGACGGTAATTGAATCAAAACCCGTTCCAGATAGTGAACTTAAAGAAGCTACTGCGTTAATAATTAAAGCACTTGGAGCAGTTGACGAAAGAACAGATGCGCTGTTGAAGCTTGTCAAGACCGATCATGCTGATTCGACTTGAAAATCATAATCGGCATTTTTTGTTTCCAATGCTGCATAAGCCCCTCGTTTTCCACTCTCTTTCACAAAATTATTGCTGATCTGGCGAGGCGTGGTTGCAAAAATTTTTCTATTTAAATAGAAACGGTCCTATTTCCATTAAAATGGAAATCAAATCTCGGCCAATTTCAAAGTCGTTGCAGCATACCCATCATCAAACAGCCGCTGCCGCATCTGAGTAGACATATTGCGGTCTAGTCCACCCGCATAGCCGGTTTCAACGAAAGCCACTTGCGCACCAATCTGCAAACCCAGATCAATATGCGTGTTTTCGTTCGATGACATCATTAAATTGATGACGCGAGGAGCAATGTCGAAAAGCGAGTGACTACCCGCAGCCAAAGGTGACGACTTGCTCACAAGCTGAATACCAAGCCGGGGCACGGAATCAATCGTCAGTTGATCGATCGGGATGTTATTCACCATGCCACCATCCATAAGCATGACAGGGCGCACGGACTCTTTCGTGAGCTGCACAGGCGAATAAACGATGGGTATCGACGCGGAGGCACGAGCAGCGATGGCAACGGGCAAATCAGGCGTGTACATGAGTCCGGCTTGGCATTTGAGTATGACGACGCTCTTGGCTGGTCTACGTGCGAGGATACGCTTGAGGCTTGGCAAGCTTTTGAGATTGCACGTGGCGTGCCTCTGCATGATTTGCAAACGCGAGCAATGCGACTGGCTAAAGAGGCAGCAGAATGGAGACCATGACAGTTGACGCACTACGCGCATGGCAGAAGCGCATGGGCTACACATACGATACCGCTGCGCAAGCATTGGGCATCGGGCGAACTACTTATGCCGACTATCTGCGCACTGGGAAAATCCCTCGGGTGGTTTTTTTAGCGACTTTGGCGATTGAAAAACAACTACCGAGTAATCCTCGTCAGTTCACTCAGGTTTGTTAGTCGCCTCCTTCAGACGTTTATAAAACTCTCGCCACCCTAATGCTTGCTCTCGCCATGCGTGGCAGGAGGTTGCGTTGTGGGCCTCGGTTTCGGCGACTTCAGCAAGCGAAACGGCGACGGGTTCTCGATCAGTGTCGGCGGCAGGTCCGGCAATTGTATTTGTCCAGGCGGCGTCGTGCACGCGCACGAAACCAGTGTTAACGACGCAAGCGGCATTGTCAGATTGCGTAACATAGATTGGAACTTGTTTTTCAATTATCTCACCTTTAATATAGATTTTCTTAATCCGATCCACATACTTGACTTGTGTTTCAACAACTACTTTGGCTTGCGCCTTGACGATCTTTACCGACTGCGCGGCTTGTGCGCTCACGTACTCGATATGCTTTTCCCCTGCGATACGCTCGCCGTGGAGTTGGCCGAGGAGAAAAACGGAGACGCAAGCAAAAACTACAGCTAAAGCACGCGCCCACCACGGTAGGATCATTGCGAGGGTTTGACTAAACATTGGAAGCACCTTTCAAGCACAATTCGCGCTCTGCGGCGCGACGCTTCGTCAAGCCGGGTAGCGTGACCAACACACCAGCGATGCGCGCCTTGTCCCATTTCGTAAGCTGTTCACAAGCGAGTTTTAATTCACCGGCGGCTAACAACCTCGCGGCGGTAGAACTTTTGGTATCACATGCGATCTTAGGGCCGAGGTTATACGCCGCGTCGCTGAAGGCGGCCAGTGTTTCAACTGGCAAATTTGGGGCGCACTTGTTGACTTGTTCAACTGCGCGCAGCATGTCTTGATTGAGTCGTTGCTTGCATTCGTCAAGGCTGTAAACGCGCCCTTTTTCAACATTAGTTGTCGATCCATAGCAAACAGTGAGTATGCCTGGGGGATCGAAATAGGCGACTTGTCGTAAGCCTTCGGCGGGTATCGCTATGAGCGTCGCAATGGCCGCTGCCGCTGCGGTTTTTTGTTTAGTCGTCGTTGCCATTGTTCCGCATTTTCTTTTGCAAGATTAATCGGGCGACCGCAGAACCCATGCCGAAGAACATAGATAGCAGCGCGAATATGCCGCGAGGGAATTTATCTGTGAATAGGGGTAACACGCCTTCAACACCTGAGAAAAAACCGGCCAAGAGCGCCAAGCGCACGGACCACGCATGTTTTAGTACCTGTTTCCACTCAGGGATGATCATTTGATGCCCCTGGAGTTCATCAATATTCTGTTCAAGAGCGCATTGGTTTCTTTGTTGCGCTCTTCGTTCTTTTTATCTTGTTCACTGAGCGACGCTTTTAGCTCGTTGATCGAGGTCATTAAATTTTGGTCAATCATGGCTTGTTGAGACCGCCCCGCCTCTAACGCCGCAATATTTTTGTCAACGTCAACAAACTTTTGGTCGATCTTGACAAACTTTTCCGCCGTTTTCACATCTTTAGATTCAAAGAATTGTTGCCAACCAACCACGGCGGCAAAGACCGCGCCGCCTACAAGTACAATCAGTTTCCCGTAATGTTCTATAGGGGCGCTAAACGTCGTGTTTGGGGTAAGAGTTGGTTCTTTAGACATAAATTTCTCGTGAGTTTGGTGGGCAAGACGTAGGAGCATTACAAGGTCACTTCCACTACAGATAAGTTAGGGGCTTCGCCTTCAATCAAACCGTTGCGCACAAAAACCTTCGCACCAATCGACGCACTCCCGCGCGCCGAGATCACAGACCCATCGGGTAACTCAACCGAACAACCCGTTTGAAATACCGCGACGACCGTTCCGGCAAGCAAAGGCGTTTGCGGCAGTAGTGACTTAAAAATTTGATAAAGGTTATCCACGAGTTTCAACGCCAATAAGTTGCACTACGTTACTTTTATTGACTGTAATAGAAAGCGACTTCGATATTCCTGTGGTCGTTTTTCCGTTGTCGATATAACGGATTAATTTACCGGGCGAGATTGCGCCGACGCCCGCCAATATCGGCAAACTTAGGCTGTAATCCGCACGATCCCCAACGTCGGCCAAAGTTGGCAAAGCGCGTTGCCGTACCGCGATTTCGTTAGTGATCAGTGCGTCCGTAATGAGCGGCGCTACAGAGTCCCCCGCCGTGCCGCTTCGCACTGCACGACCTAGCACGCCGCCTGACGTAGTGCCAC
>JAIETO010000201.1 GCA_019745005.1 Burkholderiaceae bacterium
AATGCGGCGCTGGGCCCAGGGGGAACTGGACGACTCACACGTTGGCAAGATTTATTGGAACGGGCTCGTCGCGAGGGGTTCGATTAAAACGCTGATTAAGGTACTGTGCCGTCAAGGTTTAAAAGCAAGATTAATGAAACAAATCATTCTCTGAATTTTTCAGATTAAAGGAAGCATCATGTCGATGTATCGTCAATTTTGGCTCGCCATCATTTTGAGTACCTTACTGGCTTTGGTGGGCAGCTTGCTGGCCTCAACCTTAAGTTCGCGCGCTTATCTCAATGAACAACTGCGGCTTAAAAATGCTGACAATGCCACCGTGTTGGCGCTTTCGCTCAGTCAAAAAAATATCGATGCAGTTGAGTTAGAACTGGTGATCGCCGCGCTATTCGATAGCGGCCATTATGTGTCGATTGTCGTTACCGACCCGATGGGCAAGACCATCGTCGAGCGTCGTGCCGCGCTTGAAAAGTCCGATGTGCCTAGCTGGTTTATTAATGCCTTTCCGATTCAATCAACGCCGGGGCAAGCGCAAATTAGTAGTGGCTGGAAGCAAATTGGCACGGTGTCTCTCGTGACGCAAAGCGGTGCGGCGTATCAAACACTATGGAAATCGAGCCGCGAAATGGTCATGACTCTCGCGCTTTCTGGTTTGATTGCGGGTTACTTAGGCACACTGATTTTGCGACGTTTGAAAAAGCCTTTGCGCGTTGTGGTAGACCAAGCGACGGCGATGTCAGAACGGCGTTTCATTATCACTCCTGAGCCGAAAGTGCCTGAGTTGCGCCAATTATCTATGGCGATGAATTCCACCTCAAATCTGCTGCAATCCATGTTCGCAGAGGAGGCCGAACGCGTGGAAGCCTTACGTCGCCAAGCGAATACCGACCCAGTTACCGGCTTGGCGAATCGCCACCATTTTCTTGCACAGTTGCAGGTGTCGGTAGAAGCAGAAGACGCGCCGGCTGGCAGCTTATTACTGCTGCGCTTAACTCGCTTGGCTGAATTGAATCGCCAACTTGGCAGAAATAAAGCGGATGCATTGTTACGCAAGATTGGTGACCTGCTGCTGGTCAGCCAAAACAGTTTGCCGAACGGTTTTTCCGCGCGCTTAAACGGCACTGATTTTGCCCTTATTTTTCGCGAAGTTGATGCTGGCACAGTGGCGGCCACCCTGCTCCAACAAGTGACGCAAGAACTCGCAAGCATCCCAAATTCACCGTCAGCGTTTATCGGCGTCGGCCAGTTCAGCAGCGGTGTGGCGCCCGGTGCCGTGTTATCACAGGTCGATAGCGCGGTGGCAAGTGCAGAAAGCGCCGGCGTTAACGATTGGCGCATGGCTGCTCCTTTAGATATCGAACAAGCACCGCGCAGTGCAGAGGAATGGTCAAAACTGATACAACGCGCCTTAGAACAACATTGGGTGAAGTTGGCGCTTTTCCCCGTGGTGTATTTCGATGGCAAAGTTAGCCACAAGGAAGCGGCACTGCGTTTGATGTTTGGCGGCGAGTGGTTTCCTGCCGGGCGCTTTTTACCGATCGCAGAACGCTTAGGTTTAACGGATCGCTTAGACCTAGCTGCCGTAAATCTTGCGTTTGAAGAGCTCTCACAACAAACCACGACGGACGTTGCGATTAACTTATCTGCCCACTCGATACAAGACGCCGGCTTCCGTAGTCGCCTGCGCTCGCTACTCCTGTCGCGCCCTTTGCTGGCAAAACGCTTGTGGATTGAAGTGCCAGAAAACGGCGCACAGGGCAGCCTTGATGCGTTCCGTGCTTTCTACCAAGATATGCAGCAGACGGGTTGTAAGTTAGGACTGGAGCATTTTGGACGGCAGTTCGAAAAATTGAATTTACTGCATGATTTGAAGCTGGATTATGTCAAAGTGGACGGCGCGTTTATACGCGGTATCGACAGCAATGCAGGAAACCAAGCGTTCATTAAAGGCATTGCCAACATCATCCATCGCATGGGATTGCAAGTGTTTGCGGAAAGTGTGAACACGCCTGAAGAGTTAGCCGCGCTCACCAACTTAGGGCTAGATGGTGCGACTGGTGTGGCTGTGCAGGCTTAATGCCAGAGACCTCTGCCAGCAATTCTACAATGCGCTTAATTCAAATACTATGGTAAGTATTTTTTAATAGCGCATATAAACAAAGCGCAATTAAATGATTCAATCTTTAAAATTGACGAGTATATCTACGCTACGCAAAAAAAATCCCCCAAAGTTCAGCAGAAAACTTTGGGGGCATTCCTAATAAAACCATCAGATGGAGACCTCTGCGGCGCGCTTAATCTACAATCAAGGTTCCACGCTGCAGAAGGTTCAACAACAACGTATTTTCTTGGCCTGCTGCCGTTCCCGTCGCCGTGTAGAGATTCACGTTTTGGAAAATGATCGTTTGATCTTCAGCCGCTGCGTTGAAGACACCGTTTACGAATCCACCACTGCTACTAATATGTAAGATCGTATTTGTGCCTGAAATTTCCACATCGATGTAGTTGGCAAGATTGCCAATACTGCCTCGGAAACTACTTTCACCTTGCAATAAATCGCGCAGATCCAATACATCACCACCACCCGTTGGCAAACCAGCGCCGTTCGAGACATTGCTGTATGCCGCAGCATTGAAATCAGTGATCGTATCAACTGCAGGATTGTTTGCAGTGCCACGGTCACTAAAACGCCAAGCGAAAGTGTCTGAACCTGCGCCACCAGTCAAGGTATCGTTGCCGCCACCACCCAGCAAATAATCATCCCCACCAGCACCAACTAAAGTATTGGCAGAGCTATTGCCTTCTAGGCGATTATTCGCGGTGTTTCCTGTCAAATTAATTGCAGCACCATCGAAGGCTGTCGCGTTTTCCAGATTGGCGGCTAGCGTGTATGTTGAACCTGCGTTGGCAGCGACATAGGTACTGTCTAACTGTACCGTGTCAAATCCCTCGCCTGCATTTTCTGTGATGGTGTCGCCAGTACCTGAGAGGCGATAGGTATCGTCACCTGTACCCCCCACCAACGTATTAGTACCTGCACCACCAATCAACAAGTCATTGCCTGCACCACCAGTGAGCGTATCGTTACCAATACCGCCGTCTAAGGTATCCGCACCCGCGTTGCCAATCAGGTTGTCGTTACCAGCGCCGCCGGTCAAATAATCTCGTCCCGCACCACCGGTCAAGGTGTTATTGCCGCTGTCACCATCCAAACGCGACCCTGTGCGTAATAACCAAGTCGCGGTTGCGCCGTCGTACACCAAGTCCTGTATCTCTGGGTTGGTAATGTTAGGCGCCGAGGCTTGGGTAAACAATGCCGTATTCGTTAAGGACAACACTTGATAACTGGCGGTTGGATCATTACTTGACTTGTATTCCACGCGCAAGCGGGCATTAATACCTTGCTCCCAATACAGCAACTCAAGCGATTGCAAACCACCCTGCAAGTCACCGAGCGGAACACCGGTAAACACCCGTGTTGTCGGCGCTTGAATCGCATCAAATTCGATCAACGTGGTGCCAGCAACGCGCAACCTAAAGCCATCGTCGGCTGTGACGCGGAAATCGTACAGGCCTGGTTGTACATAGAATTGACCCGCAATACGCACCACCGCATCGGTAGTTTTGCCTAAACCCGACGTACCACCCGTATTGCCAGCACCGGTTTGTACGATGGCCGTAGGCTGATCCTGATCCAAGAAATTGCTGAGTGCGCGCGTGGTTGAATTGCTTGCATTATCTGGCGCTGGGAGCGCTGAGCCGCTTGCGACATTACTGTTTGAACCGAGCGAGGAATCGACCGTTGGATTAAATCCATAATCCAACGCACGTGCTCGGAAGCCGACGTCTGCCACGTTGGCGCCCGCCGCATTGGCCGTGCCCGTAACAACACCGCCGCCAGCAAGCGTATTTCGATTATTGATGATGAACGAGATGTCTTCCAAGGAATCGGTGTTGGGTCCACTACCCAGCAGCGTCGCTTGACGATCGTCGCTATGGGTGCGGTAGGTAGCATCCGTCGCGATATCGTTGTAGCCGTAGTATTCACCCGTCAAACCAGTCGCAGTACCAACGGGTACTGTGACAATCGGATTCGCCGTGAGATCTTGCGCACCAGTGACGTTAATAGTGAGCGTTGCTTGGTCGAAACCGCCGCGGCCATCACTCACCGTGTAGGTGAACTGATCTTGTACCACTTCGCCAGCAACCAGATTTTGTACGATTGGGCTGCTGTTATTCAACACATAAACGTAACTGCCGTCGGCATTCAAGGTCACCGAACCATAGATACCAACCAAGGCCGTACCGACTGTGCCGCCTGTGCCGGTGCCCGCTTCCGCACCAGTTCTAATTGCTGTGATAGTCAGCGGATCATTATCCAAATCAGTGTCACGGCCGCCGGCCGCTAAGCCACTTTGAATTACACCGTTGGCCGCTGTGACGTTGAGCGTTGTGACTGCAGCGTCTTCTGTTACTGCATTGGAGTCG
>JAIETO010000088.1 GCA_019745005.1 Burkholderiaceae bacterium
TACGCCCAACACAAGACCATGGTGATCGTCACGCATCGCCCTAGTTTGATGGAGATTGCGACGCGCATCATCGTGTTAGATAAAGGCGTAATCGTTGCCGATGGACCAAAAGATAAGGTCATGGCGGCCTTGCAGAGTGGTCAGATTGGGGGCGCGCGATGAGTGGCCGTTTGAAGCACAGCGCGCAGCGTTTTATGGGCTGGTTAGAACAGGTGCGGGCACGTTTAAATCTGCAACCGGGACATTGGCTTTTGCGCTGGACGGATCGTGTTAGCGAACCTGAATCTGACTTTATGCACGATGCCGACACGATCATTGTGCAACAAGAGCCTTTGCGCGCGCGCATTTTGCTGCGATTTCTATTTGGTAGCATTGCGCTGTTCATAATTTGGGCAGGCTTGGTCGACGTGGATGAAATCACCAAAGGCGAAGGCAAGGTGATACCTGTCCAGCAATTGCAGGTGTTGCAGAGTTTGGACGGCGGTATCGTGACAGAAATTTTGGCGAAAGAAGGCCAAGTGGTGCAGGAGGGGCAGGTTTTACTGCAAATCGACACCACCCGTTTTGAGTCATCAGTGAAAGAAAATCGTGCTGTGTATTTATCGCTCTCGGCGAAAGCGGCACGGCTGCGCGCTTTAGGCGAAGGCAAGCCTTTTTCGCTGCCGCCCGAATTGGTTAAAGAAGATCCCAAGACAGCACAAGAAGAGCAAAACCTGTTTGACACCGCTACATCGGAAATGCAGACACAGGTTTCGATTGCGCGGCAACAATTGACCCAACGCACGCAAGAACAGCAAGAAGCTTACGCACGTCAGCGCCAAGCGTCGCAAGCCTATGAATCGAGTGTGAAGGAATTAAACTTCACGCGACCGTTGTTAGCATCTGGTGCGGTGTCAGAAGTGGAGCTGTTGCGCTTAGAGCGTGATGTGTCTCGCTTTAAAGGCGAACGCGATGTGGCGGAAGCGCAGATTGCCCGCACCCAAGCGGCGATTGCAGAGGCCAATCGAAAGATTCAAGAGGTGGAGTTGACTGCTCGTAATGCGGCGAGCAAAGAATTGTCTGAAACCATGACGAGGCTTAATTCCATTATCCAAAGCAGTACCGGCTTGGCAGATAAAGTGAAACAGTCTTCAATACGTTCACCCGTGAAAGGT
The DNA here is from genome assembly GCA_019745005.1 of Burkholderiaceae bacterium. Taxonomy (GTDB): domain Bacteria; phylum Pseudomonadota; class Gammaproteobacteria; order Burkholderiales; family Burkholderiaceae_D; genus Undibacterium. The sequence goes on from JAIETO010000088.1 coordinate 1,155, forward strand.
ACGATCAAACGTTTGTTAGTGAATACCGTAGGCGGTGTGGTGCAACCGGGGCGCGATATTGTTGAGGTGGTGCCTTTGGAAGGCAAACTTCAATTAGAAGCGAAGATCACACCGCGGGATATCGCGTTCTTAGCGCCTGCGCAAAAAGCTGTGATTAAATTCACTGCCTATGATTTTTCCGTGTATGGCGGCTTGGAAGGTAAATTGGAATTGATCGGTGCTGATTCCGTGACAGATGAAAAAGGTAATACTTTTTATACCGTACGCGTTTCCACAAATAGCGCGAGTTTGGCGGGCGGCCAACCTATCATTCCCGGTATGGTGGCAGAAGTCGATATCATCACGGGCAAAAAAACCATTTTGTCCTACTTGTTAAAACCCGTCTTGCGGGCAAAGCAGTCGGCTTTCCGCGAAAGGTAGAGCGCTTGAGTTTACTACCACCACATGCTCCGAGTTTGCACTGTTTTTTGTCGAAGTCGGGCGAGCGTCTCGACGCTTGGCAGCAAGCTTTCTCAGATGCCTTAGTTTTGCCTAGCGTTGGCGTCGAAAATTTGCCAAGTCAAATCGCTTGTGTTTGGTTGCGGCTAACGGGTGACGCCACGGTCGCTGAGCAGATTGCGCAACTGCGTAGTCGATTTGCGCAAAATGTACCACCGCCATGCGTGATTGTGATGAGCGATATCCCTAGCGATTTAGAAGCTTTGGCCGTGTTTTCCGTCGGCGCGCGTGGCTACTGCAATGCGCATGCGGGGGTCGAGGTGCTGCAAAACGTTGCAACGGTGGTTACGCAGGGTGGGATGTGGATAGGCGAGGGGATTATGCAGCGCCTGCTGTTAGCGCCGCGAGGTGACATTGAACGACCTTCATCGCCCACTTCCTCGAAGGCACCAGCAGGTGCAAAAACCACTCCAGAAACGGCTTGGCGTGCTCATCTCACGTCACGCGAGGCTGAAGTGGCGCTGGCAGTTGCTCAAGGCGCGAGTAATCGGGAGATTGCCGTGCAGTTAGGCATTACCGAGCGCACCGTGAAGGCGCATGTGGGTGCTATTCTTGAAAAATTTGAAATTAAAAGCCGTCTGCAGTTGGCTTTAATTGTTAAAGACAGTTAATTTTCAAGTGGCTTTTTTTACCATCTACCTGTTGCCCTCTTTAAGCGAGTAGCGCAGGCGTGTTTCGTCGCTTGTTTCTATCTTAAGTGTTTTTATTCATATACTCCCTAGTTTATTGATTTTAATTGGCAATTTTCCGCTTATAAATATTGCGCAGCTAAATATTTACTGGTGCAAGTATATTATTTTCGTATAAATAGATCGCTTCTTTAGGCGGAATTTCTATCAACTACGCGCAAAACACGCTTCCAAAAATTATTCTAATTACAAGTGAAGGCGGGCACATTTTTCGTTCATATTTTCCTGTCCTGTACCTAAGTACAATTGGTTTTGGGAAACATTTTTGCTACAGTCGCGCGCATTACTATCCACTCGTCGGGACTCACCATGGCAAATTCATCATCTATCGTCGGTAAAGTTGTTTCACTTCAAGGGCAAGCAATCGTGCGTTCAGCGGACGGCAGCCAGCACCAACTCAAACTGGGTGATGTGATTTATGAGAACGATGTGATCACGACGGCACCGAATTCCCATGTTGAGTTGTCCTTCAATGAAGGTCGTAGCTACTTGGTGCGTGAAAGCGAAACAGTGAGCTTGGATGCCAGCGTATTTGCGCCCAACCAATCCGAGATTGCGAACGCCGCATTGCCGGCAACGAACGCCGATGCGGGCGCAATTGCTAACGCGGTCATCGGTGGTGATAGTTTAGATCGTTTGTTAGAGGAAACGGCGGCTGGTCTTACCGGCGGCACGAGCAGCGGTGATGGTAATAGTTTCGTGCAATTGGATAGGATTGCTGAAACCGTCACGCCACAAACTTTCCTTGGTGGAACAGATCGCGGTACTTTTGATGTGAATGTCGACGGTGCGCCGAATAATAACGTCATACAAACACCGACAGTGGTATCGGTATCAAGCCCGACGGCAAACGAAAGTGGCAATCTCGACTTCACGGTGACTTTAAGCGGCGCGAGCAATACGGCGACGACGCTTAATCTCAGCCCTAATTCTGGTAGCGCAACTTTAGGTGTGGATACGCGCCCCGCCTTAGTTTCTGTGGATGGCGGCTTTACGTTTGTGCCGTTGACTCCATCGGTGAGCGTGCCCGCTGGTGTGACCAGCGTGATTGTGCGCATTCCCACAGTGGATGATGGTGTGATCGAAGGTGCTGAAACAGTCAGTTTAGGCGCATCGACTACCACCAATGCGGCACCAATCGTGGGCACAGGCACGATCAATGACGGCGCTGTCCCAAGTTTAAGTATTAGCGGCCCACCAGATGTGAACGAAGCAGCGGGCACAGTGACTTATACAGTGACCTTATCCGCGCCTTCCGTTGCGCCGATTAGTGTTAACTACAATACCGTCAATGGAACAGCGCTGGCGGGCAGCGACTATGTGCAAGCCAACGGTACGATTAATTTCGCACCGGGTGAGACCACCAAAACTTTTACTGTCGCGATCACGAACGACGCGATTTTTGAAGGTGCCGAAAATTATCGCGTGAATCTAAGTGGCGCTACGAATGCGACGATCAGCACCGCGAGTACGCTCACCACCATTCATGATGATGGCACTGGCATAGGCGGGACAGATAACGACAAACCGTCACTCTCGATTAACGATATTACTGTTAATGAAACGGCGGGTACGGCCACCTTCACGGTTTCTTTGTCAGCATCAAGCGCAGTACCTGTGACCGTTTCATATAACACGAGCGATGGCACGGCGAATGCGGGTAGCGACTACACCGCTATCAGCGGCAATTTGACTTTTGCGCCAGGCGTGACCAGTCAAACCGTCACGGTCGCAATTACCAATGACAGCGTGTTTGAGGGCAATGAAACGTTCAACGTTAATTTGACCGCGCCAACCAATGCAACGATCGCAGATAATCAGGGTGTTGGTACGATTGTTGATGGCAGCATTCCAAGCCTAAGTGTTAGCAACACCACGGTGGCCGAAAGCGCCGGCTTTGCCGTCTTCACGGTGGCCTTAAGCAACACCAGCACCCAAGCAACGACGGTCAACCTCGCCTTGGGCGGAGGTACAGCGACTGGTAGTGGCACAGACTACGGCAGCGCCACCCCAAGTAACTTACAAGTCTCCACCGACGGTGGCCTCACCTGGAACAACGCCAGCACCGCCACGATTGCCG
>JAIETO010000225.1 GCA_019745005.1 Burkholderiaceae bacterium
TAAGGGTGATGCACTAGAAGAGAAAGACATCGACGCAAAAAGTTTGGCAGCGTTTTTTAAAGCGCAACGCTTAACGGCAGGTAGCTCTGGTTGGTTAGCAGAAGCGTATTTACGCGAGCAAGACAAAGTTGATGGCATTGTGAATTACGCTTCCACGCTGCTGTCGATGAATCGTGGCAATGACCTAAAAGAAAAGCTGGTGTTAGTCTACCCGCAAGACGGCATAGTCACGGCGGATTACCCCATCATGTTAATCAACCCAGCGAAACGCGAAGCCTACAACAAAGTAGTGACGTATTTGCGTGGTGTGGAATTTCAAACGGCAATGGCGACCACAACTTTGCGCCGCCCAGTCAACCCTGACGTGGTATTGCCTGATCAGCCTAAACAAGCGTTGATCGAGTTGGCATTCCCTGCCAAACTCGAAGTCGTTGATGCGATTTTGACGGCCTTTGATAACCAATTACGCTTACCAACTGACAGCACTTTTGTATTGGATACCAGCGGTTCCATGAGCGGTGATCGGATTAAAAGTCTGCGCGCGGCGATGCTCAATCTGGCGGGGGCAGATGCATCGATTAGCGGTAAGTTTGCCAAGTTTAGAAATCGTGAACGCGTCTCCTTGCTGCCTTTTTCCGACGGCTTTTCATCGACCGAGCAATTTGATATGGGCGAAGGCGCGAATAACAATCAGACCGCGATTGCTGCTTTATCAGAGCGCGTCAAGGGCTTAAAGGCGCACGGCGGCACGGCAATTTTTTCGGCGACCCAACAAGCCTACATGGATGCCGCAGCACGGCGCGCCCAAGACCCTTCGCGGTTTTACACGATTATCGTGATGACGGACGGCTTGAATAATGAAGGCATCAATGTGAATCAATTTACCGACTGGTATCAACAGTTGCCCGCCGCAGACAAAGGCATTAAGATTTTTCCCGTACTGTTTGGCGAAGCCAATCCTGATGAACTGAAGCAGCTTGCAGACCTCACAGGCGGGCGCACTTTTGACAGTCGTAAATCGAGCTTACAATCCATTTTTAAAGAAATTCGGGGCTACCAATAATGCAGCAAGTCTCATTCAAAATGCGCGTGCTTTTATTCTTGTATAGCACGCAAAATTTGGTCGGCAGCGTACTCGCCTTATGCGGTTTAGGCTTGTTCTTTGCGGGCGTGATTGTTGATTGGTGGTTTCCGATTGTGGCGGCACTTTATGGCACCGCATGGCTAGCACTGCCGCACGACAAAGCGTTGGAATTTCAAATTTTGAATGAGAGCACGCAGGCGAATTTGAGCGAAGGCATGGATGATTTAATCAAGCAATCGAAGCCTAAGTTACCCGTAGAAGCGTTCGAACGCTTAGAACGTATTCGCGTCATCTTGAACGACTTGGTGCCCAAAATTTTTGGCGGCGGCGTGGCGATGAATTCGGTCAGCTTATTGACGAATGCCGTCACGCGTGACCTACCCAATACGATCAAAAACTACGTCGCCTTACCGCCCGCATTCGCCGCGATTCATACTGTGGAGCAGGGCAAGACTTGCAAACAATTGTTGATCGAGCAGTTAGATTTGCTGGAAGTGCAGTTGACCAAGATTGCCGACAACATCTACAAAGACGACGCCGACGCCCTCATCGTGAATGGCAAATTTCTACAAGAAAAATTCCACGAGGTGTCGTTCCAGGTTTCTTGAGTTGGTCAAAGTAAGCTTTACGAGAAATATAAAAAACCGGCAGTATGCTTAAAAATAGGGTATTTTGCGCTTTAAAATAAAGCGTATTAATTTTATACCGTTATGAGTATATTAAAATCGATTGCCATTTTCAGTTTGAGTGTTGATATATAACCAGCGATAAACATCTATGGAATGGCAGCCAATATCTGAATCGGCGATTTGGGACAAGATCAATGATGCTTATCTCCGAATGAGTCCCGTACAGGGACGATTGTGGAACGCGATTAAGATCACTCCAGAAAAGTGGCAACAACATCCGTACGGCGACGTCGGCGGCGGCTTCTGGGTGGTCGCGATAATTGGCCGTAGGGTTCTCTGGTTTAATGATATTGAAGACGGATTCAACTTGTCGGTGTATTCGCGATTCGGTCAGATCGAGCAATACTGGTGTAACCAAGACGAACTTGAATGGGCAGTTCAGAGCGTCGCAGATATACTTGAAAGTGGCTCTGATGATTCGGGGCGCGCAAGTCCCCCAATAAAGGGAGCATTCGATGTTTAACATGTTGCTCGACGCGGAAACGCAACGTATGCCTGTGGCTTTGCCGCGTCGGTTGTGTGCCGCTCAGCGTTAGCGTTAGCGCCAAAGGTCGAAGCCGCGAGGAATCAAAATGAAATTGAGTAATAGTTTTAGCGGTGCACTGCGAACTTTCGCGTATTTTCTGTCTAGTGGTACTCATTACATGCTGGGTGGTATTCATTACGTTGATTTATATGGACACGAACCGAGTGCGATTGAGCAGGTATTTGCCATATACGTGAATGTTTTGGAATTAGACGAAAACGGCCAAGTATTAAACGCAAAATACGCGGAGAAAAGAGCTACTGATTATTTGCGTTCGTATTGCGATCCGACTTATACGGTTTCACCACCTTACGAAGAGTGGGAAACGGCACTTCATGAGCCCGCACCGCTGAAGGATTTAATATGACCTTAAGTTCTTGCGTTGACAGGATGGTCGATCGGACTGGCATCAATGTGTTTCAGTATTTTATTAGTCTGTGGGCGACCATCCGCTTACCGTTACGTTAGGCATCAACGAATTATGGAATCAGTAGAGATCAGTCTGAAAAAAGGAAAGCTCACATTTCTGTGGTTGGCACTTATGGGAGGCATAATCTTCATGGGGTGGTGGTTCCTCTCCTCAGGACAAGAAGCGAACGTATCGGGCTTGCGTTTGTTTCACATTGCAATGGGCACCTTGCTACTTCTTATTGCGGCAACTCTTTTGCCTTTCGGTCTAAGGCTTGTGAGTAAGACCCCTGGTCTGATTATCGACAAGCATGGTCTCACTGATCATTCGGCGACATGGCAGAATGGATTTGTGGCTTGGTCCGACATAAAGGCGATAGAAATTGCACAACCAGAACAAACGGCCATGATGTTTATTGTTCTTTTTGATCCCGAGAAATACCTTCAATCTAGGTCAAGAATTCGGCGGATTTTCGCCAGAACGGGAGATAGGTTTGGATATCCGAGTCCTTTTGGAATCGTAATCGGTAATCTGAATATCGAATTTGCCGAGTTGGTAAAGGTGGTGGAACAGTATTGGGGTGATTATCATCAACGCTCAAATGTCACAAAAAATTCAACGGAAGAGGTTCGTGTCTAATTCTTGGTTTGTTCATGACATGTAAACACTTACAGCAAAAACTCATGCGGGGAAAGTCGATGTCTATCGATTAAGGTTAGATCGTCCGTAGCCGCGATCTGAACCGTTTGTTGGACGAGCTCCAACCGGTTACTGGCTGTCTTTCACTTTGTATGGAAGTAATTTTTTAGACCGACACGGCAATTGGTATTGAGTCTTGCTTCGAGCATTCTTCATCGCCACTCACTCTGTCGCCATTGCAGCAACGGCACTTTTTTAGCGTCACATCGATCCCAACTCAACGCATTTTTCACCTTAGCAGCCTGTCGTTGATTGAATCTGCGTTTTTTTAGGCAAGCGCGTTGAAGAAAACTCGACCTAACAAATCTCACCGCTGAAGCGCAGAGCACGCAGAAAATGAAGGTTTTCCTCAGCGTGCTCTGCGCCTCCGCGGCGAGATTTTATTGCAAACCTAATCCAGCAAATATCCCGATTATGTTCACTTCGCTTTCGCCGCAGGAATAAATTCTGATCGCACGGCCTTGGCGAGCAAATCAGGCGGCAATAAGCCTTGATCAAGCAAGAAATTATTGAACGCCAATCTGTCGAACTTGGCACCTAAAGTAATTTCCGTCTCGGCGCGGAGTTGCAGAATTCTCGTATAGCCATAAAAGTAACTACCCGCCTGCGCCGGCATGTTGAAGGTGTAGCGATCCAATTCTTGGCGTGCCATGGCGGACGATAAGCACACTTCTTGGCGCAGCACGCGCTCCGCTTCAGGGCGCGTAATTTGGCCCAGATTCAGCATCGGGTCGAGAATCGCTCGTGCGGCACGCAACAAGCGAAATTGCAGCGCAATCATCTGACCTTCCACTGGCTCGTAGGGCAGTGTTTCTGCCTCGGCATACAGCGCCCACCCTTCTACGTTGACGCTATTGAAGGCGTACAAACTGCGCGCCAAGGAAATGCCGCGCTCCACCATCGCGCTAAACTGCAACTCGTGCCCTGGGCGACCTTCGTGTGCGCTTAAGGTCCATGACGCGCCGGGATAATTGAAGTCGTCATAGCTTTCTT
>JAIETO010000149.1 GCA_019745005.1 Burkholderiaceae bacterium
TCCTTCGCCCAACCTAGTAGAAATCCGCGATTTGCATTTTAGTTATGGTGATAGGGCGATACTGTCCGGGCTAAACATGGATTTCCCACGAGGCAAAGTGGTTGCGGTGATGGGCGGTTCAGGTTCGGGAAAAACCACTATTCTGAAGCTCATCGGCGGGCAAATTCGTGCGCAGCATGGACAAGTTAGCGTTGATGGCGCGGCCGTTGCCTCATTAGACACAGATCAACTGTATCGCCTGCGTCGCAAAATGGGCATGCTGTTTCAGCACGGGGCGTTATTTACCGATTTAAGTGTATTTGAAAACGTAGCTTTTCCAATGCGCGAGCATGCGCAGCTTCCTGAGGCAATGTTGCGCGATTTGGTGTTGATGAAACTTAACGCCGTGGGTTTGCGTAATGCGAGTGACTTGATGCCAGCCGAGATTTCAGGCGGTATGGCGCGTCGTGTCGCGCTTGCCAGAGCAGTGGCGCTTGATCCTTTGTTGATCATGTATGACGAACCGTTTGCTGGGCTTGATCCGATTTCCATGGGTGTTATTGCTAATCTGATTCGGAATCTTAACGATGCTCTTGGCTCAACCTCAATCTTGGTTTCGCACGATGTTCATGAATCATTTGCGATTGCAGACTATGTGTATTTCCTCTCGCAAGGAAAAATTGTCGCGCATGGTTCTCCGGAGGAAATGCGCAATTCTGCGGATCCTTATGTCAAACAATTTGTGCACGCCGAGTTAGATGGCCCGGTGCCGTTTCATTATCCTGGACATTCTTTTGCTGAAGATTTGGGTCTGCGCATTAGCGGCGACAAAGACGACCGTCAAAAAGGGGCAAATTAATGCTTACTTTTTTGGCGAAAGTGGGCGCAACGACCCGACAAACAGTGGCAGATCTGGGATACGCTAGTCGAAGCTTTGTCGCGATTCTAGGCAGTTCGTTTGGCCTGTGGCGGCGCCCGAGGCTCATTACGGATCAAGTGCACTTTATTGGTAACTATTCGCTCGTCATTATTGCCATTTCAGGGCTTTTTGTTGGGTTTGTGTTGGGTTATCAGGGTTATTACACATTAAATCGATATGGATCAGAAGAGGCGCTGGGCTTATTGGTTGCGTTAGCGCTAGTGCGTGAGTTGGGTCCCGTAGTAACGGCGCTGCTGTTTGCAGGGCGTGCTGGCACCTCACTTACGGCAGAAATCGGCTTGATGAAGGCGGGAGAACAATTAGCAGCGATGGAAATGATGGCGGTCAACCCCTTGCAAAGGGTGATCGCCCCACGTTTTGTCGCAGGTTTGATCTGTTTGCCGATTTTGACGCTGATTTTTAATGCCATGGGCGTAATTGGCGGTTACATCGTGGGCGTGAATTTGATCGGCGTAGATGAAGGCGCCTTTTGGTCGCAAATGCAGTCCGGTGTAGACGTGTGGCAGGATATTGGAAACGGTGTCATAAAAAGTGTCGTGTTTGGTTTTGCCGTTACTTTTGTCGCCTTGTTTCAGGGCTATGAAACGCAACCTACGCCAGAAGGCGTCGCGCGCGCAACAACCAGAACAGTGGTAATTTCGTCATTACTCGTACTTTGGTTGGATTTCTTGTTGACCGCCGCCATGTTCCAATGAGTGCTAGCAAACCAACGACAAAAGTAATGCACGATAGAATTAGTTTTAAGAAAGCGTAAACACCTTGCTGGAGAATTTGCTTCAGCAATGAAGGATATAACATGCAAAAAAAATCATTAGATGCCTTAGTTGGCTTGTTCGTGCTGTTAGGCGCGGCCGCCTTGCTCTTTTTAGCGCTCAAAGCAGGGAACTTGAGTAGCCTCTCGTTCGAGAAAACCTATGAAGTCACGACGCGGTTCGATAACATCGGCGGCTTGAAAGCCAAGGCGGCGGTAAAGAGTGCCGGGGTTGTAGTGGGGCGTGTGAGTGCAATCAAATTTGATGACAAAAGCTTCCAGGCCACGGTGGTGCTGCAATTAGAAGAGCGTTATCGTTTTCCGAAAGATAGTTCGGCAAAAATTCTGACGGCGGGTTTGCTCGGTGAACAATATATTGGCATTGAACCCGGTGGCGATGTCAATAATCTGGTTGCTGGCGATAAGATCAAATTAACGCAGCCGGCGATTGTCTTAGAGAACTTGATTAGTCAATTTTTGTTTAGCAAGGCGGCTGAGGGAAAGGATGAAAAAAAATGAGAACGTCCTACTTTACAAATCTAGCCAGCGCCAATAACGATCAAGCTCCCGTCTCCTTTAGATGGATGGCGTGGCTAACGTTAGCCTGCATCGTCTTGCTCAGTTCGGCTTGCACGACCATGGGCAAAGTAAAACAAAGCACGGGCAATGTAATTGAATCCATCAGTGCTGATGCAGGCGAAGCCTTAACCAATATCAGCATCAAAACGGGTATAGGGAACAACCCAGACGATCCTTTGGAAGGCTATAACCGGGCGATTTATAGTTTCAACGAGGGCTTGGACGAGGTTATTCTGAAGCCAGCCGCGAATGGTTACAAAACTTTTTTGCCGGAATTCGTGCAAGCTGGCATTGGTAACTTTTTCGCGAATATTGGTGATATTTGGACAGCAGTGAATAATTTGCTGCAAGGCAAATTTGAAGAGAGCGGCACAGATTTGTTGCGCTTGGCATTGAACACAACGTTCGGACTTGGTGGTGTGATCGACGTGGCGTCGCGCGAGGGTTTGCCTAAGCATTTGGAAGACTTTGGTCAGACCTTGGGTGTGTGGGGTGTCAAGCCTGGGCCGTATTTCGTTCTCCCCTTATTCGGGCCATCGACGGTAAGAGACGCGCTCGCGCTGCCGATTGATCTGTGGGGTGATATTCTTTTTGCGCAAGCCAAGCCGGTAGTGCGGTATACAAGTTCGGTCGTTAGAGTAGTGGATAAGCGCGCTGCGGCGTTGGACGCAACATATTTACTGGAAGAAGCCGCGCTAGATAAGTACGTATTCACACGTGATGGGCATTTGCAACGGCGTGCAGCTCAAGTTAATCCTGACGCGCAATAGATTTTTAAGTCAACAAGAAAGCCTAGGTCAACCGAATCGCTCTTGCGATCATTAATCGGAACAGGCGTGAGTAAACACTTTCATTCAGCGCATAAGCGCGATAAATTGGAAAAAATATGAAAACATTGAATCAACTTTTAGCTGTGTGTTTGCTTTGTGTTGGCTTTGTGATGCCAGCCCCAGCGGCAGAAGAGGCGCCAGATGCGCTTGTTAAGCGTTTGAGTCAAGAGATTATTGACCTCGCTAAAACGGATAAAGATATTCAAGCTGGAAACCAGAAACGCATTCTTGATTTGGTCGAAACCAAGGTACTTCCTTTTATCGATTTTGGTCGAATGACTTCGTTAGCTGCGGGCAGATATTGGCGCGATGCCACGCCAGAGCAGCAAAAGCAATTAACCAATGAATTCCGCACGCTGTTGGTCTACACCTATGCCAATACGATTTCGCAAATCAAGGACCAACGGGTCGAATTTAGACCCTTTAGAGCAGCACCAGAAGATACTGAAGTCGAAGTAAAGAGTCAAATCATCCCAACGCGCGGTGAGCCTATCATTCTGAATTATCGCCTTGAAAAAACCGCGACAGGTTGGAAAATCTACGACATTAGTGTGCTTGGTGCTTGGTTAGTCGAAACCTACAAAGGTAATTTTTCCTCTGAAATTAAAAAAACCAGCATTGATGGTTTGATTAGGGTGCTGAGTGAAAAAAATGCCAAGCTCGCCGCAAACGGCGCAAGTAAGTCGACAAAGTAAGCGTGCGTATTTATGTTTGCGTTTGAGTCGGTACTCAACCTAAGTAATGCTGCGCAAGTCGCCACCGCTGGCATAGCGGCGATTGATAAAGGCGAACGCGACTTTGACTTGTCGCCTTTAAAATCAGTTGACTCTAGCGCCGTTGCCGTCCTGCTTGGTTGGCAGAGGTATGCGAAAGAGAAGAGCATTGATCTGCGTTTTTCTGGATTTTCCAGTAATTTGCGCAGCTTAATGAAGGTGTATGGTATTGAGCAATTCTTCGTTTTCGACGCACCGACAGTGGGCGTGGCTGCTTAGCTATTTTTTATTTCATCGTCTTCGCATTCGCTCGCTGGTGTAAGTAATCTTCGTTCCCCGCCTCGGCAAGTTAAAAAACTCTTATAATTCAAGACTTTTCCGCAGTTTAATGCGTTCCATCATCGCGCCTTTGGGCGTTTTTGTTCTATGGCTGCTATCCAAATTTCAGACGTAAAAAAGCGCTACAAATCCCTGCAAGCGCTAGGCGGCGTTTCGCTTGCCGTTGAAGAGGGCGAATTCTTTGGCTTACTCGGCCCCAACGGCGCAGGTAAAACCACGCTCATTTCTATCATCGCGGGTCTGATTCGCGCCGATGAAGGA
>JAIETO010000083.1 GCA_019745005.1 Burkholderiaceae bacterium
ATTTTGGATGCGGCGCGCGTCATCGTTGAGTACGAACCACAATCTCGCATCGAAGGCGAGTTGCAGCAAATGCCCGCCGATTTTAAAGTGACTGAATTTTGGCAAGTGGTTGACGGCACAGCACCAGGCCGTGCCAGCGACGACGAAGTTACGGTGTTTGATTCTGTCGGATTCGCGCTCGAAGATTTTTCCGCCATGCGTTACTTGGAAAAATACGTCATGCAGCGTGATTCACTGATGTTAGATTTGGTACCCGAACTCCTGAATCCAAAAGATTTATTTGGCATGGGTGTGGCAACCACAAACGTAGCAATGCCAACGCCCGCCGAAACGGTAAAAAGTGCTGTGCATTCAAATGCCGCACAATCCGTGCCGATCACCGCTTAATTTGATTTAACTTGGAATTTTAATGACACAGACAACAAAGACAATTTCACTGATTGGCGCACCGACGGATGTGGGTGCAAGCGTCAAAGGTGCGGGCATGGGTCCGGATGCATTACGCGTTGCAGGCTTGGTTGAAGCCTTGGAAGCAAGGCAATTGACCGTTATCGATAAGGGTAATCTGCACGGTCCCGCTAACCCTTGGCTCGCCCCAGTGAATGGTCTGCGTCATTTGAAAGAAGCCATCGATTGGAACCAAGCGGTGTATGACGCGGTGTCTGCGGCGCTTGCGGCAGGACAAATGCCGATGATGTTGGGTGGCGATCATTGTCTGGCCATCGGCTCGATCAGCGCAATCGCCAATCATTGCCGCCAAGTCGGAAAGAAGTTGCGTGTATTGTGGTTTGATGCGCACGCCGATAGCAACCTTTCTACCATTAGTCCAACCGGCAACATCCACGGCATGCCAGTGGCGTGCTTGATGGGCCATGGCCCTAAGGAATTAATCAGCTACGGCGCGCATACTCCAGCGATGCAGCCTGGCGATATTCGTTTAATTGGGATACGCAGTGTTGACGAAGGTGAACGTCGCTTCATTCATGAAATGGGTATGCCGGTTTTTGATATGCGCTACATCGATGAACACGGCATGCGCGCCGTGATGACGCAGGCTTTAGAAGGTTTAGATGAGAACACCCATTTGCACGTCAGTTTTGACATGGATTGTCTCGACCCTGACATCGCGCCGGGCGTAGGCACTGCTGTGGCGGGCGGTCCAACTTATCGTGAAGCGCAATTGTGCATGGAAATGATTGCAGATACAGGCTTAATGGCATCGATGGACGTGGTTGAGTTAAACCCCGCGCTCGATCATCGCAACCGCACAGCAGAATTGGCGGTTGATTTAATCGAGAGCTTGTTCGGAAAATCAACGCTAGTACGCATCAAAGATTAAGGAAACCCCGATTAAGTTACTGCGCGGCCAAATTTTGAATCTGCGATGCTCAACGTACATTCGTACGCCTCCGCTTCTCGATCCAAACTTTGACCCGCTCGCTACACTTAATCAGAGTTTCCTTATGTTTTTCCCCGTAGATTACGGCTAAAAAAATCAATCCACACACGAAGAAACCGATTTCGCCCAGCGGCCAAATCGGTTTTTTTTCATAACAACACCATATTGTCGCGGTGTATCAATTCGGCCTCTTCAACAAATCCTAGCAGTGTTGCAATCTCAGACGAGGCGCGCCGCTTGATTTTATCTGCATCTTTACTCGCATAATTCACCAATCCGCGAGCGACAACCCGCCCCGATTGGTCGCAACAACTCACCAATGCACCGCGACTGAAATCACCACGCACCTCGAGCACACCAATGGGCAAAAGCGATTTACCTTCTGCTTGTAGTTTTTTAACGGCGCCATCGTCCAGCACCAGATCGCCTGCGGTTTGCAGATGATCTGCCATCCATTGCTTGCGCGCTGTCAAAGGCGCCATTCGCGATACCAACTCGGTACCCAAGGCCTCACCTTGCGCGAGGCGTAGCAGAACATGCAACTCGCGCCCTGAAGCAATGACCGTATGCGTACCAGACCTTGCTGCCCGTTTGGCAGCTAAAATTTTTGTCAGCATGCCCCCGCGCCCCAAACTGGAACCTGCGCCGCCTGCCATTTTTTCCAAGGCGACATCGCCCGCCTGCCCATGTCGAACGAATTCTGCATTGGGGTCGTTGCGCGGATCCGCGTTAAATAAACCCCGTTGATCGGTCAGAATGATTAATGCATCAGCTTCGATCAAATTAGCAACGAGCGCGCCCAGGGTGTCGTTATCGCCAAATTTGATTTCGTCGGTGACAACCGTATCGTTTTCGTTAATCACGGGCACGATGCCTAAGCGCAGCAACGTCAATAAAGTTGATCGCGCATTCAGATAACGCTCCCTATCGGCTAAATCCGCGTGGGTCAGCAAAATTTGCGCAGTACCAAGTTGATGGGCACTAAAGCAGGTTTCGTACATTTGCACTAAGCCCATTTGCCCGACGGCTGCGCAAGCTTGTAACTCGTGGATTTCCGTCGGGCGCTGTACAAACCCCAAGCGCTGCCTGCCTTCAGCAATTGCACCAGAACTGACCAACACGACCTCTTTTCCTAGCGCGCGCAACTGGGCAATTTGCGCCGCCCAATTACTGATCGCGTCCTTGTCTAAGCCTTTTCCGTCATTGGTGACGAGCGATGAACCGACTTTAATGACGAGGCGTTTTGCCTTTTGGATGACTGCGTGCATAAACCTGAGCGACTTTCACTATTAATTAAAAACTGAAGAGATTGATTTTTGTCATATTTTATATGGATTCACTAATAAATTTCAGAATTTAATTCCAAGCACAAAGCGATCTTTGGCATCGTGAAAGTTAGGTTCCAAGTTCAAATCCTTGCAATGAATAAGCATTGGATGCGGCTTGAAGTCTTGCAAAATACATATACTCCGTCATTTTTTGTAAAAAATATGCCATTTACGCTTTATCTATATGCGCAAACTAAAATTACTCTATTGTGTATATAAATTATCCGAAAAGAAGCGACAACAGACGCTCGACAAGCACGGGGGCTTGGGGTAAACCCAGATTTTCCATCAGGCGCGCTTACAGCGCTATTTGCGAGCTGGCGGCGCATTTTCGGTCATTTCCGCTGCCCATCGTTGGCCTTAGTTGCCCATAGCTCGCTATTGGCGCCTCATTCGTAACGAAAATGCCTCGAAAAGTGCATCCACCATCGTCGCAAATCCTAATGGAATATCCGGGTTAAAAAAAATGCCTGAAATTCTTCAGGCATTTTTCAATCAAGGTGACAGCTAATGTGAATTACTCCATCACTTTAAATCGTGGATCATCTGGATCAATCGATAAAATTCCTTGCGCCTCTTCTTTCATTTGGGTTTCTTGTGAGCGGTGTTCGGCTTGGCGCTTTTCAGCCAAATAAGCGTAAATATCGTTCACCAACTCTTGGCAACCCTCATGGGTGAGCGCTGAAATTTCAAACACAGGGCCCTTCCATGCAAATCGCTTGATAAAGTCTTTTATTTTTTTCTTACGCTCTTCTTCCGTCAGCACGTCGAGTTTGTTCAAGACCAACCAGCGCGGCTTCTCATACAAAGCCTCGTCATATTTGCGTAATTCTTTAATCAAAGCCTTCGCATCTTTGACTGGATCGACGCCATCGTCGAACGGCGCAAGGTCAACGATGTGCAGCAGCAAACCCGTGCGCTGCAAATGCTTTAAAAATTGCACGCCTAGACCAACGCCGTCAGCGGCACCCTCGATCAAACCGGGAATATCCGCGATTACAAAGCTCTTTTCATGGCTCACGCGCACCATACCTAAGTTCGGGTGCAAGGTGGTGAACGGATAATCAGCAATTTTCGGACGTGCATTCGATACCGCAGTTATGAAGGTCGATTTACCCGCATTCGGCAAGCCGAGCAAGCCCACGTCGGCCAACACTTTGAGTTCTAATTTAAGCTCGCGCCGCTCGCCTTCTTTGCCGTCGCTGCGTTGACGTGGTGCACGGTTAGTCGATGATTTAAAATGAATGTTTCCCCAGCCACCTTCACCACCACGAGCCAACAACACTTCTTGACCATGTTCAGTGATATCGGCAATAACCTCATCGGTATTGCGATCAACAATCAGCGTACCGACAGGCATGCGCAAATGGATATCATCCGCACCTTTACCGTAACAATCGGCGCCACGGCCATTTTCACCATCTCTGGCTTTGTGTAATTTGGAATAGCGAAAATCGACCAAGGTATTAATATTACGATCGCCGACCGCATAAATGCTGCCGCCTTTACCGCCATCACCACCATCGGGGCCGCCAAACGGGCGGAATTTTTCACGGCAGAAAGAGGCAACACCGTTACC
>JAIETO010000035.1 GCA_019745005.1 Burkholderiaceae bacterium
CCGGGGCGCCCTAGCAAGCGGCAGTGCATGCCAATTGACAGCATCTTAGGCGCATTTTGCCCGGCGGGGTCGCCTTCCGCATACAACACATCGAAACTATCTTTCAAATATTGGTAAAACTGTTCGCCCGTATTAAAACCTTGTGGCGTGGCGAAGCGCATGTCATTGCTATCTAAAGTGTAGGGGACAACCAGATGCGATTTTTTTGTGCCGTCACTGAGCTTAACGCGCGTCCAAAACGGCAAATCATCGCCATAATAATCGGCGTCGTACGCGAAACCACCATGTTCGACGACCAGCTTGCGCGTATTGGGCGAATCGCGCCCGGTGTACCAGCCCAGCGGTGCAGCGCCCGTGAGTTGTTTGATGATATTCACCGCTTCCTGCATGTGGGCGCGCTCGGTCGCTTCATCCATGTGCTGGTAATGAATCCAGCGCAATCCGTGGCAAGCGATTTCGTGGCCTAGTTCAACAAAGGCTTGCGTGAGATCAGGGTGCCTTTGCAGCGCCATTGCCACACCAAACACGGTGAGCGGCAGGCGGCGCTGCTCGAACTCGCGCAAAATGCGCCACACGCCCGCGCGTGAGCCATATTCATAAATGGACTCCATCGACATATGCCGTGCTTCATAGGCGGCGGCTCCGACAATCTCAGACAGAAATTGCTCGGACGCCTGATCACCATGTAAGACGCAATTTTCTCCGCCTTCTTCATAGTTCAAAACAAACTGCACAGCAATCCGCGCTTGCTGCGGCCAAGCGGGGTGGGGCGGCGTACGTCCATAGCCGATTAAATCGCGTGGGTAGTCTGCGTCATGAAGCATGGGGCGTCCTTCACTCTTTTGAACAATCTCAATGTAAATGCCAAGGATAGTGCAAATTCGCCAAAAATATTCTTTTTAGGAAATAAAATGCGGATTAGGATAAGCTGGAATTTGGCATAATGGCTTGCGAACGCCCCAAACTTCGCGCTGCACGCGCCAGCGCAGGAGAGATTGGGGTGCAAGATTAATCGACGTTTCTTAAGGTAACTATGGGTCGCATCACCACGCACGTATTAGACACCGCCAACGGCAAGCCTGGGCAAGGTATTGCTTTGCAATTGTATTTCATTCAGCAAGGCGCGCAGCAGGCACAGCGCGTGCTGCGTTGCGCCACGCACACCAATGCAGATGGGCGCTGTGACCAAGCCTTGATCGAAGCAGAACAACTTGATGTGGGTGTGTATGAAATCGATTTCTCAGTCGGTACGTATTTCGCAAAAATGGGTCACGAGCTACCAACACCGAATTTTTTAGATCGGATTACTTTGCGTTTTGGCGTGGCTGATGGCGCGGCGCACTACCACGTACCGCTGTTGGTGACGCCGTGGAGTTATTCCACCTATCGCGGCAGTTAGTTTAGGGAAGCTCTGATTAAGTTACTGCGCGGCCAAATTTTGAACCTGCGATGCTCGCTGTACAGTCGTACAGGTGCGCTTCTCGATTCAAACTTTGACCGCTCGCTATACTTAATCAGAACTTCCTTAGGACTTACCCAAAACAGACGTTGGCGTTGTTGCTTCGCCTTGCCGTACCATTGTACTGTCTGCGGCTTCGCGCCTAGCCAACGCAATTTTGGGTAAGTCCTAGTGTTGTTTGCACTTTGTAAGTTATCAACAATAAAGAAATTCAAAAAACACAGTGAGAAGAAATTAATGGAAGCATATTTACTTGAGTGGGCAGGCTTATTATTGCGATGGCTGCATGTAATTGTGGCGATTGCATGGATAGGTTCGTCCTTTTATTTTGTCTGGCTCGACAATCACTTAACACCGCCAACCGATGGGGGTTTGCGTGATAAGGGCGTGGGTGGTGAGTTGTGGGCGGTGCATGGTGGTGGTTTTTATAATCCGCAAAAATACCTCGGCGCGCCCCCGCAATTGCCAAGCCATTTACATTGGTTTTATTGGGAGTCGTATAGCACATGGATGTCGGGTTTCGCGCTATTTACCTTGCTTTATTTGTTTAATCCCAAAACTTACTTGATTGATCCGAATGTGGCGAATTTGAGTGCCAGCGTCGCCGTGCTCAGTGCCTTGGGTTTTTTGGTGGCGGGTTGGATTATTTACGACCTCTTTTGCCGACTTTTTGGCAAAAACGAAAAGCTACTGTCTGCAACGGTTTTCGCCCTAGTGGTGGCGGCCACTTGGTTAGCCTGCCACGTGTTTGCGGGGCGTGCGGCGTTCTTGATTATCGGCGCGATGATCGCCACCATCATGAGCGCGAATGTATTTTTTTGGATTATTCCCGGGCAACGTAAAGTCGTGGCGGCTATGCGCGCGGGTGAGCCGGTGGACCCCATCCACGGCCAACGCGGCAAACAACGTAGCGTGCACAATACCTACTTCACCCTGCCCGTATTGTTTGCCATGCTGTCCAACCATTACAGCATGACCTATTCGCACCCCGATAACTGGATCGTGTTGGTGGTTTTAATGTCTGCTGGCGTTTTAGTGCGGCAGTTTTTTATCAAGCGGCACAAAGGTGTGTCAGACCCGTTTTACCCGATTGCCGCTCTTATTTTGATCGCCGCCGTGATTGTTTGGATAGCGCCCAACTTTCCGCCCGCAACAAGTTCGGCGACCGTGGAGAATCAAAGCAAAGTCGCGGTGAATACGGCGCAGCAAAACTTTGCTGAAGTGCAAAGCATCATGCAGGCACGTTGTGTGCAGTGCCACTCTGCGCACCCCACCTTATTAGATTTCCCCGCCAAGGGCTTGTTGCTGGATCAACCTGAAGTCGTCAAAGCCAAAGCGCAACTAATTTACCAGCAAGTGGTGCAACAAAAAATTATGCCGCTAGGTAACCTAACCCACATCACGGATGAAGAACGTGCGCGCATCGCCACTTGGTACGAGCAGGAGGCGCAGTCAAGCAACCCGTCCGTCAATTCTGCAGCAAGCTCAGCACCAGCACCAACGCAAGGAAAATAATATGGCTCTCATCGCAATCGACCCTAACGCGCCGGACTTCACGCGCCGCTTTCCCAACTTAGCCGACGCACGTTTGGGCGCAGTTTGTTTGGACTGCAGTGACGATTTTTTTGCCGACAAACAGCGCATGCTCAATCCCGATCCCGCGCAATTCATCGTTGGCAAATACGATACGCATGGCAAATGGATGGACGGTTGGGAATCACGCCGTAAGCGTGTGAACGGCCATGATTGGTGTGTCGTTAAATTAGCCAAGGCGGGCATATTGCAAGGGGTAGATATTGACACCAGCCACTTCACAGGCAACTACCCGCCCGCTGCTTCTTTGCAAGGCGCATTGCTTGCGCAGGGTGAGCCAGACGCCAACACCGTATGGCACGAAATTTTGCCTTCCGTGAACTTACAAGGCAATAGCCATCACTACCATGCCATCGCTTCGAAGCAGGCGTTCTCGCATCTGCGTTTGAATATTTTCCCTGATGGTGGCATTGCCCGCTTGCGCGTGTATGCGCAACCACAACAAGCATGGCATCTTGCTGACAGCAGCACGCTGTTTGATTTAGCAGCGATGGAAAATGGCGGCACCGTGGTGGCCACCAATAACCAACATTTTGGCTTGGCCAGCAATATGTTGATGCCAGGGCGCGGTGTAAATATGGGTGATGGGTGGGAAACGCGGCGTCGGCGTGAGCCTGGTAATGATTGGTGCATCATCGCCTTAGCCCATGCGGGCGTGGTTGAAAAAATCGAGGTAGATACCTGCCATTTCAAAGGTAACTATCCAGATGCCTGCAGCATACAAGCGGCGGCAATGGTGGGTGGCACGGAAACCTCGTTGATTACCCAATCGATGTTTTGGCCCACCTTACTCGCGCCGCAAAAACTGCAAATGGATCACCAACATTTTTACAACGAAGAAATTCAAAGCTTAGGTGCCATCACCCATTTGCGTTTGAATATTTTGCCCGATGGCGGTGTCTCTCGCCTGCGCGTTTGGTGTCGGCTTGCCTAAAAATTGAAAGGATAAATAAAGATGCCAGCTTTAAAAATTTCAAAAATCAGTCGCGCCGCTTTCGCCCCATTTGGCGAAGTCATCATGCTCGACGGCGCGCAAGAATTTTCCATCAATGAAGGCACCTCGCAACGTTTTCATGCGCTGGCGACGGCAGATACCAGCGCGCAAAATGGGCAAACCATACTCAGCCTGTTTCGCGCTCAACCGCGCACCCTGCCGTTAAAAATCAGCATGAT
>JAIETO010000133.1 GCA_019745005.1 Burkholderiaceae bacterium
GTCAAGCGTGTCCGTTATAAAAACATCGTCCGCAAACATGTTGATAGCGCTCATTACCGCCGATATCCACTTGCTCACCCACGGTGACGCGCTGCCCGTTTGCATCCACACGAATATTCATCGTGGCTTTTTTACCGCAGGTACAAATGTTTTTTAATTCTTCGATGTCGTCGGCGAGCGTCAATAAATAGGCGGCACCGGGAAAAGGGTCGCCGAGAAAATCACTGCGTAAGCCATAACAAATGACAGGCACGCCGCGAACCTGCGCCAGTTGGTGCAATTGCTTTACCTGCGCCGGTGTTAAAAATTGCGCTTCATCGATTAAGACACAACTCACTTTCACGGTCTCTTTGAGAAAGTCAAAGCTGGCATCAAATACTTCGGATGCGCGTTGGGGGCCTAGGCGCGAAGTGACTTTTCCTGCGCCATAGCGATGGTCAATCGCCGCCGTGAATAAACGCACTGTCTGCCCTTGTTCTTCATAATTATGGGCAACCTGCAACATCGCAGTAGATTTACCCGCATTCATTGCGGAGTAACGAAAATAAAGTTTTGCCAATTCAATTTCCTAGAATAAAAAAATAAAAAAATCTTTGCTCTCTGGGGCAAAAATTCTGATTTTCAAGCCCTTGAAACCCCGTTGACGCATCCCATATTTGACTCAGCAAATGCTCAATTGAGGTTTGCGGAACGGCGTTTTGCCGGCCTTTAACTATATCGCTTACATTTGAAAAGGATATCACCATGCGTAACTTTGATTTCGCCCCATTGTACCGTTCTGCCATCGGTTTTGACCGCCTTGCGCACCTGTTTAACGAAGCGCAGCGCGCGGAAACGGCACCAAGCTACCCACCATACAACATTGAATTAGTCGCCGATGATCAATACCGCATCACGATGGCGCTAGCCGGCTTTGATCGTTCAGAGATTGATATTGAAAGCGAGCGCGACTTGTTGAAAATTGTCGGCCGTAAGCAAAAAGACGATGCGCAGTCGCGTTACCTGCATCGTGGCATCGCCGCACGCGATTTTGAACACAGTTTCCGCTTGGCGGATCATGTAAAAGTCACAGGCGCGAAGCTGAACAACGGTCTGCTTAGCATTGAATTGGTGCGTGAAGTACCTGAAGCGCACAAGCCGCGTCGGATCTTCATTGATGGTGATAATTTAACTGTCGTGGAAAACACCGAACAACGTGTAGCAGCGTAAGTGTGGAAGGCCGCGGATAGGCTTCAGCTTATTCGCGGTATCTGAGATTTGTTTTAACGAACAAGATTATGCGGGCCTAAAGATTGAACATCTTTAGCGCCCGTTAGCGCCATACTCACGTCCAATTCTTTCTGCAAAATCTCCAACATTTTGGTCACGCCGGCCTCGCCCATCGCACCCAACGCATAAAGAAAAGCTCGTCCTACCATACATCCTTTTGCGCCCAGTGCGAGCGCTTTCAAAACATCTTGGCCGGTGCGAATGCCGCCATCAAACAGGACTTCAATCTCACTACCAACCGCATCAACGATGGCTGGCAAAGCCTGTATCGAAGACATTGCGCCATCCAATTGCCGTCCCCCATGATTGCTCACCACGAGTGAATCTGCACCCGCCGAAACGGCTAAGCGCGCATCGTCAGCATCGAGTATGCCTTTGAGTATCAATGGGCCGCCCCACTCTTGCTTGACCCACGCCACATCGTCCCAGGAAAGTGAGGGATCAAATTGACTGGCTGTCCATTCGCTCAAAGTAATAATATTTTTTGAATTATTGACGTGGCCGGCCAAGTTACCAAAAGTTTTACGGCCGCTTAGAGCACGCAATGCCCAGGCCGGCTTCGTGGCTAAGTCGAGAATATTCGCGAGCGTTAATTTCGGCGGCACGGACATGCCGTTTTTAATGTCTTTATGGCGCTGCCCCAAAATTTGCAAATCTAAAGTCAGCACTAAGGCGGAACATTTAGCCGCCTTCGCCCTTTGTATCAATTCGCGAATGAAGCCACGGTCGCGCATCACGTAAAGCTGAAACCAAAAAGGTTTAATCGTCACGCTGGCGACATCCTCTATCGAGCAAATACTCATGGTCGACAAGGTAAAAGGAATGCCAAATTTTTCCGCCGCGATGGCACCTAGCATCTCGCCGTTTGCCCATTGCATGCCGGTCAGACCAGTTGGTGCAATAGCCACCGGCATACTCACTTGATCGCCAAGCATGGTCGTTGCTGTGCTGCGTTGCTCAACATTAATGGCAACCCGCTGACGCAGCTTAATGGCCGCTAAATCATCAGTATTCGCGCGGTATGTGCTTTCCGTATAAGAACCACTATCGGCGTAGTCGTAAAACGCCTTTGGAACGCGCTTTTTCGCTAACAAGCGCAGGTCCTCAACGCAGGTTATGACGGTCATGAGTGTTACTCCAAAGAGATTAACGCCACGCAAATTCCATTTTCAAAGCAGTCCTGTCGTTGTTGCCTTCGCCCTGTCGTGACACAGCACTGCCTGCAACTCGTCGCCTAGACACAGATGATTTGGAAATGGAATAACTTGCGGCAAATGTAGAAAATAGCACGCTTGCTCGCCAATTGATTTCCTTTGTGACAAAACCACATGAAGTTCACATTGTTTTACTTTTTCTCCCACGAACTTCATCGTGTTTTGCAAAGCTGAGATATGCATTTTCTCGCCATTTTTAAATCAAAATTGGCGCATATCGTTTGTTTCTCGCAGCAAAGCTGCAAAAATATCCAAAAGCACACTGACCACCAAACTACGCAATTCGCCGCATTTAAAGAAACCTTAATCTCATTCAGAAAAAGCGTTCGCGATCAATTTACGAAGCCAAATCCCGCCCTCGTCACGCTGGTAGCGACGGTGCCAAAACATATTGGTTTGCAGGGTTGGTAAACGGTGCGGCGACTTTTGCCACACCAGTTCGAATGGAGACGCGCTGCGCTCAGCAAATTTTTGTGGAACTGTGGCGATTAAATCAGTGGCGGCGAGCATGTAGGGTACAGCAACGAAATGCGGCACGATGCAGTGTGCATTAAGTTGAACGCCCAATTTTTGTAAGGCTGCATTCACGTTTGCGTTAGTGCTTTCATTGGTGCTGTCGCCCGTGCCGACAATTAAATGCTGCGCCGAAAGGAACGATTTCAACTCCAATGACTTGTTCGCGAGCGGATGAGTCGAGCGCATCATGCAGACATAAGATTGCTTGAATAAACGTCGTTGGAAAAGCGCGCCGGACATGGTGTCAAACGCTCCAATCGCCAAATCTAGACGCCCCGTCTCCATTTCGGTTTTGAAGTCTATCGTTCCCGCTCTAACGGTTTTTAATTGAACTTCCGGCGCGATTTCTTTACACAAGGCAACCATACGCGGCATGAAGTACACCTCCGCAACATCCGTCATGGCCAGCGTAAACTGACGAGTAGTTTTCGTCTGATCAAACAAAATATCGTGATTCAAGGCGCGATCTAAATCGTTTAGGGCACGGGCGATAGGGGCGGCCAATTGTTGGGCAAACGGCGTTGGCTGCATGCCTTGTGCTGTACGTACAAAAAGCTCGTCACCAAGGCTTGTGCGGAGTCGCGTCAAAGCGCTACTTACAGCAGGTTGCGACAAACCCAATTTTTTGGCAGCGGAAGAAATTTGCCGTGCATGAAAGACTTCTTGAAAGACATGCAATAGGTTCAAATCGATGCTTTTAATATTAACCATTATTACGTTTTTGAATAGTATCTATTCGTGTCGTTATAGCTTAAATTGACTACACTTGCTGGAGTTTTATGTTTCACATTGCGCGCAGGTGAACGATGATGGAAAAAACCTGAGCGAAAACCATAAGGAAATTCCATGATCGATCCCAGCGCTTTACGCTATCAAACGGGCTTCGCCAATGAACTCGCCACCGAGGCACTGCCCGGTGCTCTACCCAAACACCAAAACTCGCCCCAGCGTTGCGCGTATGGCTTGATTGCCGAGCAGGTCTCTGGCACGGCGTTCACCGCACCACGTCACGCAAATCGCCGGTCTTGGCTGTATCGCATCCGTCCAGCGGCCATGCATGCGCCGTTCAAGCTCCTCGGGCACAAGACGATGACCAACGATTTTGATCAAAGCCCCACCACACCAAACCAGTTGCGATGGGACCCGCAAGTGTTAACTAGCGATGAACAAGATTTTGTCGAGAGTTGGTTCACCATGGCGGGCAATGGTTCGGCGGCA
>JAIETO010000186.1 GCA_019745005.1 Burkholderiaceae bacterium
GAAACCATCATCATGCCTTCAGGTGGTTTTTGGGGCGGTGTGGGCGAGCCAACCATCGCAGTCGCCGCACCCGCCGTGCTTAATGCTATTTTTTCCGCAACAGGAAAGCGCATCCGTGACTTGCCTTTGAAGGCGCAGGATTTGAAAAAGGCTTGAGATTAAGTGCTTTAAAACCACTCAACACAGAGGCACAGAGACACAGAGAACTGCTTTAGAAAAGCAAGTCGTTATCGTTCTAATGCTTTCAACTGATTTTGTTAAAACGAGATTTCTTTCGATTTAAAATCTCCTCCTCTGCTTTTCTCCGTGTCTCTGTGCCTCTGTGTTGAGAGGTTTTGGTTATGCATTGTTAAGCACCAGTTACAATACAAGCCCCACATCACAATGCGCCTTCAGTTCTTCATGCGCACTCTTAAAACTTCATGTCCCACGGATTAAATCAACCCCAGCGCGACGCTGTGAATTACATGGATGGACCTTGTTTGGTCTTGGCTGGCGCGGGGTCGGGCAAGACGCGGGTGATTACGCAAAAAATTGCGAATTTGATTGAGCAACACAATTACGATGCCAAGCACATCGCCGCGCTGACCTTTACCAACAAAGCCGCCTTAGAGATGCAAGAGCGTATCGCCAAGCTATTGCGCGAACCCAAGCAGGCCAAGCAACTCACGGTGTCCACGTTTCACTCTTTGGGTGTCAAGATTTTGCGCCAAGAGGCGCGTGCGCTTGGTTTGAAAGATCGCTTTTCCATTATGGATAGCGACGATTGCTTCTCACTCGTGCAAGACTTAGCGCTCACCACCGATAAGCAACTGATACGCCGCATACAAAGCACGATGTCGCTTTGGAAAAACGGCCTCATCACCCCAGAACAAGCCATCCAGCAAGCGAAAGACGATGACGAAGCCACGGCCGCGCGCATTTTCCGTAGCTACGTTGCCACCTTGTCTGCATATCAAGCGGTGGACTTTGATGATTTGATACGCTTGCCGGTAGAACTGTTTCGCAGCAATGAAGAAGTGCGCGATAAATGGCAACGCCGCTTGCGCTATTTATTGGTCGACGAATACCAAGACACCAACACATGCCAATATGAACTGGTCAAATTGCTCGTGACTGGTTTAGGGAAGAAGCCCATGTTTACTGCGGTGGGCGACGATGACCAAGCGATTTACGCTTGGCGTGGCGCGACGATTGAAAACCTCAAGACCTTGCAAGTGGATTTTCCTGATTTGCGCATCATCAAGTTGGAGCAGAACTATCGCTCCAGCACGCGCATTCTGCAGGCGGCCAACGCCGTCATAGGCAACAATCCGAAACTGTTCGACAAAGCGCTGTGGTCTGAGCACGGTTTAGGCGACCCTGTCAAAGTCATGGGCATGCAAGATGACGAACAAGAAGCGGAGCAAATCGCCATTATGATTTCGGCGCACCGTTTCGAGCGGCGCGCAGCGCATTCTGATTACGCGATTTTGTACCGAGGCAACCATCAATCGCGCGTAATAGAACAAGCGCTGCGTAAAGAACGAATTCCTTACACCATCTCTGGTGGGCAAAGTTTTTTTGACCGCGCAGAAATCAAAGACATCATCGCTTACCTGCGCCTGATCGCTAACGAAGATGACGACCCCGCGTTTATTCGCGCCATCACCACGCCAAAACGCGGCGTTGGCCAAGCCACGCTAGAAGCGCTAGGTGAATTTGCCGGACAATGGCAATGCTCGTTATTTGAGGCCGTGTTTAAAGGTGGCATTGAAGCAAAACTAGCCGACCGCCAATTGAACCCTTTGCGGGAATTTTGCAACTTCATTAATCGCGTTGAAGCGCATGCCCATAGACCCGGTCATGCAGCAGAATTGCTGGACGATTTAATGAAAGAGATTCATTACGAGGGCTATTTATACGACAATTTCGACGATAGGGCGGCACAAAATAAATGGCAAAACGTACTCGATTTCACGCAATGGCTAAAGCAAAAAGGCAGCGGCGGTAAAGACGGCACGGACGACCACCGCAGCCTGCTCGACCTCACACAAATGGTGGCGCTCATGACCATGATGGAAGGCAAAGACGAAGAGCCAGATGCCGTGCGCATGTCCACTCTACATGCCTCAAAAGGCTTGGAGTTTCCCCATGTGTTTTTGGTTGGTGTTGAGGAGGGCATCTTGCCCCATAAAGGCGACCCCGATGCACCGATCGAGTTAATGGCTGCGCGCATCGAAGAAGAGCGACGCTTAATGTACGTCGGCATCACCCGCGCGCAACGTAGCTTGCATATCACTTGGTGCAAAAAGCGCAAACGCGCCGGTGCACCCGTGCATTGTGATGTGTCGCGGTTTATCAAAGAAATGAAATTAGACGAAGGCACGGCCGTGCCAACGGAAGACGAAATCATTACCCCGCAAACCCGGCTTGCAAATTTAAAAGCTTTGTTGAGCCGGCCGAAAGCTGAAGACGATTAGGCTTAGCAAGCCGCGCGAAAAAATAACCACGAAACCTTTGCACAGTGGCGCTTGGCAGTTTAGCAATTACCCTCAAATTGACGTTAACTCGTTTAAGCCAAGCGAAAATATAATTTTTTTATTTTCGTCACGACAACTTTAATTGTTTCATATATCGTTACATTATTTCTTGTTGGTTCTTATTTTTCAATATGAAAATTTAAAAATAAATCATAAAATAATCGTTACATGACTATCTCAAAGAAAGTTCTCGAAACACTTCGCACTTGGCACCGGCAACCCTCTGGCGAGTTGTTGGCGCGCCTCGGGGTGAGCCGTCCGTCGTTGATGCGCGCCATTGCCGAGTTGGATGGTCAAGTGGTTTCGCGCGGTCGTGCACGACGCACCGCTTATGCAGCGCGACGCTCGTTGCGCGGACAAATTACGCCTTTGCCTTTGTATTGCATCGATAAGATGGGCAAGGCGCATGAAGCTGGCTTGCTTGAGCCGATTTATCCCAGCGGTTGTGCAATGAGTTTTGCAGAACCGTTTGCCTGGCCCTTAGATGATGAAATGGTCGATGGCTGGTTCCGCGGCATACCCTACCCGGTTGTGGACATGCGACCACAGGGATTTCTTGGGCGCAATCTCGCCCATCAGTTTGCCACCATCATGCAGGTCGACGAAGATGTGCAGCGTTGGAGCGAAGACGATGTGCTGCATGTTCTCTGTATGCTCGGCTGGGATCAGCCCGGTAACTACATTCTCGGTGAGCCTGCACTGCGACGATA
This sequence comes from Burkholderiaceae bacterium, assembly GCA_019745005.1. GTDB lineage: Bacteria > Pseudomonadota > Gammaproteobacteria > Burkholderiales > Burkholderiaceae_D > Undibacterium. Next base: position 3,233 of record JAIETO010000186.1, read on the forward strand.
CTTGGAAGCACAACAACAAGACACGCATTTTCTGACCGATGATGAAATCACGACGGTGTATCCCTTACGCGCCCTGCAAGCGCTAAATTACGGGGTGGCTGGCTCCTCCGCAGCGGGGGAATTTCCTAAGTTCATTGAACGGCGAGTAATCAACACGCCAACCCACGTTATTGTGAAGTTTTCGGGAGCGGATGGCTCACCACAAGAACAACGTTGGTCTGATTTACTGATCTGTGAACATTTAGCCTTAAATACAATTACGGACACCTTACTTTTGAGCGCGGCGAAAAGCCGAATCTATCAATTTAGTGGTCGCACTTTTTTCGAAGTTGAACGTTTTGATCGGCACGGCACATTCGGTCGCTCGGGCGTTTGCACATGGCATGAGTTGAATGTTGCACTATTTGGCGAAACCGGCACTTGGTCAGAGGGTGCGCATGCAATGCTTACGGCAGGAACCATTTCCGAAGAAACCGCGCAGCACATCCATCTCTTAGAACATTATGGACGCTTGATTGCCAACACGGATATGCACAATGGCAATTTGGCGTTTCTACCCAGTCTGGAATTAGCACCCGCCTACGACATGCTACCCATGATGTACGCACCACAACGCGGCGTGGAACTGGTCGAACGCAAATTCGCGCCTGCGTTACCGCTTCCAAAAGAACGCAGCATGTGGCTGACAGCGGCCAAAGCGGCGGTAGTTTTCTGGCAGCGCGCCGCTAGTGATGAGCGCATTAGCGAGCGGTTTAGATTGATTTCTAGGGCAAACGCGATACAACTCGAAGCACTGCTTGCGACACAGCGCGATTGAACGATCTGAAAGCGCTCTTCAGACCATGAACACATAGTCAGGGAATTTAGACTTGGAAAACCCAACATTTGACACGGCAAACGCAAACAGCTTGCCCGCATCTAAAAGATTATTCGCTTACGCAAAATGCGAGATCGCGGCGTGTTGGGCGTACCTGAAACATCCAC
>JAIETO010000011.1 GCA_019745005.1 Burkholderiaceae bacterium
AACTACGCGCTCGGCACCGATAAACTCTTGATCGTGACGAGTGATCGTTTATCCGCTTTCGATGTGATCATGGCGGAGCCCATACCCGACAAAGGGCGTGTCTTAAACCAGATGGCGAATTTTTGGTTCAAAAAATTGCAGCACATTGTGCCCAATCATTTGACGGGAATCGCGCCAGAGTCAGTCGTAGCGCCGGACGAGGTCGAACAAGTGCGCGGTCGCGCAGTTGTCGCAAAACGTTTAGAACCCATCATGGTGGAAGCAGTGGTGCGCGGTTATGTAATTGGCTCAGGGTGGAAAGATTACCAAGAAACAGGCGAAATTTGCGGCATCGCCTTGCCTAAAGGTTTACCACAAGCGGCACAACTGCCAGAGCCGATTTTTACGCCTGCAGCGAAAGCAGAAATGGGCGCGCACGACGAAAATATTAGTTTCGCTGAAATGGAGCGGCGCGTCGGCAGTGAACTGGCGGCAACCATACGGCGTATTAGCCTGCAACTGTATTCGGAAGCGGCAGCCTACGCGGCAACGCGCGGCATTATCATTGCCGATACGAAGTTTGAATTTGGCTTGGACGAACATGGTGTGTTGCATTTGATGGATGAAGTGCTCACCGCCGATTCTTCCCGCTTTTGGCCCGCAGAGTCGTATGCAACTGGCATCTCGCCGCCTTCGTTTGATAAGCAATTTGTGCGCGATTATTTAGAAACCGTCACGGAATGGAATAAGACGGCGCCCGCACCGCGCTTGCCGGACGAGGTTATCGAAAAGACGGCGAGCAAATATCGCGAAGCTTTGCAAAAACTGACGGGCGAAAGTTTGGAGCAGCATTTGCAACAGCAAGGACAGGATTCGGGGCAATGATGACTACGAACCAAAACGCCACAAAACCTGTCATCGGCGTTGTGATGGGTTCCGTTTCTGACTGGGATGTCATGCAACATGCCGTCGCCATATTGAAAGAATTTTCCGTGCCCCACGAAGCGAAAGTGGTATCTGCGCACCGTATGCCGGATGACATGTTTAACTACGCCGTAACCGCCCGTGAGAATGGCTTGCGCGGCATTATTGCTGGTGCAGGTGGCGCAGCCCATTTACCTGGAATGATTGCCTCTAAGACGATAGTGCCCGTGTTTGGCGTGCCTGTACCATCCAAATATTTGCGCGGTGAAGATTCCTTGCTATCGATTTTGCAAATGCCCAAAGGCATACCCGTTGCCACGTTTGCGATCGGCGAGGCGGGTGCAGCCAACGCGGCGCTGGCGGCAATCGCTATGCTTGCTACAACAGATGAGGCATTGGCGCAAAGGCTACTCCATTATCGTGAGTTACAAACCAAAGCCGCACGTGAGATGCGCTTGCCCGTATAAAAAAGCCGACATTGCCCAAATCGTTTTCTCTAAAAAATTTTGATGACTATTTCGAATAAAACCAGCCCAGTTTATTCTTCACGACAAGCGCAATCACCTAACTCTTCGGCGAGTTGGTTGGGCATGTTAGGGGGAGGTCAATTAGGTCGCATGTTTGTCCATGCGGCACAGGCGATGGGCTACAAAGTGGCGGTGTTAGAACCAGAGGCGGATTGCCCGGCAAGTCACGCCGCTGATAAACATATTCGCGCTGGGTACGAGGATTTGCAGGGCTTGGCGGAATTGGTCGCGCTGTGTCCGTCAATCACGACAGAGTTTGAGAATGTGCCAGCGAAAAGTTTGGCTTGGTTAGAAAAAAATCGTTTTGTATCACCAAGTTCTGCTTGCGTATCCATTGCGCAGGACCGGCAACTAGAAAAAGCTTTTTTTCAAGCTTGTGCAGATAAAACCGGCGTTTTCGCCGCACCAAATCAAAGCTTGCGCTCGATAGATGATGTTAATGAAGAGAGCGAGCAACTTGTCCCCGGCATTCTAAAAACGGCTCGTATGGGTTACGACGGCAAAGGGCAAGTGCGCGTAAAAAGCCGAACCGAACTGATCGCAGCCTTGGTGGCAAGTTACGAAATAGCGCAAAGAGAAAACCGAGCACCTGAGGTGTTCGTGCTGGAAAAATTACTTCCGCTGGCCTATGAAATTTCTGTGCTAGTGGCGCGTGGGGCGGATGGCGCGACGGCGGTTTATCCCATTGCGGAAAACGTTCATCGTGACGGTATCTTATTTACGACAACGGTGCCCAGTCCGAATGTATCGGACGAACTAGCAAAAAAGGCGCAAGGCGCGGCGCAAATTTACATTAGTGAGCTGCAGTATGTTGGCGTGCTGTGCATCGAGTTTTTTGTTCTCCAAGACGGCCGCTTGGTCGTCAACGAAATGGCGCCTCGTCCGCATAACAGCGGTCACTACACGATTGATGCCTGCGCCAGCAGCCAATTTGAGCAGCAAGTACGTACCATGGCGGGCATGCCCTTGGGGGATGTGGCTCAACACTCTCCCTGCGTGATGCTCAATTTATTGGGTGACATTTGGTTTCGCGGGGACGAAATGATTACACCAGCGTGGCATAAGATTCTGGCGCTGCCCAGCGCACATCTGCATTTGTACGGCAAATCTAGCCCAAGGCGTGCTCGCAAAATGGGGCACATCACTTTCGTTTCGAAAGAGTGGACACAAGTTCACACGGATCTACGAGCGGCGTGTGACTTGCTAGGTATTGAACACGCCTAGCTTATGAAAATTATGCGATGGACCCAGTAGTGACAGTTTTTGAAAATGACCCAATTGGGCAAGCGGCACGCCAGCTAGAGGCAGGGGAGTTAGTCGCCTTCCCCACTGAAACGGTATACGGCTTAGGTGCGGATGCGGAGAATGTTCCTGCGCTGGCGCAAATTTTTGCCGTCAAGGGGCGCCCCTCAAATCACCCTGTGATCGTGCATCTTGCTGTCGGCGCGCCATTGAGTTATTGGGCCAAGGATATTCCAGCGGAAGCATACAAACTGATTGAAGCCTTTTGGCCGGGGCCCTTGACCTTAATTTTGCAGCGGGCGTCGTATATTCCCTCTGAAGTTTCGGGCGGACAAGCGTCGATAGGTTTGCGTTGTCCCTCGCATCCCGTCGCGCAAGCATTGTTAAACACGTTCAAAGGCGGGAAGGGTGGTATCGCCGCGCCATCGGCAAATAAGTTTGGCCATGTGAGTCCCACAATGGCAAAGCATGTACACGACGAATTTGTTAGCGAGCTCGCTGCTGGCCTTATCGGGAGCGTCTTGGATGGTGCGCAAAGTGAAGTCGGCATCGAGTCAAGTATTCTTGATTTGACCCGTCTCGCAACCCACGGCCCTGTTTTACTGCGACCGGGTCATATTAGTGCGGATGCGATTGCTGCCGTGCTGGGACGTTCGGTTTCTTTTGGCGCGCCGCTCGCAACCGACGCAAATGATAAGACAGCCAGCGCGCCGCGCGTTTCAGGCTCACTCGATGCGCATTACGCGCCGAACACGCCGGTTGTGCAAATTGATACTGATAATTTGCACGACTTGCTTAAGCGGATCTTGGCTAGCGGAAAAAAAGTCGCGCTCATGCAGATTACTGAAGAGCTCTTGCAACTGGAAACCGCGCCCAGTTCTGATTCCGCGTTTTTACAGCGAGCCATGCCACGCGACGCAAAATCTTATGCGCACGATTTGTACGCCAGCTTACGGGAACTCGATAGTGCAGAAATGGATTTGATCGTGGTTGAGAGCTTACCCCAGAATGCCGAATGGCAAGGCGTCAATGACAGATTGGCGCGCGCAAGTTTCGATTCTCGGCATTTGATCAGCGCATGGCTTGGCTCCGACGCATGAAGGTGTGCAAGCTAGTGAGAAGCTATTTATAGATTATTTTCATCAGTAAGATGAATGAAGCGAGCAACAAAGTCACAAAATTCGCAATAATAATTGGCCATGCATTCAGCAGCACGCCATAGGTCAACCACAGGCAAACGCCGATGACTAAAATCACATACATCCCCAGCGATACGCCTTCGGCACGTTTGCGTTGCCACGTAAGCCAAGCTTGCGGAATAAAGGCGCTAGTCGTTAAACAGGCCGCCAAATAGCCAATTACATCAATCGAACTCATAGGGAAGAAGAAGGGGAAAGTATTGTTTATGGCAGGAGAAATTCGCCAGAATGAAAAACTAAAGGGCGCAAAGGCTCAAACTCGCAGCGCTCCACTTCACCGACAAAGATAACATGGTCGCCTTCTGGGTAGCGGCTTCGATTATGGCATTCGAACCACGC
>JAIETO010000078.1 GCA_019745005.1 Burkholderiaceae bacterium
AGAGCTAGGAATTGTGGATTTAAAGTCCGGCAAATTGGCCGTGAAAGTCGAGGAAGAACTTGTCGCGTCAACAAAGAATCACCACCTGCAACTTGGCGTTTATACGCTACTTGCCGAGTCCGCAGCAAATACGGTTTTTGAAGCGCCATCGGAAATCATCGGTTTCAGCACAGGCAAGGAATCAAATATTGCAATAAGCGAAGTTACTGATGTGAAAACCGCATTGCTCGGCGACGAGGACGCGGGGTTCGAAGGAATGCTGGATATGGCAGGGAAGATGATGAAACTCGGCTTTTTCCCGCCTAATCCGCGATCAATTTTATGCAGCAAAAAGTATTGCGCAGGCTATTCAATCTGCCAATACAAGGGTAATTAATCTAATCAACGCATCAACTTACAAGGAATGATCATGAGCACAGAACAAAATTTCAATACTAAATCAACCGCAGATTTACGCTCGCTTGCAGTCGCAAAAGAGCCGGAGCAACGGCTTGACTTATTCACCACTGGCGGCATCGAACTCGCATACAAGCTAGCTAAGTTTTACCAAACCTCCAACGCCGTGCCCGCAGCGTTTCGAGATTTCGTCGAAAAGAAAGACAATAACGGCAGTACATTGGTACAAAACCCAAATGCAATAGGCAACTGCATCGTTGCTATTGAGACCGCACAGAGTACAGGATTTGCCATTTCCGCCGTGATGCAAAATGCTCACGTAATTGAGGGAAAATTAAGCTGGTCGGCTCAATTCGTAATCGCCGCGATCAATGCCTCCAAGCGTTTTACTCCCCTGCGCTTCAAGCTGGAAAGCAAAGGCATGGTTGAAGCAAAGTACAAAGAAAAAGGCGCTTGGAACAAAGATGCCAAGCGCTACGACATGATTGACCGGACAATTCAAATAGAAAATCTTGTCTGCATTGCCTACGCGTACATCATAGAAAACGGGGTTCGTACTGAAGAAAAAATCGAATCGATCCCTGTCTCGATGAAAATGGCTGTCGAAGAAGGTTGGTACGCAAAAGCAGGATCAAAGTGGCAAACTGAAATGAAGCTTCAAATGCTGCAATACCGCGCAGCTACATTTTTTGGTCGCATCAATGCTCCCGATGTCTTGATGGGGTTCGGCCAGACTTCAGAAGAGCGCGAGGATGTTATCGATATTCATCCTCAGTCAGACGGTAGTTACTCAGTCAACGCAAAAGACTTAGCAAAAAAGGATGCCAGAGTTCGCAAGGCGTCGAACGACTCGGAAGAGAAAAAAGATTCTGTGGTTGATGTTGATTCAGTTGATTCCGCTCGCCCGAACGTATCCGAAAACGGTAAAAACGAGTCTAAAAGTGCTAACGAAGTGAAAGAAGAAGAAACGCCCGCTAAATCTGAAACCGCTCCAGCGCAAGACGACGCGGCATCAAAAGACTACGCGTATGCACTAAGCTTAATTGAGAGCGGCGCGCTAGATGAAGCCCTCGACTTCTCAAGATCATTGCACCCAGACGACGCAGCAGAACTTTCGACAATTATTGCTGAGAAAAAGAAAGAGCGCGAGCCTAAGCAATCGCCTGCATCAACGCCAGCACCAGCGGCCACGCCAGCGCGCAGAACTCGCGAAGCTAGTGTTGACATGGGTTCCTAAGCAAATTTACCAGTAATAACTCTGAAGGCGAAAAATGAAAATCTCAAAAATTGAAGTGCAAAATGTGCTTGGTGCGAAAGATGTGAGCGTCTCTGCTAAAGCCAAAGTGCTAGTAATCGCGGGCGATAATTACAGCGGGAAGTCATCTACCCGTGATGCGATTTATCAAGCATTATCAGCGGTCGCAACACGCGTCAATCTGAAAAAAGACTATGCGGAACTTGTGACCGATGGCAACAAAAAGGGCTTGAGCGTTGTGTCCTTCGTAGGCGGTAACGCCTCGCTGAAACTGCCAAGCGGCGATCATTCATTCTCATTTGATGGCGTTTCTATGAATGATGCCGAATTGATGCAGCAGGCCATGCCCTTTTGTCTTGACGGCGTTAAATTGGCTGATGTCTCTAGCGATGAGCGCCGCAGATTTCTTTTCAAATTAATGTCCGTCAAAACTGGGGTAAAAGCAGTCTCGGAAATGCTCATCAAACGCGGGTGCGACATGGTAAAGGCGGCAGGCATATTGCCGCTGTTGGTGAGCGGCTTCAAAGTCGCTGAAGATGAGGCTAAAGAAAAAGCTAAGGAATGCAAAGGTATCTGGAAGGGAATTACCAAAGAAACCTATGGCACAGAAAAGGCAAAAAATTGGGGTGAAGATGAGCAAAGCAGCGACCAAAAGGCCGAGCCAGCCATAGATATCGAAAAAGCTGAGGCAGAAATTTCAAAGAAAAAATCAGCGGTCGCGGCAAAAAATAAGGAACTTGGCGGCATCGAGCAAGTGATTGCAATAACAACGGAAAACGCCAAGCGCTTGACAGATTTAAAAAAAGTCGCCTCTACCTTGAAATTTGCCGAAGAAACTCTTGCACAAGATAAGGAAAATTTTGATGCGCAAACGCGCTTGATCGCAGAAACAGAAGCGCTTGCGAACGGAGACACAGTTCAAAAAACATACGTATGCCCATGTTGCAGCGTCATTCTTGAAATGGGCGCGGATTCGTCTTTAAAAGAGCACGTGAAGCCAGAAAAAATCGCTGACGACAACGCGAAAAAATCTTTGCCTGAGATGCGACTAAAGTTAAGTGCGCTTCAAAAGGCGCTCAATGCTAGCCAGTTGGCGGTGGATCAGGCTAAAAATGCAAATGTTGAGATTGGCGCTTTTAATGCGAGCGACGCATCGGCTGACGCAGAAAAATTGAAGCTCGTACAGGCCGAGGTAGAACAATTGACAAGCGAACTTGCTGCGAGCGAGAAATCTTTAAAGAGCTACGTCGATGCTGATTTAGCTTCAAAGGCGGCGGCAAAGCGAGTTGAGGACGCAATGAAAACGCACAATGACGTTCTGGCTTATCTAAAAATTGCGGAAGCATTTTCTCCAGAGGGCATCCCGTCAGAGTTGTTGGCATCGGCATTACAACCCTTTAACACCGAGCTAGCAAAATCGTCTGATGTCTCACTCTGGGAGCAAGTCGCTATCGAGAAAAATTTGAGCGTCACATACGGCGGACGCCCTTACCATCTTTGCTCTGAGTCCGAGAAATGGCGATGCGACGCGACAATTGCAGAGGTCATAGCAAAGTTTTCAAAACTGAAGATGATTATGCTTGATCGTTTCGATTGCCTCAATGCCGTTGGCCGAAGCGACATGATTGAATGGTTGCGCGCAATAACTGCATCAGGCGAAATTGAGAGCGCGATTGTTTTCGGAACAATGAAAGATAAGCCAGTGTTGCCGAATGATTGCCAGCTAGTCTGGATGAATGCTGGAGTATCTGAGGACTGGACGGTTACTGGTCGATCAGAGTTGGATAACAAACCGCATTGGAAGTTGATTGAGCGGTCTTTCGACGAAGAAAACAACGAAATGGCAGCATAAATTTTTTCTGGTTTTATATCCTATTATGGCTATTAAAAGCTATAATAGGATTTAAAGATTTTTAATCAAAGGGTAAAAAATAATGGCTCCATCTTTAAACAAAGTCCAGATCATCGGGAATTTGGGTCGCGATCCAGAAACACGCTACATGCCGAGTGGCGACGCCATGACCACCATCACGGTCGCAACTACGGAAAGCTGGAAGGACAAAGCTACAGGCGAAAAGAAAGAGAATACAGAGTGGCACCGCATTACCTTCTTCGGCAAATTGGCGGAAATTGCTGGGCAGTACTTGAAAAAAGGCTCGCAAGTTTATGTCGAGGGAAGCTTACGCACGCGCAAATACACGGACAAAGATGGTGTTGAAAAATACTCGACCGACATCAAGGCCGATACCATGCTCATGCTTGGAAGTGGGCGAGGTGAGCGCAACGAAAGCGATGATGAAGGACACAGCGCCCCGCCGCCAGCGCGACAAAACGCAGCGCCGACACCAGCGCCACAAGGTCGCGGCGCAGCGCCTCAGAATCGCCCTGCATCTCGGCCATCGCCGAACTTTTCAGACATGGATGAAGATATTCCTTTTTAGCTAAAAATATCCTTTAAGTGCTTAAAATGAATACTATTCAAAACTCTGCAGAAATCTCGTTAGATATCGATTCCGCCTCGGATTTTCTGAAAATTCACTCTACGACATTGGGTGAGC
>JAIETO010000048.1 GCA_019745005.1 Burkholderiaceae bacterium
CGGCCTACTCGCGGATAATTTTAGAAAGTTACAGACGCGCTTGCAGACCGATAAGCTCACGGGCTTATGCAATCGAGATATTTTTGAAAAACGCCTGAATTCAAAAATTGCTATGGCGGCAGAAGACCCAGACAGAGCGCCTTTTGCGATTTTGTTCATTGACCTCAATGGCTTTAAAGCCATCAACGACCAGTTTGGCCACGCGGCTGGCGATTTAGTGTTGATCGAGGTAGCACACCGATTGCGTGCTTGCGTGAGGGCAGACGATGTTATTGCCCGTTATGCGGGTGATGAGTTTGTTGTTTTGCTCGACCACTTACCAAATCGCGACTCACTGGAGCGCGTGCGCAGCAAATTCTCTATCGCGCTTGCCCTGCCCTTGAATTTGCAAGCTGCCGATGGTCTAGTCGCTGTGAAAATGGGCGGCGCGATTGGTGTTGCCCACTTCCCTAGCGACGCAAGCGATGCGAAAACTTTACTGGAAAAGGCCGATCAAGATATGTATTCCCACAAAGCTGGCGATAAATCGATTACCCCAGAAAGACGCGGCCAAGATACCCATCCCACGTAAAGACATGCCCGGTTATTTCTAACCGGGCAGAGTTCGTTGACTTGTTAAGGCGCTTTTTTTTCGCTTGTTTTTTCGCTTTTTATCGACCAATTACGCTACTTTGCGGCGATTGAATAACCAAACCAAGCCCATCAAAATAAACAGTGGCAACAAAAGTGGTGACAGCGCCAAACCCAAAGCTCCTAACACCACAACGGCGATTAAAGCTAAGAAAATCACCACACCGACCAGCACAATGCCTGTTACGGCGATGGCAAATACAGCCGCAAGCAGACCAATTGCAAGACCAACTATGCCAATGCCAAAGCCGGCAACGCCCGAAATTTCTTCACCATCAATCACGATGGTTTGTGCATCAAATGAGAACATTGCGATGAAAGCGAGCACCGCAAAAATGCTCGCAGCAATGATGATATTACGTGTGCTTGTTTTCATGATTTTGACCCTCTTTATTGATTCGCCCAACACCATGTTGGCTCGATGTAGGTATCTTAGAAAATCGACGTTGCGCGCACAACGCGTTTGCGACAGGCTGCATAAAACACTGGATGAAATGTTTCTACTGCCGTATTTCGCGTGAAAACAGCTAAAACTCGGTGTTTCCAAGCAAAAATACCTCGCACACTCGCACAAAACTTCAGGATTTATCCCCAGCCGTTTTCGCCGAATCGACTGAAAACCCGTTAAAATCAGCGGTTTAGCCAATTAACAATATGCGCCATCAAAAGCGCCACCATGTAGAACGTACCATGCTGACTTTTCAACAAATCATACTCACGCTACAAGCCTATTGGGATAAACAGGGATGCGCCCTTTTACAACCTTACGACATGGAAGTTGGTGCAGGGACTTCACATACGGGCACGTTTCTGCGCGCGATAGGTCCTGAGCCTTGGCGTGCTGCGTATGTACAACCGTCGCGCCGCCCAAAAGACGGGCGCTATGGCGAGAACCCAAATCGCTTGCAGCACTATTACCAATACCAAGTCGTGCTAAAACCCGCGCCGGAAAACATTCTTGATTTGTATTTGGGTTCACTCCAAGCGCTCGGACTGAATTTACAAGAAAACGATATACGTTTTGTGGAAGATGACTGGGAAAACCCCACGCTAGGCGCATGGGGCTTGGGTTGGGAGGTGTGGTTAAACGGGATGGAAGTCACGCAATTCACCTATTTTCAGCAAGTGGGTGGTCTTGATTGCAAACCCATCTTAGGCGAAATTACCTACGGCATTGAGCGCCTTGCGATGTACCTGCAAGGGGTAGAAAACGTCTACGACTTAGTTTGGACAGAACGCGAAGAACAAGGGCGCAAAGTCAGCCTGTCGTATGGCGATGTATTCCACCAAAATGAAGTGGAGCAATCGACGTTCAATTTTGAATATTCGAATACGGATTTTTTATTTTCTCTGTTCACCAATTACGAATCGGAAGCGAAGCGTTTGTTGGACGTGACAGAAAAATCGCTCGCCCTCCCCGCTTACGAAATGATTTTGAAAGCGGCACACACCTTCAATTTGTTGGATGCACGAGGCGCGATTTCCGTCACTGAACGGGCGGCGTATATAGGACGGATTCGTAACTTGTCGCGCGCAGTTGCCGCTGCCTACTATGCCTCGCGCGAGAAACTAGGCTTCCCCATGTGCGCACAAGACGACCCTTTCAAGCCCAAGCTTGCTGTACTTGCTGAAGCGATCTAAGCTCAAAGCAAATTGCTCTTGACAGAATCAACCGCCACATCGAATAAAACTTGCTAGACGAGCAGGACGGAAAAACCAATGAACCAAACATTATTAGTCGAATTATTTACCGAAGAATTGCCTCCCAAAGCGCTGGCAAAATTGGGCGAAGCGTTTTCCACAAGTGTACGCAATGGCTTAAGCCAGCATGACTTGTTGGGTGCTGAAGCAGTATTGACCTCGTTTGCCACGCCGCGTCGCCTAGCAGTGCAAATCAGCGATGTGCGTGAAATTTCGCCCGACAAAATCATGCGCGAAAAAGTGCTGCCTGTGAGCGTGGCCTTAGATGCCGAAGGTAAAGCAAGCGCACCGCTATTGAAGAAATTGGCGGCGATGGGTTTCCCACATTTGCAAGTACAAGAATTAGAGCGTGCTGGTGAAGGCAAGGCTGAAAGTTTTTTCTACAACTTTACGGCGCCCGGTAGCAATCTAGGTGCGAGCTTACAAAGCATTATCGAAGACGCAATCGCCAAGCTACCCATTCCCAAAGTGATGAGTTATCAGCGCCCTGACGGCAGCACGGTGAATTTTGTCCGCCCTGTGCATAGCATTATTGCCCTGCACGGCGAGACGCTCTTGCCTTTGCATCTATTAGGCTTGCAAAGTGGGCAGCTCACGCAAGGACATCGATTTTTATCCCAAGGCGCGCTGCGCATTGCCCATGCCGAAGAGTATGCCAGCGTGCTAGAAAATTCAGGCAAAGTCATTGCGAGCTTCACGCAACGCAAGGAAAAAATTCGCGCCGCTTTAATGGACAAAGCGGGCGATGATTTGGTCTTAATGCCAGACGCTCTGCTAGATGAAGTCAGTGCTTTGGTTGAATGGCCAGTAGTCTACGAATGCCATTTTGAACAAGAATTTCTCGCTGTGCCGCAAGAATGTTTGATCTTAACGATGCAAACGAATCAAAAATATTTTGCACTCACTGACGCAGAAGGAAAACTGCGTTCGCGTTTTTTGATTGTCTCGAATCTGGAAACCACGCAGCCACAACAGATTATTCGAGGCAATGAGCGAGTGGTTCGCCCGCGCCTATCAGATGCGAAATTTTTCTTTGAACAAGATAAGAAAAAAACCCTTGAAGCACGGCTCCCTATGCTGGCGCAAGTGGTTTATCACAACAAATTAGGCAATCAAGCAGAGCGCATGCAGCGCGTGAAAGCGCTTGCCGCTTTAATTGCCGTACCGCTTAATACTGATGTGGCGCGCGTGGAACGTGCGGCAATGCTAGCAAAAGCCGATCTATTGACGGACATGGTGGGCGAATTCCCTGAGCTGCAGGGCATCATGGGCACCTATTACGCGCGACATGACGGCGAACATGAAGAAGTGGCAGCGGCCGCGTCTGAACATTATCAACCCCGTTTTGCGGGCGACGCCTTGCCACAAAGTCTGACGGGCACAGTGGTAGCGCTTGCCGATAAATTGGAAACTTTGGTGGGCATCTGGGGCATAGGCTTACAACCCACAGGCGACAAAGATCCGTTTGCCCTACGGCGTCACGCTCTGGGCATCTTGCGTATGCTGGTTGAAAAACGCCTGCCGATTTCACTGAAGAACTTGTTAGGTCAAACGTCGGCGCTGTTTGCTGGTAATGCGCAATTCCAAGACCCAAGCAATGAGGTACTTGCGTTTCTGTACGATCGCCTGCGTGGCCAATTGCGCGAACGCGGTTTCTCACAACAGGAGGTGGAAGCCGTCGTGGCACAACAACCAGATCAGCTTGATAACGTTGTGGAACGTTTGCAAGCGGTACAAGCCTTCGCCGCGATGGCGGAATCGAGTGCCCTCGCCGCTGCGAATAAACGCATTACGAATATCTTGAAGAAGGCGGAAACACCTTC
>JAIETO010000127.1 GCA_019745005.1 Burkholderiaceae bacterium
CGTGTCTGCTCGATTGAAAATTGCCAGTGATAATTAGTCATACTGACCTTATCACCGTACACCGGATTGGCAATCGCGACGGCCGCATGCTCGATGTGGATAGGTGCGACGATTTTCAAATAGGCACTCACCGCTGAATGAAAATCAGGGTAGTCGGCACTACGCAAGGACACCACATGTTCGAATTCGCCATGACCCGTTTGCAAAGCAAAGCGGGCGTATGTTCCGCCGATATCGGCGATAAGTCTTGGGCTATCTAGCGAAACCATAACTCTCCTGAATGAAACCTAGCCTCAAATATTGATGCTGTATGTCGACGGGTGCCGCAAATCAAACATTATAGTCATATGCACAAAGGAAACGAGATTTCAGTTTTATTCAGTTTTACGAAGACGCATATGCAAACGATTTCCAGAATAAATCTGAAATTACACTACTTTTCAGGCACGAACAGATATTTTGTAGCTTGACTACAGAATTGACAAGTAACCATGCTGGCTTTGCCTTTAAACAGCCTTTAGAGAAGAAAAATTGAAGCTGGCTAGGCGCAATTAGAGAGATAAACTAACTTGCATAATGCTTTCTTTTGTGGAAAATTACTCGAAAATTGATTGTTTTTATTTTGTAGTTTTGCTACATTAGCTTTCATTAGCGTACAGAACAATGAAAAAATAAAGGGACAGACGTAAAAGCAAGGGGTGCTGCTAGCAGCGTCTTGCTGGTTTGCAGAGATGGCAGCGACGCTTTCAGGTGCCGTGACTGCGAAGACGGGCGTTCAAGTCCTGAACTACAACAACGCTTTGCGCGACATTGCCTTTTCATTGTGCTTCGAAAAGCTCGGGATTGCCGAGCCGAGAGCTTGATAGCGGTCAAAATGATCCGTGCGATGGAACCAAAAAGGATAATGCAGTGATTAGAAAAACAATGAGACCTGGATTACTGAATAGCTTTCCCTGGTTGGTTGCCGACATAGGCGGGAGCAATGCGCGTTTTGGTTTAATTCTCGACGCGGAAACTGGCGTGCAAAACGTCATCACTATTCCCGGCAAAGAACACCTTGCATTGAACCAAGCCGTTGCATGCTATTTGCAACAAACTAAAGCCCTACTTGGCGCCCATTTTCAAGCGCCAAAAATGGCCGCATTCGCCGTCGCGACACCCATTTTGGGCGATTTGATTTCATTTACGAATAGCCCGTGGAGCTTTTCTAAATCCGCCTTACAAGCCGAATTCAAATTCGACAGCTTTTTGGTCTTAAACGATTTCGAGGCACTCGCGCTGTCTTTACCACGACTCAAACCCTCACAGTTTCGCGCCCATGACAAAGCGCCCGTCGATAGCGGCTGCTTGGCAGTCATTGGACCTGGCACAGGTCTTGGTGTGGCCGGTGTGATTGAAACACCTTTTGGCTGGATGGCAATTCCAGGCGAAGGCGGGCACGCGACACTCGCCCCTTACGACGATTTTGAGTCTGATTTATTGGCACACGTTCGCCGCTCTTTCGCCCATGTTTCTGCCGAACGACTACTATCGGGAATTGGGTTGCCGGTACTCCATCAGGGTGTGCAACATCTGATGGCGGGCACTTGTAGCAAATTGCATAGCGGTGGGATGAGCGGCTGCGATTCGCCGCTGACAGCAGAACTCATCGTACAACGCGGCTTATCGAAGGAAGATCCTGTTTGCGTAAAAACCATCGCCGTTTTCTGCGCCATGCTAGGCAGCTTTGCCGGTAGTGTTGCATTGACCCTAGGGGCGCGTAGCGGCGTCTACATTGGTGGAGGCATTGTTCCTCGCTTGGGTGAACAATTTTTCGAATCCGATTTTCGTCAGCGCTTCGAGGCCAAAGGCCGCTTTCAAACGTATTTGGCCGATATTCCTACTGCCTTAATCACCGATACCATGGCCGCACTTACAGGGGCGGCGATGGCGATTGAACAATATGAAAGCTGATAGAACCTAGGCACGCCCTTTATCGACAATTTTCAAGCGAATTGGCTGGCACAATTTACTCGCGCAACAAAAACTGCAAGGGAATTTCAACCCTCTCACGCCAAGATTGTTCGTTGTGATCCGCACCTGGAAAGACTTGCGTAATCCAATCCAAACCGCGCCGGTATCCCTTCTTTTGCATTAGCGCATCCATCGTTAATTGATGCGGTGCATACAAGGAATCGAGATTAATCGTGCCGTGGTCAAAGTAGATACGGTGATTACCCGCTTGGGGCAAATGTTCGGCTAACCATTTGAAGTAAGCGTTACCAATTTCTTCGCGGCGCACATCGTTTGGTACGGTAATAATCGCCCTATTCGTAGAAAGTGGCCAATGGGTCGAAACGCAACCCGCACCGCCAAAAACTTCGGGATAAGAACTCAGCGCATACAAAGAAATCAAGCCGCCCATGCTTGAGCCCATCACGAAGGTATTTGCTTGATCCGGTTTGGTGCGGAAATTTTTATCGATGTACGGCTTCAACTCAGTCACCAAAAAACGCACATAGTGATCGGCGAGAAGATTCTCGGCTTTTACATTGGTATCGTTCGGCGCAACCACCTCTAATGCCGCAGGCGACAATAAACGCACTGCCGCTGCGGGTGCATACTCACGCCAGCGCATTGCACTATTGTTGACGCCCACCACGATGGTTCGTCGTATCGCCTTCTTACCCAGCAACATCGTCATGGCGTCCACTATGCCCCAGTTTGGCCCGCCTAATGGGTTGACTGGATCAAACAGGTTCTGCCCGTCATGCATGTAAAGGACGGCATACCGATCAGCACTCGCATCGTAATTAGGTGGTAGCCAAACGCTCACTTTGCGTGCTTGAATTTGCTGCGAGGGAAAGGCATCGATGATGACCAAGCGATCAGGTGAGTCTGCAGCACTTTGCGCACCTGCAGTCACACCAAATGAAGTGCCTACTAAGGCGCCAGCGAGGCCGATTGTTTGTTGCAAAGTTTTTCTACGTTTTTGATTGATCATGGTCGTCTCCATTATCTAGCCAGTTCTTTGATCCACCGCCCACTGCGCACCCGCCAGCGAAACACGGCGACCTTAAATACTTCTTCCGACATCATTACTGCTACCACCGCGGGTAACGGCCACTTCAATATTAATGCCGCGCAGGCAACCAAGGGAACATTCAACAACCACATGGAGCAGGTGTCCGTCCACATTAGCCAACGACTATCATTTCCGCTGCGTAAAATGCCCACGCTCACAACACCATTATGAGCACGTGCGCCAAACGCCAAAAATAATACGCTCAAAGTGTTTAAGGCTAAATCATTTAATTCGCTTGGTATCAAGCCAACCGAGCCAACCGAGCCACCAGAAAGTCGCAGCAGTTGAACGACTCCTGCCGCAATGACGCCGACCAGAAAAGCCCGTTGACCAATGAGTTTCCGAATGCGTTCTGCACTTTCTCTGGCCGCTTGATGCCGCCCAGCGCCAATCGCATGGCCGAGTAAAATTCCTGTTGCAACGCCACAGCCAGCCACTAGGCTAATTAAAATTCCTTCGATAGGCAGTACCAAATTGAAGGCTGCCAAGGGTGCGGCACCCATATGACTAATGATCACAGAACTGGCTAAGATGCCGCCTGCCCAAGCAATTTCTTTCAACATTAAAGGGCCTGTGCCATGCAAAATCAAACCAATATCGCGACTACGCAGCGCATTTGGTAAGCGTGCGATGGGACCGGGCTTGAGTGCGCGAACCAACAAGATTATTTCGATCACACGCGCCACGCTGGTAGCAACGGCTGCAGCCGCAATACCGAACGCAGGAAATCCAAAATGCCCGTTGATGAATAAAAAATTCAGCAGCGTATTCACCAACAGGCCAACAATCCCCGCCACCATGGGTGTGCGTGTATCGCCGCTGCTGCGCAAACAGGCTGACAAAATTAAAGTGATTGCGCTGAGGGGTGCATACGCAGCGCTCCAAAAAAGAAAAACGCTCGCTGCATCAATCACTGGTGCATCAGGGCTTAAAAGGCCAGCCACCTCATGCGGCCAAAGGAGCGATGCGGCGCTCATGGGCAAAGTCAACATTAAGCCCAAACACAAGGCCATAGTAACGGGGCCACGAACTGCCCGTCTGCGATCTGCCCCGCTGTACTGCGCAACCAACACC
>JAIETO010000043.1 GCA_019745005.1 Burkholderiaceae bacterium
CGCCAAGGCAGTTTTGCGTAGTTGATCAGGTTGATCTGTGACAAACGCAAGCTGCTGCCCTGCCTCATCAAATTGCAATTGTTTATAGGCGGCGCGGCCGCGCAAGATGGCTTGCGGCTCACCCTTCGCTGGGTTAATCACATACACGCCCTCAGCCAATGTCTTCGCGCCGAGCGTCGTAACGCCGAGCGTCGTCACGCCGAGCGCCGTCGCGCCTTCTGTGGCTTGCTCGGTCGTTTTAGGTACTTGCGCCACGCCCAACTTCTCCGCACTGGCTGCCGTGGTTTTATCAACGATAGGCTTATTTGTTTGGTTTAGATTTTTTTCGTTGTTCGATTCTTTGTTAACTTCGGCATTTGCTTTTTTACTGCTCTCAGTTACTTCATTTTTAGCTTCGGCCTTGCTTTCTTTATTGCCGTCTTTTTTGTTGTCCTTTGATGCCTCGTTTTGCACGACGGTGAATGCCAACCATGTGCCATTTTTCGTCCAAGTAAATTGCGATACATCGTTAAAACTTTGACGTTGGTCGTTCGCAACGTCTATCAATAAGAAGCTTGTCCCTACCTCTTTCTTCGTCGCTGCCGCACCGCTAGCACCCGCTTGCTGGTCAACATCCAACTCGTCCGTCAATTCACCGAAAGATGCATCTTTTTTGGTCTCGCCTTTCGACGCATCCTTCTTTGCCTCTTTAGGCTCCAACAACACAGCGAGATAATTGCCACCTTCTTCGGGCCATGCAAATCGCTTCACGCGCTCTATGGTTTGCAATTTGCCATTCGATAAATCCATAATGCCCAGCCCGGGCTTGGGCAGCTCGTCACCCTTCTTCTTATCTTTTTTTGCTTTATCAAGCTCTGCCCTTGTGGGCTGCACGGCAAACGCAACATATCGCCCATCTGCACTAAAACTAGGCGCTGTGCCGCGCGGCGAACGCCATTCTTGCGCTGTACTCAAGTGACGGATAACGACTTCACCGTCAGCCTCTTGCGCAACGATGGCGTAGGCTGCCCATTTTCCGTCGCGACTCAACACGCTACCGTTGATGCCTTTCCAATTCGCATACACGTCGTGGGTAATCACTTTTTTACTACCGCCACTTTCAAGCGGCGCCGCGTGGGCTGGCAAAGCCAATGCTTGGAAAAGGCCAAGAGAAAGGCCGATCAATAACAACTTACCAACGATTTTTTTAGATTTAAACCCAACATCGTTTTGTGCTTGCACAACTTGTCTCCTCATATTTTTTGCTCGATTGTTTAAACGAATTTTCTACGTTAGATCTTAAGCCACGGTCGGAATTTTTTACTACTTCAAACTTTTTTAAACGATGTTGCCAGACTTCAGCAACAAATATAAAGCGGCCAACATGATCGTAGTCAAAGTAAATATCATGCCGCTGACGCGAAACGCAAACTTTTCGTGCGTTTGGCTTAAACCGTAGGCGTGTATCACGCGTCCCAGTAATAAACAACATCCCAGCACATGCACCAAAAGAGTGGGTGCTGCGGCTTGCTCAACAAAGTAGATCAAGATCAAACTCAAGGGAACATATTCAGCAAAATTAGCATGTACGCGCATGGCACGCGTCATTTCAGCATTGGCCTTGTCACCCACGGCAATCTGCAAGCGCCGCCGCGCGCGGATGGTGCGCACGCTCAAGAGTACGAAGAGAAAACTTAACAAGGCTGCGTAGATGGCAACTATGTGCATGGCGATGTCCTTTAAAAGAAATGCTATTGCGTAAAAATAGGCGATGTTCAGAATGAATGTCGATGTGAATAAAGGCTCGTAATACGAAGAAAAAACAAACCATTCAACACAGAGACACAGAGACACAGAGGAAAAACCAAGAGAAAGAACAATGATTTTTCGCGTTTCTCCGTGTCTCTTTTGTAAAGCAATGTTTTACCTCTGTGCTGAGAGGTTCTGATCTTTTTTATTACCAACGAATTTCATCAACACTCAACTTGACCATAGCGGCAAAAATCAGAATACTATTACCTGTATATTTTCAATACGACTAATAATAAAGCGGCACCTAACAACAAATTTACAAAAACTAAGGAGTATGCAAATTACCCCTAAAAACGCGCTGCACTTACGGCACCCTCTGCGCATGTTAAAAATAGATCAGCGCGGATAAAAACGCCTAGCAAGTATAGGCAAACTTGGTTCCTCATGGTCTAACAAACACTAAAAATTTTTTGCTGCTTGCATTACGAGGAAATGAGGTCACTCAGCAAACAAAAAAATATCCAGCAAAGTTTGCAGCCTATACCAAGCATCGCGCATTCTGTCTGATTTGCACAGCACTGCGCTCTCGCATTGCGTACAGTCAATCCTAAGAGATCAATTCAATTTCGCGAATACTTAGGAGGCGCATCATGTTAACGTTAGATCATGTAAGTAAAATTTTCGGCAAAGCTGCACCCGCCGTGGACGACGTTTCCTTCGTCGCTAAGGCGGGCGTGCTGGGTTTAATTGGACATAACGGCGCTGGCAAAACCACACTCATGCAAATGATTGCGACACTCACCAAACCGAGTGCGGGGCAGATTTTTTTTCACGATGAAGATATTGTCGAAACGCCCAACGCCATTCGCAATTGCTTGGGTTTTTTACCGCAAGACTTTGGTGTGTACCCTAACTTGAGTGCGCTTGAATTTATGCAGTATTTTGCTGCGCTCAAAGGCGTGAAAGATCCACAACGCATTCGCCATTTATTAGAACTAGTGAACTTGCATGACCAAGCACATCGCTCAGCCGCAGAGTTTTCTGGCGGAATGCGCCGCCGCTTAGGCATTGCGCAGGCTTTATTGAACGACCCTGAAATTTTAGTGGTGGACGAACCAACTGCCGGCTTAGACCCAGAAGAACGTCTGCGCTTTCGCAACCTCTTAGCCGAACTTGGTCAAGAAAAGTTGGTGATTATGTCGACCCACATCGTTTCTGATGTCGAACACATCGCTAGCCAACTTGCGATTCTGCGTAATGGAAAATTACTCGCCTTTGCCACACCAGAACAACTATTAGAGCAAGCACGCGGGCGCATTTGGAGCGCAAGCGTGGACAGCGCAACATTTGCCGAGCTAAGCAAAACCGCGCAAGTGTTGAATGCGCAAAGAAGCATCGTGGAAGGCGTAGCGCAACATCAAGTGCGTATTGCGCACCCTGTTCAGCCATGTATCGGCGCAGAATTAAGCGAGCCAAGTTTGGAAGATGCCTTAATGGCGCATGGCCAAGTGTCGTCAATTTTGCCGGTGTCAGTATGATGAAACTCGCCATGAATCAAGCTGCGCATCAGCCGCTCAGACAATCGGCAAGCCGAGAAGGCGCCTCATTCATTTGGTTCGCGCAAATTTCACAGCTCATCAAGCACGAAGCACGCTTACGTTTGCGGCGCGTGAGCACCTTAGTGACCTTACTCACCGTCATGGCGATTAGTTGGACGCTGGTTCCTGATCCCAACAGCGACTTGACCTTGATGACGATTAACAATGCCCGCGCAATGTACACCAGCTCCACGTTGGCTTTAGGCAGCGCCGCATTGGCTTCTATCCTGTTTGGCTTCGGCGGCTTCTTTTTGGTACGTGGGCGCGTAGCAGAAGATTTGCGCTGCGGTCTAGGTGCAGTGATCGCCACCACACCTATGCAAAACGGGCGCATGATTTTTAGTCGCTGGCTAGGTGGCGTCGCGTACCTCACTTTATTAGTACTCGGCCTCTTATGCACCACCTTGGTTTGCCACGCCTTGCGCGGCGAAGGGTCGATACAGGTTTTTGTCTACTTACAAACCTATGCCTTACTGCTGCTTCCGTTGATTTTTTTTAGCGCAGCCTGCGCGGTGCTGTTTGATAGCGTACCGATTTTAATGGGCAAGTTTGGCGACTTTGTGTTCTTCTTAATTTGGGTCACGCAACTTGGCATGATGACGGCGTTTGAAATGGCCTCCAAAGGCGCTACGCCATCTTTCCTCATGTTGGATTTTTTTGGTGTTGCTTCCTGCTTAGCGGGGCTGGGCGAACAATTTCACACCACCAGTATCTCTTTGGGGATGACAAGTTTCGATGCCAACTTAGCGCCGATACGATTGCCCGATTTCTTATGGTCGGCAAGC
>JAIETO010000075.1 GCA_019745005.1 Burkholderiaceae bacterium
TGATATAGATCGCATTTCGCGCAAAGTGCCGTGCTTGTGCAAAGTTGCGCCGATGACGGACAAATACCATATTGAAGACGTGCATCGCGCTGGCGGCATCGTGGCGATTTTGGGCGAACTAGCTAGGGCAGGCTTATTAGATACGAGTCGACCCACCGTTCACAGTAAGACGATGGCAGACTCCATCGCACAAAATGACATTATGGTGAGTAGCGACAGCGCCGTGCAAAAGCTGTTTTGCGCTGCGCCCGGGGGTGTTCCCACACAAACCGCGTTTTCACAAGAAAAGCGTTTTGACAGTCTGGACAAGGACCGTGTTTCTGGCTGTATCCGCGAGTTTCAACATGCGTATTCGAAGGACGGCGGCTTGGCAGTCTTATACGGCAACTTGGCAGAGAAAGGCTGTATTGTGAAAACTGCTGGCGTTGACGAGAGCATCTTGGTCTTTAGTGGCAAGGCTCGCGTGTTTGAAAGCCAAGACGCTGCGGTAGAGGCGATCTTGGGCGACACGGTCGCCGCTGGTGATGTCGTTATCATCCGCTATGAAGGACCAAAAGGCGGCCCAGGGATGCAAGAGATGTTGTATCCCACCTCGTATATCAAATCGAAAGGTTTAGGCAAAGCTTGTGCGCTATTTACCGATGGACGCTTCTCGGGAGGTTCCTCAGGTTTGGTGATAGGCCATGCGTCACCAGAAGCAGCAGAAGGCGGTGCGATCGGTTTGGTGGAAGAGGGCGACATGATCGACATCGATATTCCCGCCCGTTCTATCAACTTACGAGTCAGCGATGCAGAATTGGCTCAGCGTCGAGCCGCGATGGATGCCAAAGGGGCAGATGCATGGCTGCCCTTGGGGCGTGAACGTTATGTGTCGCAAGCTTTGCAAGCCTATGCTGCGCTCGCCACGTCTGCCGACCGAGGTGCGGTAAGAGATATTTCGCAACTGCGCCGCAAATGAGCGCAAGCTTTGGTCGCGGCGTAAGTTGGGTGGGTTTTTTTTCGCAGCTTTTATGCTTTTAGTTTTATATACTCCCTATTTTTATATTTAATTTTCTTTATTTGCGCTTTATTTATGTGCGAATAAAATTAATACAGATGGTAGTATGCTAGTTTTGGCGATATCGATGCTTGTATTTGACTAGTTTGCCCCAAGTTACAGGTGTCAAGCGACGGCGGTACGGTTATACCTGTAAAACGTCGCTCGTTTATACTCTAGGACAAATTAAAAAATCGAGAAAAGCGATGCCAAGCAGCTCATCACCCGTTTCCGCAACAACCCCAATATTAGAGTTTGTGAGTTCCTGCGAATTGCCGACAACGTGGGCAAACTTCACAATGCACGCGTTTGTCGAACCGCATACGGGCAAGGAACATATTGCCTTGAGCTTGGGCGATGTCGCAGACGGCGCGCCCGTGTTAGCACGCATCCATTCCGAATGTTTGACTGGTGACGCCCTATTTAGTCGTCGTTGTGATTGTGGTCCACAATTGGAACTCGCATTACAAAAAATCGCGCAAGAGGGGCGGGGCATCTTGATGTATCTGCGTCAAGAAGGGCGGGGGATTGGTTTGCTCAATAAAGTGCGCGCCTATCATTTGCAAGACCAAGGGGCGGATACGGTCGAAGCCAATCAACAATTAGGCTTTCCCGCGGATATGCGCGATTACGGGCTGTGCCAGCCTATGTTGCAGCATCTTGGTGTGTCGTCATTAAAGTTGATGACCAATAACCCAAAGAAAATCGCTGCCATGCGTGGCTTGAATGTGACCATCGCGGAACATATCCCTTTAGTCATTCAACGCAACCCGTTTAATGAACGCTATTTACGCACCAAGGTGGCGAAACTAGGTCATTTGATTCAACCGGATTTGTGAATTTTGACATCACCGCATTAAAAGCCAGGGTTAAGGTTTTATCGGCTCAAAAATTGCGTTTCCCAAGTTGCACTTTTTGGCATCGATATTTGTAAAAAACGTTCGTTTTCGCTTTGAATCTCGGTAATTTCAGCAATTACCTCGGCTGGAAAGCCAGCTCGTTCGACCCCTCTATCTTGTAAGAAGAGTGATTCTAAATATTTCTTTAGGTGCTTTGGTTCTGCTGAAAAAAGGTTTATGCGTTGCCAGACGTGTGGATAAAGTGTCTGTATATGCTTTTTTGGCGTTAGTCTGTCAAGTGCCGCGGCGGATAAGCCCATGATATTGCTAGGATGGGGGTCAGCTTGATGAATTGCTTGAATGGTATTCATTCCGCGAGATGACTGTGGCTCCTCGTACGCATTTCGAATGACGGCATTCGTTGAAATATCCGGCTTAGGAGAAGCAAGGCTTGAGTAAGGCGCGAGAGTGCGTAGGATTTGTTCCGCTGTAGGTAAAGGCTGGAAGGTCCAACGGATGCTCTTTATGTTTGCTTGCTTTAACCATTCTGCGATCAGTTGTTCTTTTTCTTTCTCGTTCTCCTGATCGCGACCAGTTAGTTCCACCACGCATAGAAGCGTAAGTGTTCCGTCGAAGATTCCGTAGTCTACTTTCAGATTCCGCAATTTGAGTTTGGATTGGTTTCTGAGCTTTGGATCCTTCTGTGATGGCGCCAAGATCATCTCTAAATCAATTTTGGGGAAAATATAGCAATTTGGTAGTGCTCTACGTAGGCGACCGAAAAAAATTTCTTCTTCGTTTAACAGCATGCGTCTTTCTTCAAACTCAGGTGCGTTTGTTTTTTGTTTTGTTAAGAAACGTGAAAACATGTCTAAATTTGGCCTAAAAAGGATAATAGTAAGTAATGTTAATTTAAAACGTTAAAAATACACAATATTTATAACCCATTGATGTTACCTTTGTTTTGTCCAAATTGTGATTAATTTAAACGAAAATGTGTATGGCGAAATGTTAAAAAGAGACCTTTGCATGACAGCCCTACGATAAAATCTGTAATAAAGTGCAGAGCGATGCTTTCAATTGCAGTTCCTTTTTAATAGCACATAAGTCGAGATGGCGCACCAGATTTGCGTCTTCACGGCGTTCTCGCTGTTACCCAAAAAATGTTTAATGCGCAAATGCTGCTTAATCCATTTGAAGAACAGTTCAACCTGCCAACGACTCTTGTACAGCGCGGCAATCGTCGTTGCCGGCAGCGTCGTATTGTTCGTCAAGAACACCAAGGCTTGACCAGTTTCAGCTTCCTTAAAACGAATGCGACGCAGATATTCTGGATAGTCCTTCGCTTTAAAAAAGCCGTTCAGACAAATAGTTTGGTCACACATAATGCCCACGTCTTTGTTCACTGGCGCAGAATAAACACGCCTGAAATTCATGTTACTTTTAGCGCGAGTAACAAAGAACGCTCCCGCTTGATGCATCTTATAAAGCCGTGCAAAATCCAAATACCATGATCCATGACATAAAAAGCGCCCGCTTCGATGGGCAGGAAATCGAGCACATTCACTTCATGCATTTTTCCATTGCTAATATGGATAAATGCGGGTATTGCCCCTCTAAGATCAAGCAATGTATGCAGCTTAATTGCGGCTTTCGTTTTACGAAACGGCGCCCAATCGAACAGCGACAAACACAAGTCAATCGTAGTGGCATCGAGCGCATAAACGCTGACGTCAATATCGACAGTCATGGGTGTATCTGCGTACGACTCTCTGGCTCGCACAATCAAACGCTGAGCCAGCGAATGATAGATTCGCCAGTCACGCTGATTAAGTGCATCAGACAGCGTGGATCGCGCCGGAATACTCTTCAATCCCATGTGGAACAACTTCGCCCGATTGGCCGTCAAGCACACTTCAATATCACGCAACGACTCGGGCCAAGTCAGTTGCGAGAACGCCATTATCCTAAACAAATCCGCACAACTAAGGGTACGCATACCAACATCACCGGCATACCGATTGATGATGCGACTAAAGTTCTTCCATGGCACAAATTCCATCACCTGCGCAAACAGTGTTTTGCCCATGTTCATGATTCACCCCAAGTTCAATAAACTGGAGATTATCGCAAATGACAAATTTCAAATTCAAATCGTGGACACCCTTTAAATCGTCAAAAACCGCGCCAACATTAGCTCTTATGACTACAACCCTAAATTAAACCGGACACTA
>JAIETO010000074.1 GCA_019745005.1 Burkholderiaceae bacterium
AGTACAAAGAAAAAAGCGCCAAAAAAGATATCTGTGATCCTTCCTGTAGGGAAAAATGTCGCAAACAAAAAGACAAAGGATACGGAGCAGGCTTTATATGATGCTCAGCTCAGACTGAGGAAGTTAAAAGAACAGGGGCACATCTCGCAAGCGGATTTTAATGTGCTTATAAAGGGAACAAAGGGTTAATATGTTGAACTCAGTACCAAGCCAAATAGCCAAAGGCGCTCGCGCAGTTACATTGCGCCATCCAAATGCATACGAAGGTAGTGCCTACAGAAAAGTTGTAACGAGAACCGCGCCAACTCAACTTGGCGGTGTTCCCACAATGGGTGGACTTGGCGTGCTCGATTCGGAAGACGAGGCTGAGTACGAACTTCACGAATTAGGTCAATGCATGATTCTCATGGTTGGGCAATACCAGCCATCTAGTTTGAACGACCGAGAGCGAATCGTCGATATGCAGTATCCACAGACATTAACGCTGATCGAGCCACTTGCGGAATCAGACGAAGAGGGTTACTTCATGCCGGATAAGCACGATGTAGTTTTTATTCACATTTACGAAGGAACTGCCATAGGTTTCGAGATTCTCGATATCGTTGGCGATGTCAATATCCCTCCATATACGAGAAAGTATGTCATCGAAAAACGCGATGAATTAACATACCTTGACGGCTTTCCTTATTAACGCCCGTTCAACACCCATCCTCAGTCACCCACGCATCTAAGTTCAGCGCTCCTTCAAACGATTGCAAAATGAAATCTGAAAAAGCGCTGTAAAACCCAGCCGAGAATTCCGCGTTCTCGCACGCTAATGAGTTTACGGACTTGATCAATTCCTGCGTCGCAGCCTGCTTGTCGTTTTTTAAGCGACTTAGCCTAACTAACATCAATTTACCTGTAATTTCACCAAACTTTTGTTGATTGTTCATTATTTATAGATAACTATTTAGATTAATAAATCACGATTTGTAACATCTTGTTACGACGCACTGGTTAAATATTATCAAGTGTGAAGTTTTAATAGTGAAACTTTATTTCAAACAGGTTTTACAAAAAGTTAATGGAATTTGATTCAACCGATTTCAGCATTGTTGCTAGCCTTGAGTGTGATTTGAGCATGTCCGCCGCTGGTGTGCGGCTGTCCTTATCGACTGCGGCAATCAGCAAGCGCATCAAGCGAATGGAGCAAGTAATCGGCGCGGCAATTTTTTACCGACACGGTGAATTAAAGCTCACGGCTGCTGGGTTGTTGCTTCATGAACTTGGAAAAAATGTAGCGAAAGTACAGTCAAATTTTGCTCGCGATCTCGAATTGCTAAAGTCGGATCATGGTGAATTGCGGATTATCGCAATCGCATCCTTGTTGATTGATGACCTACCCATCGTGCTAAAAAAAGTCGTCAAGCGATACCCAAATCTTAAGATCAATTTGTGCGAGGGGAGTGCGGATTCAATCATCAATTCCGTGCGAAACAATAGTGCCGAGGTTGGACTGATCGGGACTGTTCGATCAATTGATGGCCTTAACTTCAACCCTTACAGGCGCGAGAGATTGTGCCTTTTTGGTGGGGTAAATCACCCATTGGCCGAGGTTGAGCCAGTCATGTTCTCACAGGCCAAAAATTATCAGTTTGTGGGAATGGCGGGCAGTAACCTCATGGCAAGAATCATGGAAGACTTTGCCAAGAACAATTTATTCGAGATTAACAAAAGCCTTACCGCAATGTCGCTTGAGGTCGCGGCGCACATGGCGGCGCAAAGTGCCTTTGGCATTTGCCTCACCATAGAAAGCGTTGCCATGCGCCTGCAAAGCGCTGGGATAGGCAAGATGATTCGACTGCTGGATGAGTCTGCGTTCATGGACATAGCCACTTGCACCAGAGAGACTGCGGCACTATCTGAGCCAACCCTCTATTTCATCGCCATGCTGCGCGAGCATTTTTCTGAGAAAGATCGGCAATTATCATTGCCGTTTTAATGCTCCCCAAGGGAAAAACAAGAAATTCCCCAAGTAAATGAATTTTAAACTGGAGCCTACTAAAACTAGGGGCTTTCATGGACAAATTCACTGAAATTGAGCGCGGCGCACACATCGGCGCAATGGGGTTAAACAACTTGCAGGAACCAAGCCCTGCGCAGGCCATCGCCGGAAATTACAAGATGGGGCGCATCAATTTCCACGGACTCAGTATCGCCATTGAGAACCCGCGTGGCACATTCCGCACAGGCGTCAATAAATCAACAGGTAAAGCGTGGTCAAACCGCATGGCCGCGCATTACGGCTATTTGGTGGGCACGCGTGGCAACGATGGCGACGGCATTGATGTTTTCGTCGGACATACGCCTGAATCAGAACAAGTTTTCGTTATTAATCAAATCGATCCGAGCACGGGCGCGTTCGATGAGCACAAGATTTTATTAGGCTTTTATGGCTTAAATGATGCAAAAACGGCTTATAATTCATCTTACGACCGTGGCTGGGCTGGCATCGGTAGCATCGTCGAAGCAAGTCTTACGCAAATCAAATGGTGGATTAAGCACGGAAACAAAAAAGCGCCCATTTCAGCGAGCGCGTTACCACAAGAGGGGTATTCAAACATGCAGCAAACTCAATGGAAGAACGGCGAAGACGGCGGCACGCCAATTGGCACAAGCCTCGATGACGTGTTGTACGGGATTCGCCGTAACGATCCAGACAACCTGATTTTTGATTCTGTTTCAATGGATCAGGTTATGAGTGATGCTGATGAGTCGATTACGCTCGATGCTCTGGTTATCCCATTCGCGCAAGTTGAGCGAAAGATGGGTCAGTTAAAAGAGATTATGGGGCGGGCGGGCACTGAACTGAAAGTCACATCACTGCAAATTAGCTCTCCATTCAAACAACGTGGCGTCGCCAATGTCGCTGCGATCTACGAGCTTTCAGACGGCCAGACGGTGACTGCGTATTTTCACAATCCAGACACTAACCCTAGCAAACTGGCCGCAACCGACGAGATGATTTCTTGGAAGTGGCTGCTTAACAAAAAAGACATTACGATCATCGCCGCGCCGGAGCGGGGAGAGGACTTAAACCCTCGTGAGGTTGCGCGCCGCCTGATGAAGTTAGCTGAAAAGAATTCAGCGGCGTTCAAGCGCGTGAACGTGAAGCGCTCTGAGCGCATGGCTAACATTGAGTCGCTAAAGGGAGAGGTTTCGGCCAAAGAATCAGAACTTACATCGCTGCAAGATGAGTTGGCGACAAAACGCGCTGCAAAGGAGAAGCGCGCCAACGAAAAGGCTGTTGAACCTACGGACAATGAGCCTAACTCTCCGCCTCCAGTGCAGGCCGAAGTCAATAGCTACGGTAAGAACGTGGTCTCCGTCTATTCGACCTCTTCAGGTAAAGAGGCGATGAAAATTTCAAAGAATGAGGGGTCGAGAGGCGTAACCTATTCATATATCGGGTCTTATGGTGCTGGCAGCGGGCACTCATTTGATCACATGCTAAAAGAGGTTAATGATCAAAAGCGATTCCGTCGCGGCATGCATGTGACCTACGGCGTTGAGTTCGCCGAGGTTGGTAAGGCTGTTAGTGAGCCGACAAGCAATACCTCTTTACCTATTGAGAACGCCGCTGAGATCAGCGAGCAAGCGTCAAATGAAGATGATGCCGATACAACCTCGCCAATGACGTTTGATTTAAGCGAGGCTGTTGGTGATTTCGATAAAGCGAAAATCATTCGCGATTTGGCCGATGATCAATCGAAGCGTTTTTCCGGCGCTCTTCAAGCATTTAAAGACCAGCATCCAAGTCTGCAATTCGGTATCACGCCGGATGATGTTAAGGCCATGCCGGAGTATCAATTACTTAGCAAGAATTCAGATTTTGCATTTAATGAGCTTCGCCGCGTTAATGAGTGGATCGTTAAGAATTTCAAGAATGAAAATAGCGAAGACGTTAGAAAAGGCCGTGAAGTTCGGCTTGCCAACGCTCCGCTTTTCGAGTCCCTTAAGAAAGCTGGGGTTTTGTACATCCAGCGCGGCAAATCCCTTTACTTAGGGAAGCTCAACAAGGCGACGGGCGATACAGCAATTCAGCAATACACGAACAAT
>JAIETO010000309.1 GCA_019745005.1 Burkholderiaceae bacterium
TGCTCTTCATCTGCCTTGATTTCTAAGCCTAGCCACTGGGTTTTTTCTGTGTGCACCAGTGCTTCTTTTGGCAGCGTACGCTCATCCCATGTGGCGCGCAAATACGCTTCGTTATTCGTCGCATAAGCGGTATAACGAGAGCGCATCAGGGCTTGCGCGGTTGGGGCTTGCAAGGTACCGGAAATGAATGGTGCGCAACAATTACGCAATGCCAAACCTGAGCAGCAAGGGCAGGCAAGCGGCGCAGCGTCACATGCGCTTTGCTTAGTATTGGGCTGATCTTTCTTGCTCATGTCTTGGTTTTACTTTCCTTCACACCAACCAGACCGCCCGCCTCTTTCCAAGCAGTGAAGCCACCCGCAATATGCGCGACTTTTGTCATACCCATGTCTTGTAGAGTTTTGGTGGTGAGCGCGCTGCGCCAGCCTTTATTGCAAAACAGCAGTAGGCTTTTTCCCGCGCCAAGTTCGGGCTTGAAATACGGCGACGCAGGGTCGACCCAAAATTCCATCATGCCGCGCGGCACGTGCATCGCGCCGGGAATGATCCCTTCACGCACCAACTCACCGATCTCGCGGACATCAACGAACTGAACGCTAGCGTCAGCCAACTTCGCCTGCGCCTCCTGCACGCTGAGCGTTGTGATTTCTTGCTCGGCCGCTGCGACCAGCGCCTCATAACCTATCTTCACCATATTACCGCCTAAGATTCAAATATATTGGAGTATGCCGAAAAATATCATGTATACCGCTTTATTTATAAGCGCATCGATAATTTACTGGCACGAGTATCAATTAAAACCTCGCTACATTCATCGAGTGCTTATGCTGCCAAAGCCTTGCTTCGCTGATCGTCTTTTCACCTATGTTTACACTGCCAAAGCACGAGCAATTAATATTTTTTGAATTTCTGAGGTACCTTCGTAGATTTGGCATACCCGCACATCGCGGTAGATTCGTTCAACGGGAAAATCACTCACATAGCCATAGCCGCCATGAATTTGTATCGCATCGGAGCAGACCTTTTCTGCCATTTCTGAGGCAAATAATTTCGCCATCGCGGCTTCCTTCAAACAAGGTTTGCCCGCATCTTTCAGGCTCGCCGCGTGCCAAATCAGTTGGCGCGCCGCTTCAATTTGTGTGGCCATGTCGGCCAATTTAAACTGCACGGCCTGATGTTGATAGATGGAGGTGCCAAAACTGGTTCTGTCTTTCGCGTAAGCCAAGGCCGCTTGAAACGCGGCGCGCGCCATACCGACGGATTGCGAGGCAATGCCAATGCGTCCGCCCTCCAAACCAGACAGGGCGATCTTGTAGCCTTGCCCCTCTTCACCAATTAGATTGGCGGCGGGTATGCGGCAGTTTTCAAACAGTATTTGCGCTGTATCTGAGGAATGTTGTCCCATTTTCTGTTCGAGACTTGCCACGATATAGCCAGGGGTTTTGGTGGGTACCCAAAATGCGCTGATGCCTTTTTTGCCCGCCGCTTTGTCGGTGACGGCCATGACGATCGCCACATCGGCATGCTTGCCGCTGGTAATAAACTGCTTCACGCCGTTCAAGACATAGGTATCACCATCACGTGTGGCCGTGGTGCGCAAATCGGACGCATCACTTCCAGCATGAGGCTCGGTTAAACAAAAAGCGCCCAGCATCTCACCCTGTGCAAGTGGTCGCAGCCATTGCGCTTGTTGCGCGGGGTTGGCAAACGACATCCCGATACTGCAAACGGGACAGTTATTCACGGAAATAATAGTCGACGTGCCGCCGTCACCTGCGGCGATTTCTTCTAAGACCAAAGCTAGAGACAAATAATCTAAACCCGCGCCACCCAAATGATCGGGCACGGCCACGCCAAACACGCCCAAGGCCGCTAATTCTTTCAACTCTTCAGCAGGAAAGTGATGCTCCTTGTCCCAGCGCGCTGCGTTTGGAATAAGCTTTTCCTGCGCGTAAGCGCGCACAGCGTCGCGGATCATTTCGTGTTCAGCACTCAATATCATGGTTCCCTGATCTTTCTTAAAAATGGGTGTTCTTCAAGCTGCTAGCATTTATTTTTTGCCATAAACACAGGACACATAAAAAACGATAGCAAAGCAAGAGGTCTTTAAATTTAAGTCTCTTCTTTGCACTTCGCGTAAAGTTTTAAGAAGAAAACCAAAACCTCTCAACACAGAGACACAGAGGCTCAGAGGAAAAACAAAGAGAGAGAACAAGACTTTTTTGCTTTTCTCTGTGTCTCCGTGTCTCTGTGTTGAGAGGTTTTTCTCTGCGCCGATTACTTTGCAGTTCGGCATTTTTTATCTCGCTATCACCAACTTAACTTCGCACCGTCGTAGTTAAAGAACTGCCCGTTATCGTCCCGCGTAAAGCGCGCCAAGCTTGCGCGCATGCCTGCCACACTTTGCTCTGGACTGAGGTCGGCGTTGGCACCGCCCATGTCGGTGCGCACCCAACCAGGGTGAAACGCCACACAGACGGCTTTTTCCGCACTGAGCGAAACGTCTTTAAGCACCGAATTCACCGCCGCCTTGCTTGCGCGGTAGAGCCAACTCGCATTGCTTTCTCTTAGCCCTATCGAACCCATTCTGGACGACAGCACGGCGAGTTTTCCCTGTGCCGCATCTACCAAAGGCAACAAAATTGGAAGAATGCGCATGGCTGCTAAGACGTTGGTCTGCATGGTCGAATCAAACAGACTTTGTTCGGGAGCTTGTAAGCCCGATGAACGCTCACCAATGACGCCCGCATTCAAGATAGCGACATCAAGTTTTTCATCATCAAGCTGCCACCCCAAGGCGGCGCAATCGTTAAGCTGCGTGACGTCCATCGCGTGGGCTTCACAGCCTAAGGCTTGCAATTGCGCGACATCTTCCGCCTTGCGCGCAGTGGCAATGACACGCCAGCCTGCCGCCTTGTACTGGCGCACAAATTCCAAGCCGATACCTCGTGAGGCGCCGATGACCAGTGCGGTGGGCATAATGGCCTATCCTTAAACGAGTTCAATTGCCATGGCCGTGGCTTCACCACCGCCTATGCAGAGGGCAGCGACACCGCGTTTTTTGCTATTTTTCTTTAGCGCCGAAATCAGGGTCACGATAATTCTGGCGCCCGATGCACCGATCGGATGACCCAGTGCACAAGCACCACCGTGGACATTGATTTTGTCGTGGGCAATGCCCAAATCGCGCATGGCCGCCATCGGCACCGCAGCAAACGCTTCATTAATTTCGAATAGATCCACATCATTGGTGGTCCAGCCGACTTTTTTATACAATTTTTGGATTGCACCCACTGGGGCGGTAGTAAAAAGATTGGGTGCTTGCGCGTGCGTAGCGTGCGCGAGGATACGTGCCAAAGGTGTCAAACCCAGCTCTTTCGCTTTTGAGGCGCGCATCAACACCAAGGCCGCTGCGCCATCATTGATGGACGAAGACGATGCCGCTGTGATCGTGCCGTCTTTTTTGAATGCAGGCTTTAAAGCGGGAATTTTTTCCAGCTTGGCTTTCAGTGGCCCTTCATCTTTATCAATTACCACATCGCCGCTGCGGCCTGATACCGTGACTGGCGCAATCTCCCATGCAAATGAACCGTCTGCCGTAGCAGCCTGTGCCCGCTTTACCGAAGTGATTGCGAACGCATCTTGATCTTCACGGCTAAATTGATATTGCGCTGCGCACTCTTCCGCAAACGTGCCCATAGAACGCCCTTTCTCGTAAGCGTCTTCTAAGCCATCGAGCATCATGTGATCGAATATTTGCCCGTGTCCAATGCGAAAACCTCCGCGCGCTTTCGGCACCAGATAAGGCGCATTCGTCATCGATTCCATACCGCCAGAAACCAAAATTTCATTGCTGCCCGCGCAAATCGCATCGAAGGCCATCATGGTGGTTTTCATCGCCGAACCGCACATTTTCGACAAGGTCACCGCCCCAGTCGAAACAGGTAAACCTCCTGCCAACAAGGCTTGGCGCGCGGGTGCTTGGCCTTGCCCCGCCATTAAGCAATTACCGAACAACACTTCTTCCACTAATTCTGGTTTTACGCCAGCACGTTCAACTGCCGCGCGGATGGCCACGGCACCTAA
>JAIETO010000104.1 GCA_019745005.1 Burkholderiaceae bacterium
TAGTCCAGAGAGCCAGAAAAATGTGCAATCGGGCCTGTAGCGTTCTCACCAAAACGGTGAGCATTATTAACAATAAAGTTCTGTTAAAAAACATGGATTTAATTAAACTTTTAAGCGGTCAACTGCCGTTTCTAGGTTGAATCAAAGGCAAGGAAAAACAATGTGGCTCTTAGCGCTTGAGGCCTGCGTGGCATTTGGTTTATTTATTTTCATTGTGTGGTGGACGATGTTTCAGGGGCGAAAACCAGAAGTGCCGCCTACGAGAAAAAGCGAAACGTCTGCACCTGCTACGCCGCCGGCAACATCGTCTTCCCCCTCATCCGCAGAAAAGAACGATTAATGCAAAGTGCGCGGCAAGGATAAGACAAATTCAGGTATCGGCACTTCAAAGCGGTGACCATCTTCGGCGACAAAAAAATACTCGCCTTTCATACTGCCCTGCGGTGTGGTCAGCGAACTCCCACTACTGTACTCGAACACTTGTCCCGGTTGCAAAAACGGCTGATGGCCAACCACGCCCAAGCCTTTTACCTCTTGCACTTGGTTTTTTGCATCGGTAATCACCCAGTGTCTTGAAATCAATTGTGCCGCCACCGTGCCTGTGTTTTTAATCGTAATCGTGTAGGCAAACACATACTGACCATGATCGGGTTCCGATTGGTCTTGTAAGTATTGCGTGACGACCGAAATCTCAAATTGATACGCGCTCATTCTGCTTCCTTCATGCTAGTTTGATGACGAATTGTAAATCGAGAATACACCGAAAACCCAGTACGACGCTGCTGCCTTTCCAAACTGGCTAATTTTCCGCCTTATGGCATGTAAAATGGGCGTGGTTCAGCTTTTTATGACAACTTTACCGCGTCTTTTTTTGTAGCTCTGCACGCCTGGCAATTTGCTTAGCAACTCAACTCTTTAATCATATGAAAACTTTTCGCATTGCTCCCAGTATCCTTTCGGCAGATTTTTCGCGTTTGGGCGATGAAGTTCGCAATGTCGTGGCGGCGGGTGCCGATATGATTCACTTCGACGTGATGGATAACCACTACGTGCCCAATCTCACGATCGGCCCCTTGGTATGCGAGGCAATCCGCCCACATGTCAGCGTCCCTATTGATGTCCACCTGATGGTGAAGCCGGTAGATCGCATCATTCCCGACTTTGCAAAAGCCGGCGCGAATATTATCAGCTTCCATCCTGAAGGCTCAGAGCACATCGATCGCAGCTTGCAGTTGATCCGTGACCTTGGTTGCAAAGCGGGACTGGTTTTTAATCCTGCCACGCCGCTCGACGTCTTAGAGCACGTGATGGATAAGCTTGATCTGATTTTGCTGATGTCGGTCAACCCGGGCTTTGGCGGTCAATCGTTTATCCCTCACACGCTCAAGAAAATTGCTGCTGTGCGACGCCTTATCGATGAATCCGGTCGCGACATCATGCTAGAAGTGGACGGCGGTGTGAAAGTCGACAATATAGGTGAAATCGCTGCCGCTGGCGCTGATACCTTCGTCGCAGGTTCCGCCATTTTTGGCAAACCTGATTACGCGGCCGTGATACAAGCCATGCGCAAAGAATTAGCCGCCACGCGCTAAAAATGCCATGCTGAAAAACATCCAAGCAATCGTCATTGATCTCGACGGCACGATGCTCGATACCGCGCCAGATTTTCTGTTCGCCATCAACGCGATGCGTGCAGAATTTGCGCTCGCCGCTATCGATATTGAGACCGTGAAGCGGTTTGTTGGGAAGGGATCAGAGAATCTGATTCAGCGGGTTTTGGCGCTCAACTTCGACTCCGCTCAGGTCGAAACGCATTTTGCTGCCGCTCTGAACGCCTATCAAAAGCATTATCTGAGCATTAACGGTGACCATAGCCGTCTTTACCCCGAGGTCATTGAGGGGCTTGACGCGCTGCGCGCACAAAATTTGCGTTTGGCATGTGTGACAAATAAACCACTGGCGTTTACTTTGCCTTTGCTGCAAAAGAAGGGCTTATCGGCTTATTTTGATGTCATCTACGGCGGCGATTCCTTCCCGCATAAAAAGCCCGATCCGGTCGCCCTACTGCAAGTTTGTGCAGATTTTTCCCTACCGCCGCAGCAGGTGTTGACCATTGGTGACTCGTCGAACGACGCCCAAGCGGCGCGCGCCGCAGGTTGCCCCGTGTGGTTGGTGCCGTATGGCTATAATCACGGCGAATCTATACAAAATGCAGATTCTGATGGTATAGTCCTCACCTTGTTGGATGCAGCACGGCGACTAAAGGTCGCGTGAAATCGCGCTAGCTTTAGTTGAAACTGAAGTTCGCTTGCACCGACAAATAACATTAATTCGCACCCAATAAAACCCATCACCCGCATGTTTCTTGATAAAAAACATCCCGCAATGATTCCAGGCACTTTCGAGGCCTGGCTATGGCGACGCTGGCATTCCTGATCTTCCCGATTGTGCCAGGCAGAGGTGCGCGCTATCTACATTGCGATGCTTCTGATTGTTTTTAACTCAGCTCCCTTTTTTAACACCGTTTTTCGTGTAAGCAACAAAGTGAATCCTGCATAATGCTGGCTTCGTTTTAATTGCGTCATGTTTGCTCAAATTCCGACGAATTTGCACAAATTTTCACGAATGACAGTCGAAAGCCCTCTATGACAGAACTCGAATTTAAATCGCTCGCCGCGCAAGGCTACAACCGCATCCCCATGATCGCCGAAGCCTTTGCCGATCTGGAAACGCCGCTCACGCTGTATTTGAAGCTAGCGCAAGCGACCAACAGCGGCAAAAACTCCTTCTTGCTGGAATCCGTCAAAGGCGGCGAACGCTTTGGACGTTACTCGTTCATAGGCTTGCCCGCGTCCACCTTAATTCGTTGCAGCGGCATGCACAGCGAAGTAGTGAAGAACGGACAAGTCATTGAAACGCATGCGGGCAATCCGCTCGACTTTATCGCGGAATATCAAGCCCGTTTTAAAGTCGCTATTCGGCCCGGCTTGCCGCGTTTTTGTGGCGGCTTAGCTGGCTATTTTGGTTATGACGCGGTGCGTTACGTTGAAAAGCGCTTGGAGAAAACGGCCGCAAAAGACGATCTAGGCTTACCGGACATTCAACTACTCCTGACAGAAGAGTTGGCCGTGATCGACAACGTGTCAGGCAAGTTGTATTTAATTGTGTACGCCGACCCAACCCAAGCGGAAGCATGGAGCAAAGCGCGCCAACGCCTAAAAGACTTGCGCGGCATGCTGCGCCGTAGTGTTGATGTGCCCGTCACTTCAGCCTCAGTG
Source organism: Burkholderiaceae bacterium (assembly GCA_019745005.1). Taxonomy (GTDB): domain Bacteria; phylum Pseudomonadota; class Gammaproteobacteria; order Burkholderiales; family Burkholderiaceae_D; genus Undibacterium. The sequence continues at coordinate 3,279 of JAIETO010000104.1, forward strand.
CGTACTGAAGTGATGCGCGACTTCGCCAAAGAAGATTATCTGAAAGCGGTGGAAAAGGCCAAAGAATACATTATGGCGGGCGACTTAATGCAGGTACAAATTGGCCAACGCTTGCGCAAACCCTATGTGGATTCGCCGCTGTCTCTGTATCGCGCCTTGCGCTCGATTAACCCATCGCCGTACATGTATTTCTATAACTTCGGCGACATGCATATCATTGGCGCGTCACCTGAAATTTTGGTACGTAACGAACAGCTTTCCGACGGCAATAAAAAAGTCACGATTCGCCCACTAGCCGGCACACGCCCACGCGGCGCCACGCCTGAACGCGACGAGGAACTCGCCGTTGAACTGTTAGCTGACCCAAAAGAAATCGCTGAACACGTGATGTTGATCGACTTAGCGCGCAACGACATAGGGCGCATCGCACAAACCGGCAGCGTCAAATTAACAGAGAAAATGGTCATCGAGAAATACTCGCATGTCCAGCACATCGTCTCCAACGTTGAAGGCCTGTTGCAGCAAAATATGTCAAATCTCGATGTACTCAAAGCCACCTTCCCTGCGGGCACACTCTCAGGTGCTCCGAAAGTGCGCGCCATGGAATTGATTGATCAACTTGAACCCACCAAGCGCGGTATTTACGGCGGCGCCTGCGGCTATTTATCGTT
>JAIETO010000134.1 GCA_019745005.1 Burkholderiaceae bacterium
TCCTGCAATACTTTCAATCGTCGCCCTTTGCGCGTCCGAGCCCCAAAACTCACTATCCTATTTAACGAGTAAAATCTGCTTGTAAAACCAAGCCGTCGCGATGGCCTTGGTCTCAACCAATAGGAAAAACGCATGGAAACCATTGCCTACGATCTAAGACAAATGCAACGCACGCCGCTGCATGCTGAACATATAGAAGCCATGCGTGCGATTGGGCGTATCAATCATTTCAAACAGGGCAGTATCGTTACCCGCGCTGGGCAGACAATTGATCGCTTCACCTTCATCGAAGAAGGCGAGATCGAAGTCATCAATGAGCGCACAGGCGAGCGGCACCTGCCGCACACTTTAGGCCCCTGCCAATTTCTCGGTGAAATCGCGTTCCTTAACGGCGGCGCTTACACGCTCACCATGCGCGCTGCGCAAGATACACGCGTGATTGAAGTTGAGCGCAAAGCCATGCTGGAGTTGATCTCAAGCGTGCCAGAAATGTCAGACATCATCATAGGCGTATTTGCCGCGCGGCGACGTCGCCAAATTGAAGCCGGCGACAGCAATTTGCAACTCATTGGTCTAGATAAGAGCAAAGAAATCCGTCGCATTGCTGAATTCGCCAGCCGCAATCGTATTCCGTTTCGCAGCATTGATTTAGGTTCGCCCGAAGCACTCACCGTCGCCCATTTTTGCGGGGTCAGCCCTGATGAACCCGTGGTGGTGTTTGGCAAAGATCAAGTCATTACCGACCCCACCCCAGAAAAAGTAGCCGCCGTGCTCGGCCTCAATCTCGACATTAATTTCGATGAAATGGTGGATGTACTCATCGTCGGTGGTGGACCCGCAGGCGTTGCTGCTGGCGTGTACGCAGGCGCTGAAGGTCTGCGCGCCTTGGTGATTGAAGATATTGCGATTGGCGGACAAGCAGGTACATCAAGCCGCATCGAAAATTATATGGGTTTTCCGACTGGTATTTCTGGCGCAGATTTAGTCTGGCGCGGCGAAATACAAGCCATGAAGTTTGGCACGCGCTTCGCCATGCCGCATCGCGTGACCCACTTGAGTAAAGACAGTGCAGGCCTGTTTTGCGCCACTTTAGACAACCAACAAACCATATGCGCCAAAGCCGTGGTGGTCGCTACGGGCGTGCAATATCAACGCTTGCCGCTCGATCGCTTAACTGATTTCGAAGGTGCAGGCGTGTACTATGCCGCCACCGAAATGGAAGCACGGTTTTGTCGCAATACCGATGCCGTCGTGATCGGTGGTGGCAATTCTGCGGGGCAAGCGGCGATGTATCTCAGCCGTTTTTCTAACCATGTGCACGTCTTAGTGCGCGGTGCGTCTCTGGCCTTATCCATGTCGGACTATTTGCTCAGTCGGCTGACCAACGACCCCAAAATTACTATTCACTACAACACTTATACCTGCGCGCTGCATGGCGATGATCACTTAGAGGCTGTGAGTATTTGCAACAGTAAAACCGGCGAGAACAAGCAAATAGCAACGCGCGGCTTGTTCGTCATGGTAGGCGCTTTACCGAACACGGCATGGCTCTCAGGCCTTGTGCAATTGTGCGATAAAGGCTTCGTGAGAACGGGCACCGACGTTGGGGCAGATTCACCCTACGGCACATCGCAACCTGGCATTTTCGCCGTGGGCGATGTGCGCGGTGGCTCCGTCAAACGTGTCGCTTCTTCTGTGGGTGAGGGGTCTGTGGTGATTTCTAAGGTGTGGAATTATTTGCAGGAAGGCGTCCACTAGGCATTGAATCGAGCGCCGACGATAACTCTCCAATTTGGATTTAGGGTTATTGAAAGTACCTAGAGCCATTCAACGGAGAGGCAAACACACCACGGCTTCCAAGCCGCCCTCAAACCGCGGCAACAACTGCAGCTCACCACCATGCAAGCGGGCGATGCGCTCAGTAATTGCCAAGCCCAAGCCTGAACCTGAAACGGCGGAGCGGCCTTCGTCGAGACGGGTAAATGCTTGTTTCACTCTTTCCGTTTCATGCGCAGGAATGCCCGAGCCTCGGTCGAGAATGCTGATGCGCAGTTGCTGCCCGCTCACGCGGGTTTTGACGGCTAAACCTTGCTTGCCGTAGTGCGCGGCATTACGCATTAGATTGTTGAGCATGCGGTAAATGGCGATAGGGCGGAGTGTCACCGCAGGAAGTGGCACCAAGTCGACCTCAAAATGCACTCGTTGTGCGGCGAAGTCACCAACCAAATTCATTACCATTTCGTTCAAATCGAACTGACTTAGTTCTTCATCACTGCCGATACGGGCAAAGTCCACGAATTGCTCGATGATGGTGTTGATTTCGTTAATGTGGCGCGCCATGCCTTGTTTGAGATCATCATCGTGTTCCGCACTGAGCATGGCAACGCCTAATTGCAGCTTGGTCAATGGCGTGCGCAAATCATGCGACACGCCAGCCAACATGACGGCACGTTCTTCATCCATGCGTCGTAAGTTGTGCGCCATTTGGTTAAAGCTGCGGCTCACGGCGGCGATTTCGCTTGGCGCATCTTCTGGCAAGGGCTCAGACAGATTGCCTTGCCCAATCTGTGTAGCCGCCCGCACCAATTGTCGTAAAGGTTGATTAAGACGCCTTTGCAGCAAATACGCGGCAAGGAAAGCCAAGACGCCATAAATCACCGTCAGCAAAATACCGATGTTCGAAAACTCTCGCGTAAATCGTTCGCCTGATACCTTAAACCAATACGCCGTTTGATCAATCTGAAACGACACCCATAACTCTGGTCTGCTGCCAGCGACCCAAACCACTTTTGTGTCAGGCGGCATTTGTTTACGCATTTCCTGCAAAAAATTCTGCACCAATGGATTACTTGGCGCGTCGACTGGCAGCGCAGCGATTTCCTCAGGCGAGGTAGGCACGACTTGCATGACGCTCTTGGCGTTAATCTCATGCAAGTACACAGTTCTTTGATCAGCACTAAGACTGGCAAGGGCGGTTTTTAGTACCCCGATATGAATGGCAGCGACCACCGCTAGTTGCTCGCTACGCGGCTTTTGCACGACTTGGTAAAACGCCACCAGCATGGTCATTTGTACCACCACAATCAACACCACGAACAACAAGACGTTGCGGCCGAATAAAGACTTTGGCAGTAAATTTTTGACTTGCCAGCTCATTTCGCGCCACCGTTGGGCACAAACACATAGCCCACACCCCAGACCGTTTTGATATACGTCGGTTGGCTGGGGTCGTCTTCGATCAAGCGGCGTAAGCGCATGATTTGCACATCAATACTGCGGTCGGTCGCCTCATGATCGCGCCCTTTCGCTAGTTCCATTAATCGTTCCCTACCCAGCGGGCGATTTGGGTTATTGACGAATGCGCGAAGCAAGGCATATTCGCCCGTGGTGCACTCTAAGGGAAGCCCATCGCGCAACAACTGACGCCGTGCATCATCTAAGGTAAATGGCCCAAAATGAACCTGCGCTTCCACCGCTGCTGTCTTGCCTGTACTGAGCATGGTTTGACGGCGCAGCATGGCCGTAATACGCGCGGCTAATTCGCGGGGATTGAAAGGCTTGGCGAGATAATCATCGGCGCCCATTTCCAAACCGACGACGCGGTCTACCGGATCACCACGCGCCGTCAGCATAATGATGGGGATGGTTTCGCCCTGCGCACGAAGGCGACGACAGACGGCCAGCCCGTCTTCGCCCGGCATCATCAAGTCCAACACCAGCACATCAAATGGTTCGCGTTGCAAGAGGCGGTCTAGCTGTGCGGAGTCACTCACAGCGCGGGTTTGAAAGCCCTGCTCTGCCAGATAACGCGCCAACATCGTGCGTAATTCTTGGTCGTCGTCTAAGACCAAAATTTTTGGACGTTTATCTTCCATAAGTAAGCTGCTTCCTTCGATTGTTCGATCAGTGTGCGTATCTTATGCCCGCCATGTAAATGGGCGAAG
>JAIETO010000109.1 GCA_019745005.1 Burkholderiaceae bacterium
TAAGTGCAGTAAATTTTTACTACGCAATAAAATAAAGCGGAAATAAGCATATTTATTTGTAAAAGTAGGGAGTATGTGCTTTTATGCGCTGTTTTAGACATAAAAATGTCAGGTAGTGTGATGCGTTATTTAGAATTTCAACGTCTAACAAAGCGCCAATAGGCATTAAGAAATCAGCATAAAAGCCAGCCTCATAGTCAGCATCAAAGCCAGCATCAAAGCCAGCATCAAAGCCAAGGAAACCATGAAAACAATCAAACTATTTACTCTTAGTGTCAGCCTGCTCATCTTGCAAATGCCAGCCCACGCGGTAACGCCAGAACAACTTGCCAAGTGCCGCGCCATTAACGACAACAGCGCCCGCCTTGCGTGCTACGACGCCAGCGTAGATGGTAACCAACCCGCCATCAAAGCCGCCCAAAAGAAACAAGACGAAGCCGCCTTTGGCTTAGTCAATGGTGGCCAAGCGGTGGTCGATGAAATCGAAACCCGTATCGACGGCGTGCTAGACGGTTGGGACCCTGGTCAACGAATCAAGCTAGCCAACGGGCAAGTTTGGAAAGTGGTCGACGACAGTAAAGAAGTTCGTATCGTCACCAACCCCAAAGTAAAAATCAGACGCGGTGCGCTGGGCGCCATCTATTTGGAGATAGAAGGGATAACGCGATCGCCTAAGGTGGTGCGGGTGGATAAGTAAATTTCGTGCGACGTTCGGCGATTTGCGTGTATGTGACTTTTGAGCAAATCATTAAATGATAAAACCAGAAAATCGGTAAAAGCCTGCATCATTTGCCATTGTCGATACACGCGCTCACAAGCACAATCAATTCTCCGAAAAAAACGCTCAAATCACGATGTAGATTTTGGCGACATGTTAGATGAAACAGCGCCTTTTCATATAACCGTGGTCGACTTTTTGAGTCAAAAGTTTTTAAAAAAGAGAACCAAATGACTGAGACTTGCTACAAACCCTTCTTAAAGATTGTTTCATGCGCCGTAGTGTGCGCACTAATACTCACGATGCTGTTCAACGAGCCGCTACGTGTTTCGTCTAAGTTTATTGTGTCGTATTCTGATATCGGCCAGATTGGGAATGTTTTTTTCACCTTTCTGATGATTTCAATGTATGGCTTCTATTTTGTTTTTCGCGAAAAGAAAATTGAATGGCCATTTAAATATATTGTTCTCTTCAATATTTTTTATTTTGCGCTGACTCTGCTGGGTTTGATTTTTGGAAGCCTACCGCTCACCATCATGAGTCCATTCCTCTTTGCGCTTGATGTTGTTTCGCTTTTTGGTTTTAAAGACGATGTAAAAGAAGTTTGAATTCAAAGCAATTAAGATAAAGATCAACATGGAGTGATGCCTCGCTTTTATTTGTAGCCTTTGTGCATGGGTCTGATGCGCATTTCTTTTGTGCTGGGTTCCATTTCCGTGACTAGGTTTGCGATAAGGCGATTCGTTCGACCCAGCCACAATGAAGCTCCTTTAAGCCGCTCGCCCGACTGGAAATATCTTTATCTGAGCGTTTGCTCTCATCTTAAGAACTAGCAATGCCAGTGTCGATACGAAGACCAGGGCGCAGTACCAGAATATGGCAATCCTCGGTGCGCCTAAAACAAATACCATGCCTATCGCGAAGATCAACAAGCAGAGCAGTAAATTCTTGATCATAGGATGGTCGTTGACGGTGCGCATCTGCCCATGATTACGAACAATGCTTAGCATCAGGGAAAACAGGCAGGTCATCCATAGAACTAGACTGCCAATTTTTTCGGCGCTGTCTAACTTATACATGCCGACAAATAGCGCGACTCCAAAACTGAGCGAATACAAAATAAGAAATTGGCGAAGCAGATAATTTGTGAGTGCAAGGTCTTGCATTTTCGCACCCATAGATTTTTCTGTGAGACGAAATAATTGTTGTTCTCCCCGCGTATGAAATAAAGAACTAAAAAGCACGAAAAGAAAAAACAACGGAAGGCAGAGTAACAACGCGCTCACAGTTATTGCAAAGAAAATTTTCATAAAACTCTGAGTACTTGGCGACAAAAACACATTGAGTAAAAGAATTAGTAAGCTTCCCAAAATACCCATCGCGACCACTTGAAACAAAGTAGTTGTCCAATGTAGACGTGGTTCAAGTGAAAAGCCAATTAACTTTAATTGATCATTATGTTGGCTCGGTTTGCCTTGACATGCCGCGACACGTAACTTCATCCAATACAGAAATGCGGAATCCAGCAACGACACACCTCGGCTCTCACCTACTTTTTTCCCCTCCTTCATTTTCTGAAAAATGATGTTTGCTTCATTTTTTGTAAACTGTGAGTCCTTACCAGAAGAAAAAATCCAATTTACTGTTATGTAGATTATTCCAAACAAAACACCCAAAAAAGTAATATTTACGAGGATTCCTGAATAAGCTTCCAATCTCTGATGGAAGTTTATTTTTTCTGAAATAGATGAGGTTTGAATCGACAATGCTATCGCTAGTAATCCCCAATTCGTCCGTATGTAAATCGCGAACGAGAGCATCATCCCGATACAAAGTATCGTGAGCGAAATTGAAAATTCACGATGTATCACCTGATCAACAATGAAAACCAAACACGTGCAAATCATGATCGGTAGCATGGTTGCACGTTTCAAGTATGTTCTGATTTTTGGTACAAGGTTTGCGACCGTTGGGCAATATTGCGAACGAATATTCAATATCAGCATGCAATACCAAACTAAAGCAAGAATTGCAAATAGGGCTGCAATACTAAACAAAAAAGCGTATAAAAATATCGTGAGTCCGATGTGCTTTGTTCCGAAAAAAAAAGCGAGAGCAGCAAAGATTTGCCCAATTAACGGAAAGAGACTCATCAAAATGAAGAGTGTTTTCTTGTTTTCCAAGTTCAGTCGAGCATAAACAGGTTGCATCCAAATATTGAAAATAATATTCATTTGGTCATCTCAATAAATAAGTCTTCTAAACTTAAATGCTCTACGCGTAAGTCGCTGCACTGAGATATAACAACGCTTTGCTCAGCGTTCCACTGGCCTAGGACGCGGATATTCCCATCGCTTAAGTTGGTCATTTGAAATACCTTGATCGGCATCAGTTGCGCTAAGGTTGCGCTCGGTCCTGTAACCTGCAAGCTCACTTCCATCAGGTCATCCAGCATCTGCTGATGGACGATTTTTCCCTTTGATAAAAACGCGACTTTCATGGCGACACGTTCTAAGTCTGACAAAATGTGCGTCGAGAAAACAATCGTGGTGTTTTGATCCATGACACTATCCACAATCTCACGCAGAAAATCACGTCTTGCCGCTGGGTCTAGGCTTGCGACGGGTTCATCTAAAATTAAGAGCTGCGGGTCATGCGCCAATGCGCGAATGATTGATAGCCGTTGTTTCTGCCCGCCAGAAAATTTGCTGATAATTTTGTCGTAAGGTAAATCCCATCGCTGCATTAAGGCGTCTACTTTTGCGTCGTTCCAATACGTGTACAAAGCCTTGAAGTACGCGAGCATTTGACGCGGCGTGAGCCATTCAAATAAATCACTTGCTTGCGGCACGTAGCCGATCTTCGCTTTTGTAGCGTCAGACAAATGATTGATATCTTCACCAAATAAGCGCACCTCGCTACCTGCGTCTACATCACGCAAGCCTAAGAGACATTCCATTAAGGTGGATTTGCCGGCGCCGTTTCGTCCAAGCAGGCCAACGATACTGCCTGCTTCGACTTCCCAGTCGAGCTCATGCAGAACCTGTTGTGGTTTAAAACTTTTACTTAAATGTCGTATGCTAATGGGTGGGTGCATGTTGAATCCTAGCGATGTTGCGTCTCGCGTTTTAGATGAATAGGTGGTGGCGATCAGCGAATTTGTTTGACTTCTAAACCTTGCTTTTTCAAGAGATCAATCACACTTTTTTCACCGGCCAAGTGTC
>JAIETO010000154.1 GCA_019745005.1 Burkholderiaceae bacterium
AATTAACCGTGCCGATGGTGGTGTGCGGTGAGCGATTTGGTAAGGGGCTATCGGCAGCAAACGCTGCCGCTATTGAGCAGAGCAGAACGGCTGCACATAAGAAGCGCGTGACTTTGGCAGCGTGAACGAAGTAGCTATGCGGGGTCATCATTTCGTCCCTTTTTGCGTTTGTTGGATTGGCGTTGCTGCTGCGCGCGTTGCGGCGTCGGAGCGTGTGGCTTTGGACACATAATCCCGCGGCGTGCCTTGGTCGCTCACCGTCCAGACTTTGGCATCGCTTTGCAAGTAAATTTTTTCCATTTCTTTTGCGTTGAATGGACGTGCACCGATGCGGCCGAAAACAGCAATTTGATGACCCGTTTCATCGACGGCACGATCACGGTCCAAACCTTTAGACATGGCAAGTGCAGGCGACTTGGTTTGCTTCCAAGCGATTAAGTAGGGTTTGGGTTCAGGTGAAAATCCGTAGAAACGTGGCTGAGTATCCGGCGCAGTGAGTTGCAAGACTTTGAGTCCGTTTTTGCCGTCTGCCACATACGCAAACAGGGATGCGTTGGTGGAACCAACAATTACATCCTGCGCGTCATTTAACGTGCCCTCCGCGTTAAAAACTTGGTACAGCTTGGGCTCTTCGGGTTTTTCGATATCGATAATCGCTAAGCCTTGCTGACCACCAGCGACGTAGGCATAGGTGCGCGCAAGGTAAAGTTTGCGCGCATCCTGCAGCGGCACACTGTTGGGTAATAATTTCGGCTTGTCATGCGACGTGACATCAATGACTCGAAGGCCAGTCTGATCAGTCACAAACAAATAGCGAAATTGTAGTGCCGAGGCACGTGCACCAACCAAAGGCACGCTCGCTATCACACGTGGTTTAAGCGGCTCATCGAGATCAACAATCACCAGACCAGTTTGCGTCGTGATGTAAGCGATGTGTCCGCCCAAGGTGATATGTTTGGCACCGTTTAATACACCATCGGGGTTCCAGGTTACAGCGCGTGTCAGGAAATTATTGCGGGCTTCACCGTCGGCAAGCGTGTCCACATTGCTGAGAATCAGGCCTTCTTCGGCGTCTGTGATCACCACGTAATGGTAGATTGGGTGGAAGGCTTGCTCTTGATTGGTGACACGCATTAAATCACCCGTATTGCGTGTCGGTGCAATCGGTTGATTGGTGGGTATCGCCATGCAGGTGGCATTCTTTGAGGCGATATGGGTGTCGTGCCCGAGTGGTGAAAAGGGTGCCGTAACGATGCGCTGTGAAACGCCTTTGTTGGCGATGTTTGCTGTGTCGTACACGCGCATGCCGCCTTTGCCTTCGGCTACAAACAAATATTCGCCGCGTAATTGCAAACAACTCGCTGCACCCAAGGTCGTGTGGGCATGCGATTCGGTTAACTCCATTTTGCGGTCTTGGTGCGCCTTAAACCAATCTGGATACGCGTAACGCTGCAAATAGCTGCCCTGCACGGCTTGGGGTTCGTCCCACTCCGTGACTGTGGTTGCTTCGACATGCCCTTGCTCGCCTATCCACGCGTTGTAGCCTACAAAGTTCACGAAATTTGTGCCTTGTAGCAGCAGTTGCGCCATGATGGCGTTGTTGTCGTTGGCTTTGGAAATGTGGCAATCGGTGCAGGTTTTGGTTTCTTCTTTGCGTTCCGTGTGTGGGTAGTGCGGCGCAAATGCTTGGGAAGAAAAGCCACTGGCAGCGATAGGTGGTTGTTGGATATAAATACGCTCGCGGTTGATGTTAGTAGAAGATAAGACCAAGGCAGAACTAGAGCGAACGGGCGTAATACGCGAACCTTTTACCGGCCCGGCTAAACCAAGTTGAAACATATCGTCGCGTGCCACCTGCGGGTTGTACGACGCGTAATTGCGTGACTCGCCGCCTTCATAATGTTGGCGCTCGGTTTTCCAGTTTGCTTGGATCGGCAAATGGCAACCCGCGCAACTGGTGGTCCACGATAAATGGCAGGTGTAGCAGGTCATCTTCTCGTTATCATGCGCGAGTTTTTCTACACCAGGCCCCCATTTGCCCGCTTGTCCGTCAGCCCCGGCCGACATGAGTTTGGCACGCGCTGCTTTCTCGTTGTACTTGGGATGGTTTGCGTTAATCGAATCTTTAACTAGACTCATTTCCCACTCTTTGTTTGGGTCAAGTGCAGCGCGTTGATACAACTTGCCTTCGCGCCATTCAAAGCGACGGCGGCCGTCTTGCGTTTTCAGCAAACTCATATCCATGCCGCCCGGTTTGGCAGCGGGGCCGCTGGTATGTAGAGTGGGATATTTGGTAGCGCTACCGTGGCAATCGACGCAATCAACTTCAATTGCGGCGGCAACTTCGCCATAAATATGACCATTGCCGTGCATGTCTTGTGAGAAATGGCAATCGACACAGTGCATACCTTTATCTAAATGAATCGACGAGAGGTGCACGGTTTTTTTGAATTTATCTGGGTCTTTATCATCGATCACTTGGCCCTTTTTATCGATCAAGGCACCTTTGCGATCACGTTTAAAAATCGCGCGGAAGTTCCAGCCGTGACCGTGGTAATCGGCAAACTGCGTATCTTTTAAAGTCGGATTTAAGCTCGACACGTTTTTCAAAAATTCTGGGTCACTCCATTTACCGCGAATCACCGCCTCTTCAGGATTGCGGTCTTGCGCAGCGCGAATCTCGGCATCGGTCGGATATTTCTGCTTTTCCGGCCACATAGAGGGGGCATCAGATTCGTAATCCCACATGGTGTTGCCGTAGTAGGAATTCACGAAAATGTTTGGTTGGTGCATGTGACAAGTCATACATTGCGAAGAAGGAATCGCGCGCGTGAATTCGTGTTTAATTGGGTGACCCGGCTCGTTCTTAGGGATCGTTGGGTCTAGGGTCGCCGTCGTACCCGTGTGACCAAACTTGGCGTAGGGACCCGAATGTTGGGGGCTTCGATCATTCGCATAAACAGCGTGGCAAGCCGTGCAACCGGAAGAGCGATAATCACCGGGCTGTTCATTGGTGCCCAAAAACCAAAGATGCGGATCGTTTAGACGCGTCTTTGTAATATTGATGGCCGGTACAGCGATACGGCTACCCGTGCCGGGGCCGCGATTGGATTGGTGAATATCAGGCCGCCCCGGCTCGTCTAAACGCTGTAAAGCCCCAGTGCTATTGGGTAAGCCGATTTCTGGAAATTGGCTATTAATGACGCGCCCACCGCGCTCAAAAACGCGAAAGATGTCCCCCGGTTGTATGGTTTCCCACGCTGGCAAAGGGTACAAGCGATCTAAAATTCCTTTTTGCACAAACAAATTGTCTTCGACGCGGATCGGGTTCACGATGGCTGCCGCCATGCCATCTGGCGTATAAGATTCGCCCAAAATATAACGCTTGAAATTAAGTATGCCGTTGTTGTAACTGGCGCCACCCCACAACATAGCGGAGGTCGCCATTAAACTGCGTTCCTGCGCTTGAATAATCGGCAAATGGCAAGCACCGCATGCTTCCCGTGCGATGCGCAAATCACCGGGATTGATAAAACGCACGTAGGCTGGATTCTCATGATTGAGTTTGGTGTAGGAACGTTCTGGATTCGCTGAAGACGGATACTTCCAAAACTTTTCGTTCGCTGGCAATACGTGCGCAGCATCTAGCGCGGCGCGATAGGCAGGATCATGCACATCGTTATCAACTTTACCTGCTGGACGAATCACGTTGGCGTTACCGCCGTGACAGTCAGTGCACCCCAATACAACTCCAGGGTTAGCGTGCATGGTGTGCCTGTCGGTGGCAGAGTGGCAGCTCATGCATCCGTCACTTTTTAGTTTTGCGTCTTGTTCCGTTTGCGCACGCGGCGCCGCTGGGGCTTGCACATAGGTGCGTTTGACGAGTTGCACGTCGGACGACGCAAAGGCCGTCTCTGCTTCAAACGCTAATAAGATTAAG
>JAIETO010000155.1 GCA_019745005.1 Burkholderiaceae bacterium
GCAAATAGCGCTGTAAGCGCGCCTAATGGAAAATCTGGGTTCAACTACGCCATAATTTGCCGACCTTAGTGTCGGCATTTTTTTTGCCGTAAATTTTTTTGTTATGCGGCAGCAGAAATAAAAAAACCCTACCGAAGTAGGGTTTTCAATTAATCCGAAATGGTGAGATTAAGGATTTTGAATGTTTGATGCTTGTTTGCCTTTTGGACCTTGTGTTACTTCGAATTGAACTTTTTGACCTTCTTTTAGCGTCTTAAAGCCATTCATTTGAATTGCTGAGAAATGAGCAAATAAATCTTCACCGCCGTCATCCGGAGTGATAAAGCCAAAGCCCTTTGAGTCGTTGAACCACTTTACGGTACCTGTTGCCATAATACACTTTCAATTAATAACTAATCACACGAGCCGTAAAGCAAGAAACTTAGCCATAGCTACATCCTCCTCAACTTGCTCACTCCATATTGACAAAACATCACAAATACTTGTCAATAAGTACCATTCTTGGCGGAAAAAAAAGTCCTGTCAAGGAAATTTGATTGCTTTTGCGACATTGTTGTATTTTCATGGACGACAATACTTGTTTCTTGGAAATTGATCTCCATCTGCGCTAAGTGGTGAAAGCGCGTACCATGAAATTTATTCGCTTAAAATAGGGACGAAATAAAGCCTTAATTGCGGCTTAATTATTGACTTCAAATTGATCCTAGGCACTAGAATACATGTATGGCAAATCAGCACGACAATGGAACAGTTTTAGAGCGACAAGAGCAAAAACTTAAGCCGCCCTCAATGTACCAAGTATGTCTCTTGAATGACGATTACACACCGATGGAATTCGTGGTCGCGATCATTCAAGAGTATTTCAATAAGGATCGAGAAACGGCAATGCATATCATGCTGAAAGTTCACCAAGAAGGACGCGGCGTGTGCGGTGTATATTCGAAAGATGTTGCATTAACCAAGGTTGAACTTGTTTCGGCTCACGCCCGCAAAGCTGGGCATCCGCTGCAATGTGTGATGGAGGAAGTATGATTGCGCAAGAATTAGAAGTCAGTCTGCATATGGCGTTTGTGGAAGCGCGGCAGGCTCGCTATGAGTTTATTACGGTTGAGCATTTGCTATTAGCGCTGCTTGACAATCCTTCCGCTGCGGAAGTGATGCGCGCGTGCGCCGTGAATATTGAAGACTTACGCAAGACATTAGGTAACTTTATTAGTGACAATACGCCCACCGTTTCTGGTTCTGGCGAGGTCGACACGCAACCTACACTTGGATTTCAGCGCGTAATTCAACGTGCAATCATGCACGTGCAATCAGCGTCAAATGGCAAAAAAGAGGTGACCGGTGCGAATGTGCTGGTGGCGATTTTTGGCGAGAAAGATTCGCATGCCGTGTATTACTTGCATCAGCAGGGCGTCACCCGTTTGGATGTGGTTAACTTCATTTCACATGGCGTCAGAAAAGATAATGCTGCCGAACCACAGAAATCGCCTGAAGGTGCCGACGATGCACAGGCTGATGCACAAGCAAAAGAAAGCCCGCTTGACCAGTTTACGCAAAATCTGAACAAAGCAGCAGCCGAAGGAAGGATTGATCCCTTAATTGGGCGTGATCATGAAGTGGAACGCGTGATTCAAATTCTTTGCCGTCGTAGAAAAAATAATCCACTTTTGGTTGGTGAGGCAGGCGTCGGAAAAACCGCTATTGCGGAAGGCCTGGCTTGGCGCATCACACAAAACGATGTGCCTGAGATTTTGCAATCTGCCATCGTTTATTCATTGGATATGGGCGCGTTGCTTGCTGGGACAAAATATCGTGGCGATTTCGAGTTACGCCTTAAAGGTGTTTTGAAGCAGCTTAAAGATATGCCGAACGGTATTTTGTTTATTGATGAAATTCACACCATCATTGGCGCAGGCTCGGCATCGGGTGGAACCTTAGATGCATCAAATCTATTGAAGCCTGCGTTGTCGAATGGGCAGTTGAAATGTATAGGCGCAACGACTTATACAGAATACCGTGGTGTATTCGAGAAGGATCATGCCTTGGCTCGTCGCTTCCAAAAGATCGACGTGAATGAACCCACGGTTGAGCAAACTGTGCAAATTTTGCGCGGACTTAAAGCCAAGTTTGAAGAGCATCATAATGTTAAATATTCCGCTTCAGCCTTGACTACCGCTGCTGAGCTTTCTGCGCGCTTTATCAATGATAGACACTTGCCCGATAAGGCGATTGACGTGATCGACGAAGCCGGTGCGGCGCAGCGTGTGTTGCCAAAATCAAAGCAGAAGAAAACCATTGGTAAAGCCGACATTGAAGACATCATTGCAAAAATTGCGCGCATTCCACCGCAAACAGTGAATCAGGACGACCGCAGCAAGTTGCAAACAATCGATCGTGATCTGAAAAACGTCGTCTTTGGTCAAGAACCGGCAATTGAAGCGTTGGCCTCTTCGATTAAGATGGCCAGAGCAGGCTTAGGTAAGACCGATAAACCAATCGGATCATTCTTGTTTTCTGGCCCCACCGGTGTTGGTAAGACGGAAGTCGCGAAACAGCTCGCATTTACCTTGGGTATTGAGCTGATTCGCTTCGATATGTCTGAATACATGGAACGCCATGCGGTAAGCCGCTTGATTGGTGCGCCGCCGGGCTATGTTGGTTTCGATCAAGGTGGTTTATTAACTGAAGCGATTAACAAGAAACCGCATGCGGTGTTATTGCTCGATGAGATTGAGAAAGCGCACCCTGACGTTTTCAATATTTTGTTGCAAGTGATGGATCACGGCACGCTGACGGACAACAATGGCCGAAAAGCTGATTTCCGTAACGTGATCATTATCATGACAACCAATGCGGGTGCTGAGAGCTTACAGAAGCGCTCTATCGGCTTTAATGATAGCAAGCAGGCAGGCGACGAAATGGCAGATATCAAGCGGATGTTTACGCCTGAGTTCCGCAACCGCTTAGATGCCATTATTAGTTTCCGTGCCTTGGATGAAGAAATCATTCTGCGTGTTGTCGATAAGTTCTTGATGCAGTTGGAAGAACAATTGCACGAGAAAAAAGTCGAAGCGAGTTTCACCGATAATTTGCGGAAGCTCTTGGGCAAAAAAGGTTTTGATCCACTCATGGGCGCAAGACCGATGGCGCGCTTGATTCAAGATATGATACGCAAAGCATTAGCAGACGAGCTCTTGTTCGGAAAATTGGTGAGCGGTGGACGAGTCGTGGTGGACTTGGACGATAAAGACCAAATCAAGCTTGAGTTTTCTGAAGGAGATGCTGCGCCTCCTGCAGCGTCGCAAGAAATCGTTGAAGTCGAGTAAAATTGTCAAGAACGTCAAAAGCCCGCACGAGAGTTCGGGCTTTTTTTTTATGGAAAATTTTGCTTGTCGCAGAAATTAATGTGCTCGCTCCGCGAATCCTTTTTAAACTTTTTTGTTCACCCTAAATGAGACATATTTCAATATCCGTATTTTTGGTTTCCGTGATTCTCAGCATTGCGCCACTTTCTGCAAGCGCGCAGTCACTTTATCGTTGCGGCAATACCTATCAGGACAAACCTTGCGAAAAGGGCGATCAAAAAGTGGTCGGCGTTAATCGCGCCGCTGCTGCTAACGAGAAGCCCGCGTTAGATCTCGCATGCACGCGTCTTGGTGAGCAGGCTAAGAAAATAATTTGGATGCGTGAAGGTGGCGCATTGAAAGAAAAGCTGCTTTCAGAAGCAAACAGTGAAGAGCAAAGAAAGCTGATCGTCGATGTGTATTCGATTCGTGGAAATTCGACCGACGTACGCAGCGCCATAGAAAATGAATGCATGGCGCAGAAAGCGAATGATAAGCTTTTAGGAAAAGTGTCTGCCGATACGGCAAGTGCATCAACGCCAAAGAAGTCTGCGGCAAGCGAGCAAAAAGCAGAGACGGGGAAAAGT
>JAIETO010000105.1 GCA_019745005.1 Burkholderiaceae bacterium
TGCCCCAATTTTTCGCGTGTGGCGGCATCTGTGGTTAATTCAATTTTCGCGATACGTCGCAAAACCTCGTTTCGAATATGTACCGCATCGCCTATCGTTTTCAAAGGCAACGCAAATTCTTTCATTCCGGGTAAAAAATCGATGCGAGCACGATTGCCAATGGCTAAAATCGCATGCGCATAAGGCACTTCAACGCGGCCATTTAAGGTCGTGCAGGTAATACGTTTTTCTTTGACGTCGATTTTTTCTACCCGCGCCATCACGAAGTTGGCCTTACCTTGGATATCAATGACTTGTCGCAATGGTGCGACCAAATGTTCAGGAAAAACGGATGCGCCTACCACTTCAGGCAACATAGGATTAAAGGTGGTGTAACTCTCTTCGCTGACTAAGGTTAATTGATAACCATCAGGAAGATGGTGCTGAAGAACTTTCGCTGCGGCAATTCCTGCAAAACCGCCACCGATGACAACAACTTGTTGCTTAGTTTGGCTCACACTTTTCTCCACGTAATGACAACAATCAGGCAAAAACCCATTTATTATTTTGCGACGCAATACGTAAAATAGGTCGAAATTAGCTGTGATAACTTACAAAACGGTAAATGATTTTTTGCATTGCGGCAATTTCCACTGCGCAAAGAAAAATGTAAAAGT
The DNA here is from genome assembly GCA_019745005.1 of Burkholderiaceae bacterium. Classification (GTDB taxonomy): domain Bacteria; phylum Pseudomonadota; class Gammaproteobacteria; order Burkholderiales; family Burkholderiaceae_D; genus Undibacterium. The sequence goes on from JAIETO010000105.1 coordinate 657, forward strand.
CGATTCTCAATTTTTTCTATAGATTCGTCAAATACTTTCCTGATTTAATTGAAAACAACGCGATATTTCATCAATTCTTCACTTAATTGTCACGCTACTGTCACCTTCCTCGCTTAAAGTTCGCCGAACTTAAGTAGTAATAAAGCTCGAAGAGCCAAATTCAAAAAACGACGGGAGAGTGGAATGAATACCAAGACTTTAGTCAACTCAGCAGTCCTTAATTCAACCACTTCAGGTAAAAAAGGTCTTGCCGATCGCCTTTTTACGCATTGGTTTAGTCGCTTGGTGTATGCGCAGATTTGGGAAGATCCACGTTCTGACCTCGATGCGCTTCAGTTAAAACCAGGTGCCAATATCCTGACGATTTCATCTGGCGGCTGCAATGCCTTAGCGTATTTGTCTGCAAGACCTGCCGCTGTGCACGCTGTTGACTTGAACGGTGCACATTTGGCAATGTTAGAAATGAAAAAACAAGCTATTAAGCACCTGCCCGACTATGACGCCGTGTTGCAGTATCTCGGCGAAGCAAATGCAGCGGATAACATCAAACGCTATCAGCGACACATTCGCCCTCATCTCTCAGAGGATGCGAGTAATTTTTGGGAAAGTCGTTCGCTTACAGGTTCTCCACGTTACAGTTATTTCAGTAAAAATGCCTATCAATATGGCTTATTAGGTGATTTTATTGGTTTTGCTCACATCCTAGTACGCTTACTCGGCGGTAACTTGAAAAAATTGAGCACGGCAAAAAATATGGAAGAACAGAAAATTTTGTTCGATCAGTATTTAGCGCCCGTTTTTGACACCAAATTGTTTCGCTATTTATCCAAACAACCCATAGCCTTATATAGTTTAGGTATTCCACCGTCGCAATTTGAGGAGCTCAAGAACGATGCAAAAAATGGCTTACACCTGCTATTTAAAGAAAGAATGCGTCACCTTGCATGCGATTTTCCATTAGAAGAAAACTGCTTTGCTCAACAAGCTTTTGCGCGTCGTTACGATACAAAAAAGCAAGCAGCCTTGCCCATGTATTTACAAGAACGTTACTTTACAAGTTTGCGCGAAAACATCGATAAGATTTATCCGCATCACATGAGCTTGACCGACTTTTTAGTCAAGCAACCAAAGGCATCGATGGATGCGTATCTATTCCTCGACGCACAAGATTGGATGGACGCCCAACAAATCACCGAGCTATGGGAAGAAGTAACGAGAACCGCAGCACCAAATGCAAAAGTGGTGTTTAGAACGGGTGGCTCAGATTCACCCTTAGAGCATAAGCTTCCAGCTCATTTGATATCCGCGTGGAAAACCGATGTTGATCACAATCGCGTGCTATATGCAACTGATCGCTCAGCTATCTATGGTGGCATGCATTTATACACAAAAATTTAAACAGCCCCGTTCAATTGAATTCCAGTCTCCCAAAAAAAACCGTTGCTGACGCGCTATGGCTGATGATGGCGCGCTCACGCGGCGGCGATTATTGGCTCGCCAATGCACATTGCGCAGTAGACTCCGTCGATCTTGCCGGGCAAGCTCAACCAGTTAGCCTTCAGTTACAAACTAACACACCACAAAGTTATGTTTTGAGCCCCCGTTCTGCATGGGTGAACTATGCAAGGCACGAAGCCTTACGTCATGTGTCACCAAAATTAGCTTGGCTTGCTAAGGCAGCTGGATATTGTGTTTTAAGCCCCATTTCTGCATTGCTCCATGGCTGTGGCCTAGATAAAGCAGCGATCATCGGGAACCATTTAATTTCGACAAATCTGCATTCCGAATGGTCACGTTCTGACATCAGCCATGCAACCGATCAATTAACTACGCAGTATCCTGATAGCCCTTTGATCATTCGGAACATCTGCTCGCAAGTAACACCAAACATCGAAGCTCAATTAACACAACTTGGCTGGCAATTGATTCCCGCTCGTATGATTTACTTATGCGATCCGAACGACGCGTCTATTTGGAAAAAAAATCATGTCAAGCAAGACGCAAAGTTATTAGCAAACAAGGACATTGAAGTCGTTACACCAGACCAGATACAAGCATCCGACTTGCCCCAATTACGTCAACTTTTTCGTCAGCTATTTATTGAAAAACATTCACGACTCAACCCCGACTTTACTCCCGCGTTTTTTGAGCTTTGCCATGAAAATGGCTTCTTAGATTTGTACGCGCTGCGGATGGAAAATAAAATAGTCGGCGTGCTGGGAATATATCAAGACGCAAGCAACAATTGGATTACCACTCCCCTCATCGGATACGACAACCAACTTCCCCAATCGGCGGGTATTTATCGTCGTCTGATGGCATTACTTTTACAACAAGCAAAATATCGGCAAACAAAATTACATTACAGTTCTGGTGCATCGCAATTTAAACTCTCACGCGGCGGTGTCGCAAGTTTGGAATACACGGCTATTTACAGCCGTCATCTATCCTCATCACAAGTAGCCTGTAATAGGCTTTTCAGTTACGCCATGCAAAACCTTGCACCTAAAATACTCAAGCGAGCCGACGCGCTTTAAAAATAAATTAATTGACGTTCACTACGTCAAAAAACACAAAAATGAATGTGGATAAACCTTGGGATAACTTAACCAAACATTGTGAATAAACGGCTAAAAAACCGAGACCAAAATTCTTATCCCAAATCTATGCATGAGCAATACACTGTTTTAAGTCCCGTTTATACTTTCTCTAAGTCTTTCATTCCATTCAATTAAAAGCTGTTATCCACATAAAAGCACTCGCTTTATTATTACTACTATTTATATATATAAACTTATTACAAACAATAAAAGCAAAAATAAAGTCACGAACGCACCGCTTTTACAGAGCATAATCGTGCCTTCTTAAAAAAAATCGAGACTAAAAATCCAAACAACGACAATTCGATTTGAACAAATAAAAAGTTCAAACCTCATAGCAATAAATGATTAATTTGCTTGGGAGACTCTGATCGTTCGCTCCACTCAGTCAGAGCTATCCCTAGGATATAGAAGGTAAAAAGTCCGTAATGACCTTATCTAGTCAAAACGAAAATACACCATGGTTAGAGCTTGTTTCAGTACAAGAAGTTGAAGCTTGGTTGGCATTTCAAGATCAAGAACTGGCACGCTTACTTGAGAATAAAACTAGTGCAGGACAGGGAATATGTTTTCAATTAAAACTAGGCGGTGAAATTTTTTGCCATACCAATCAAGAAGGCGAAATTTTATTGGAGTTAAGTGATGAGGCTTTATGGTGTATTCC
>JAIETO010000161.1 GCA_019745005.1 Burkholderiaceae bacterium
TGTTTGATGATTTTTGCCTTCTCGCTGCAGAGTAAGAAATGGCAATCTTTGCGCAGATTGCCTAAGGGAATATTCAACCACCAACCATCATGGACGGTATAGCGCACCACCTGAGAAAACTGCGTGTTTTGCTCAGAAAGTGCATTTGCTCTCAAAGATTCATTGGCGATTTGGATTGCTTGGGCTTTGTTCATGTGCGTCTTTTTTCCGTCTGTAATGCTGCACTGTGCTGGTGACGAGGACGAACGTCAAGTCTTGATTTTTATTGCATTGCAGTAAATTTTAATCGTCATTTTGTGCTTTTTTTTGGTGCATTTTGTTGTGTGCTGGTGAAGAAAATAGACTTAATGACAGCTATTTTTGGACGAGAGTTCGTCCTATACTCATTGTCACGTTGTCACAATTTTCAGCACCATTCGGTGTCTGATTGTTTAGCTCGGCGGGGCTACTAAAAAAATGCGTCATGCAAATTTTTTCATAGGCGCACACACTCAGGAGAGATTTACTATGCAGGCACTGTTAGGTTCACCTTCTCGTAAAACCATCGCAACTCTCGTTTTTCTTGCCTATGCGGGCAGCAGTTACGCGGCAAGTAGTACCACTGAAAATATCACCGTGTTCACCGATACCAAAGCGGGCTCAGCGCAGGAAGTTTTACGCGCAAATGCGGAAAAATTTTCCCTACCGGCGTCACTCAATAATCTCGTGCTGGTGCGCACGCAAGAATCGTTGCTCGGCACGCACTACCACTATCAGCAAATGCTGCGCGGCTTAAAAGTTGACCGTGCTGAAATCGTGGTGTCGATTGGTAAGAACGGTGAATTGCTAAAAATTTTTAATGAAACCAAACCCGTTTCCGATAAAGCAGATGCCAATGCCGTGAATCAGCTTTATGTGCAAAGCCAAATGGGTAAAGACCGCGCCTTAGATATTGCGTGGGCCAATATGAAAGTGCAACATCCTCTAGTAAGTGAGCCCAGCACGGAATTAGTTTGGTTTGCCACCAAAGATGGATTTCAATTAGCCCATAAAGTACAAATTGCTGCGCAAATGCCCACGGGTGGCTTCGTGCAATACATCAATGCGCAAAATGGTGTCTTATTGGATTCGCACTCTACCTCTTTGCCACGTCTGAAAGGTGAAGAGCGCAGCATCGCCGCGCGTGCTGCCCTTACTGGCCCCACATTAGATCGTTTAAGCGCCACTGCGACAATGAGCACGCTCGCTGCAGCGCAAGGGAAATCCACTGGCGCGACGCTTGCCGCGCAGGGCGTGACGACTGCCGTTGCCGCAGTTGCATCGGGGATTAATGGCAGTGGCTTAGCGTTCGATCCTGATCCTCGCACTGTGCTCAATACCGATGCGCTGACGGACACTTCACCAGCCAGCGCATTTGATGCTGCCTATTCGACAAAAACTTTGCGCGATCTGACCGTGACAGCCGGTGTATATAAATTATCTGGGCCGTATGTCAATATCACTGATATCGAAGCCCCAAATACGGCACCCAGCACGACCACTAATGGCGTGTGGACGGCCAAGCGAGGTAACAATGCGTTTGACGACACCAATGTGTATTTCCATATCGATCAAAACCAACGCTACATCCAATCTTTAGGATTTACGGGTACCAAGTCGATTATTAATCGCCCTTTAAATGTCGATACAGATGGCGTGAATGGCGACGATAATTCGCACTACAGTGGCGGCGCGAGTGATTACCTTGCGTTTGGCCATGGTTGCGTGAACGACAGTGAAGATGCAGACGTGATCTTGCATGAATACGGCCATGGCATACAAGCCAACATTAATTCGAGCTGGAGTGGCGGCGATACGGGTGCGATGGGGGAAGGCTTTGGCGACTACTGGGCAGCATCCTATTCGTACAGCACGCCCAATGGAAAAACCTATCACCCCGAATGGGCATTTAGCTGGGACGGACATGGCGCTTGCTGGGCGGGGCGCTTACTCAATCGCACTAACACCAAGTACAACAGTACCAAGACTTACGGTGCACACCAATCGGTAACTGAAGGTGGTATTACCTTCCAATCCGACGAGTTATGGTCAGCGCCTTTGTATACCTCGATGGTGAATTTGATTGCAGCAGGCAAGCCACGTGCGAATATCGACAAAATCATTCTCGAAGCGCACTTTGGTCTAGGTGCAAATATCAAGATGCCAGCGATGGCAACGGCAATCGTGAACGCCGCCAAGAACTTGTTCCCTACTGACACAACCTACGCAACGACATTTACGAACGCTTTCGTGGCGCAAAATATTCTGACAACCACGACGCCACCAACTGTCATCAGTGAAACCGAAAGCAATAACACGACCGCCACGGCCAATGCCATTGCCGTTAGCAACACGACGGTAAATGGCACGATGTCAGCGTCGACTGACGTGGATTATTTCAGTGTCAGTATTCCCGCAGGCAAGACGCTGACGGTGAAGCTCACACCGAACTCCACTTCCGACTATGACCTCGAGTTGTATAGCAGCACGGGTACCAAGCTGACCTCAAGTACGGCCGGCACTGGCGCGGTCGACACCGTCACCAACGCCAATACCGGTACCACAAGTAAAACCGTGTACGCCAAAGTCATTTATTACGCTGGCGGCACAGGTGCTACCAGCGGTAAATATACGGCGGCATTTACTTGGTAAGTTAGAGCTATCTAGTAAGCACTTTGTAAAAGCCCATCTTCGGATGGGCTTTTTTATTCGGCTCTGTGTTTTGCTGTGTATTTGCTCAAAGCTGTCGTGTGTGCGAAAGAAAGAATTTATTTGGTAAATGGTTTTTTTCTATGCTCTTTGCGTCTTTGCGCTGGGCTTGGATTTCCCCCGCGCTGTGCATATTTTCCCAAGCGGCTAGACAAAAGAGTAAACTAGGCTTCTTATCTAGTCGCATCCTGCGACGCGAGCATCTCTGCGAGCCTCATCATGCCAGAAGCACACTCTGCTGTAACACCCCAGAACACTACATTTATCGACTTAAAGCTAAGTGAGCCTTTGATTCGGGCACTTCACGATGTCGGTTACGAGTCGCCCTCGCCGATTCAGGCGGCGACTATTCCCATCCTCTTGAGTAACCGTGATGTTTTAGGTCAAGCGCAAACGGGTACGGGAAAAACTGCCGCCTTTGCCCTGCCGATTTTGTCGCGCATCGATCTGCGGCAAACCACGCCGCAAGCATTGGTGCTTGCACCGACGCGTGAATTGGCGATACAAGTTGCTGAAGCTTTTCAAACCTACGCAAAGCATATTCCCGGTTTCAACGTCTTACCCATTTACGGTGGACAAAGTTATGGCCCGCAATTATCTGCATTGCGCCGCGGCGTGCACGTGGTGGTAGGTACGCCAGGTCGGGTAATCGATCATTTGGACAAAGGTTCGTTGGATTTATCCAAACTCAAAACACTGGTGTTAGATGAAGCGGATGAAATGCTGCGCATGGGTTTCATTGATGATGTCGAACGCATACTGCAAGAGACGCCAGAGACGCGCCAAACCGCCTTGTTCTCAGCCACCATGCCTTCGGCGATCAAACGCATCGCGCAAACCTATTTGAACAAACCCGCCGAGATCACTGTGGCCGCGAAAACGGGTACAGCGGACAATATTCGCCAACGTTATTGGTTGGTCAGTGGCATGCATAAGCTCGATGCCTTGACTCGCATACTCGAAGCAGAGACCTTTGATGGCATGATTATTTTTGCCCGTACCAAGCTTGGCACAGAAGAATTGGCAGGCAAATTGGCGGCACGTGGTTTCTCGGTCGCCGCGATTAATGGTGACATTCAACAGCAACAGCGCGAGCGCACTATTCAGCAATTGAAAGATGGGAAGATCGATATTCTGGTCGCGACCGACGTCGCTGCGCGCGGGCTTGATGTAGA
>JAIETO010000217.1 GCA_019745005.1 Burkholderiaceae bacterium
AAAAAATACGGGAGTATGCTTTTTTGTGTGCATCTCGGGATGTAGTGAATAACTGCGAGAAGAATCAATGGCAACTGTTCAAATTGGCATGAGCACCCTGTTACAAGTCTTGGAAGTCGCGGGGGTGGTTGCGTTTGCCAGTTCAGGTTTGATTGAGGCGCGCAACAAGAAAATGGATGCGGTCGGCGTATTTACCGTGGCGTTTATTACCGCCTTTGGTGGTGGTACCTTGCGCGATTTGTTGTTAGACCGCAGACCGTTGTTTTGGGTGCAGCATCAGGAGTACATCATCTTGATATTTGCCATGGCCTTGTTGGCGATACCTTTGTTAAAGCATTTGCGCTTTTCCGTCGCGGAGAGCCTCATAGTGTATGTTGATGCTTTGGGCTTGGGCTTGTTTAGCGTGACGGGCACGTCCTTAGCCTTGGATTCTGGCATGCCCGTGGTGGTTTGCGTGATGATGGGCGTGATCACGGGTATTTTCGGCGGCGTACTGCGCGATATTATCTGCAATGAAATTCCGCTCGTATTCCGACGAGGTCAACTGTATGCGACTTGTTCGTTTGTCGGCTGTTGGGTGTTTTTGGCGCTTGACCACGTGCAATCGACGCAGGCGCTCGCCTTGGCTGGCGGCATTTTGATGGTCTTCGTCATGCGGGTGATTGCGATTCGCTTTAACCTAAAGTTACCCAGTTAGTCGCAGCTTTTAGACTCGCTCAGAAACTACTTTTTACGCGGTGGTTTCGCCAGCAAGCCTGCCAAGAACAATTCCACCATCGCTTCCGCATGTTGCGCCAAGTCGTAGGCTTCTGGTTCTAAAGACCATTCATGCAAAAGCCCAACTAAAAAGCCGTGCGTCGCCTGCATCGCAATAAACGTGTCGGTGTCTGCGGGAAGTTGACCTTGTTTGACCGCTTCGGCGATGAGCATGTCCATTTGCGTTAAGCATTCTGTGCGCTTCTCCTGTTCCTGCAGAAACATCGCGAGGTCTTGGGTTTTTTCGCAACGGTGAAAGATAATTTCAAATACTTTTCTTTGCCGCTCATCTTGTGCGACGTTTTTTAAGAGCTGTATCGACAGCTGTTTGAGCGATGCTAATGGGTCAACGGAATGGGCAAGGTAGATCGCTTGATACAGCGCATCCATAGGCAAAAATGCTCGATCGCACAGCGCCTGAAAAAGCGCTGCCTTGTCTTTGAAGTGCCAGTAGATCGCGCCACGTGTTAGTTCCGCAGCGTTTGCCACATCATTGAGCGTGGTGTGGGTCACACCTTTTTCGCGAAATACATGTTCTGCTGCGTCGAGTAAGGCTGCGTAAGTCGCTTGGCTTTCCTCTTTGGTTTTTCTTGCCATAGTCAGTTTGTTCGGTGTGAAAGTTCGTCGTCAACTCAGTAGTCTGCTTTGCCACGATTTTTCTAACATTCTTTATTGTTGCTAGTGTTGGATGGTACTGCTAAGGTGCGAAATTGTTCGCCGCGCATTCTCGTTTTAACTCAAAAAATGTGGGAGTATCTGCATTTTTATGGCTTTTCGCGCTTTATTAATATAGGTGTAAATAATATACCTAATTGAGTATGTAAATCTTTAGCGCGCTGACAGGGTTTGATTGATTCTGGCAAAATGCTTGCAGCCAATCTTGTCAGGAGTGAAGCCTTGAATTTTTATTCAGAAGTTTTTGCCCTGATCGCGCTTGTCGCCCGCTCGAATGAAGTAAAATTCAGCAATATTTTTACAAACATTCATGAATGTATATAATAGCAGTTCCACTTCTTATTGAAAAGTGAAAGCGATCTATGCGACTCACATCTTTTTTCTCGAATAACAAACGCCCATTTTTTTTCATTAATACCAGATTGCCTAGCGTGGGGTTAGCGCGAATAGCGACTTTTAGTTCTATCGCTGCATTGGCACTGGGGCTCACTGCATGCAATAAAACGGACACGGGCGGCGCGCCTCCCGGCGGTTTTCCACCACCTGAAGTCAACGTGGTGGCCTTGCAGCCGCGTGATTTGGGCATGAGTTTTGAATACCCAGGGCAAACCGCAGGGTCGCAAGAAACCGAAGTGCGTGCCCGAATTTCCGGCATTATCGACAAGCGTCTTTATGAAGAAGGCTCACGTGTGAAGGCGGGCACTGTGTTGTTCCAGATCGATCCCGCCAATTATCAAACCCAATTTGCTTCGCTCGAAGCCGCTGTGGCCGTGAGCGAGGCCAAGTGGAATCAAGCAAAGCGCGAATACGCCCGTCTTGCGCCGCTCGCACAAGAAAAAGCAATCAGTCAAAAAGAATTTGATGACGCGAAATCCAATCTCGAAAGTACCGAAGCAACTTTGAAACAGTCGCGTGCGCAAATGGCAGAAGCGAAGTTGAACTTGGGTTACACGCGCGTGATTGCGCCGATTTCTGGCGTCACAGGTGTGGCGGCAAAATCGGACGGTAATTTGGTGACGACGACAGATAGTTTGCTGACCACGATCGTGCAAACCGACCCCTTGTATATCAATTTCAGCGTGCCAGAAGCGGATTTCCTCAAGTTGAATAAGGAAGTGGGAACAGGCAATTTAAGTGTTCCCAGCACGCGCAGCAGCAATGGCAGCATCGGCTTTGAAGTGAGTTTGAAATTGGCGGACGGTAGCGTGTTTCCCACCAAGGGAAAAATGAATTTTGTCAGCGAGAGAATCAACCCCAATACGGGCGGTTTCGATGCGCGAGCGCAAGTTTCTAATCCCGATGGCAGTTTGCGCCCAGGTCAATTCGTGCGGGTCATTTTGAATGGTGCCACGCGCAAAGCGGCGTTGGCTGTGCCTCAGCGCGCAGTGGTTGATTCACAAATGGGGAAACTGGTGTTCACCGTTTCACCAGAAAACAAATTGGTACCGAAACCAGTTGAGTTAGATGCTTGGTTAAATGGTGAGTGGGTCGTTACCAAGGGCTTGCAGAAAGGTGATCGCGTAATGGTAGATGGCGTGATTAAAGCGCATACGCCCGGCATGGTGGTAACGCCAGCAGTTTTAGATGCCAATACGGCAGCGCACCCACCGCAGGCCGCTGCACCGAGCGCAGGAACACCGCCCGCGAAGACCGCAGAACCGGCAAAAACGGGCGCTCATTAACTCGTTCGCGCATGCAATCGGCTCGGCTTCTTGTGATGAGCGGTTTGCCCAAATTAGCCGAATAACGACGCTGTCAGACCCACAAAGGATATCTGCATGTTCTCCAAATTTTTTATCGATCGACCGATTTTCGCGAGTGTTTTATCGTTGATTATCGTCCTCGCAGGCTTAGCCGCCTTGCGCATTCTGCCGATTTCTCGCTACCCCGAAATTTCTCCGCCGGTTGTCAGCGTCACCGCGTTTTATCCCGGTGCTTCAGCCGAAGTGGTGGAGCGTACTGTCGCTGCGCCCATTGAAGAACAAATCAATGGCATTGAAAACTTGTTGTACATGGATTCGGTATCGTCCGCGGACGGACGTGTGACTATCAATGTTACCTTCGAGGTAGGCACAAATTTAGATATCGCCGCTGTGAACGTGAACAATCGCGTACGGCAAGCGGACGCGAAATTACCGCAAGAAGTCAGGCGGCAAGGTGTGACGGTGGCAAAAAGCTCGGCGAATTTTCTTGTCGTAGCGGCGCTGTATTCACCAGACAATCGTTACGACACGCTGTTCTTGTCTAACTACATCACGCAAAACGTACTCGACCCCTTAAAGCGCGTGCCTGGAACCACCAACGTCGGCATTATTGGTGGCAAAGATTATTCGATGCAAGTCTGGCTGCGGCCTGATCGCATGGCGCAATTGGGCATTACTGTTGGCGATATCTCTAACGCGATTAACGAACAAAACGCCCAATATGCGGCAGGTAAAAT
>JAIETO010000303.1 GCA_019745005.1 Burkholderiaceae bacterium
ACCCCACTCGGCAAGCCAGAAATTTTTATGGAAATAAATCGCCCCAACGCTTATCACGCAGAAGCGAATATCTAAGGAAGCTCGGATTAAGTCTAGCGAGCGACCAAGCAAGCAACACAAGCTGTTTTGATTTTCGCAGTAAGGAAAACTGCGCTACCATCTGCATTTTCTCTTCTCCGTTGACGCCACAATGCCAAATCATAACGAACTTGTTAGCTCGACCACACCAATTAACACCCGCAAGGTATTTCGCTACTACGATTTTGTGATGGTTGCGTTTGTCACCGTTTTGCTATGTTCCAACTTGATCGGCGCCGCCAAAGTCGCCCAAGTCGAATTAGCTTTTTTTGGCACGGTCACCTTTGGCGCGGGCGTGTTATTTTTCCCTATCTCATATATTTTCGGCGACGTACTGACCGAAGTTTACGGCTACGGCCGTGACCGCCGCGTTATCTGGGCAGGATTTGGTGCCTTGACTTTTGCCGCCCTCATGTCGTGGGTTGTATTAGCACTGCAACCGGCTGCCGACCCATTTAACCAAACTTACCAAGCTCATCTGGAGGCTGTATTTGGCAATACGCCTCGCATCATTGCGGGCTCTATCATCGCGTTTTGGTGCGGTAGTTTTGTCAATAGCTTCGTCATGGCAAAGATGAAAGTCGCTATGCGAGGTCGCGCTTTATGGATGCGTACGATAGGCTCAACCATTTGCGGTGAGTTTGTAGACTCAAGTTTGTTTTACGTGATTGCGTTCTACGGTATCTGGCCAAATAGCCAGTTGGCAAAAGTCATCCTAGCGCAATACATTTTAAAAACCACTTGGGAAGTCATCATGACGCCATTTACCTACAAAGTCGTCGCATTCCTAAAACGTAAAGAAAACGAAGACTACTTCGACACCCACACGAACTTCAATCCCTTCCATTTGTAATTCTATTTTTAAATCAATCGTGTCGTTTTTTTCCTCACCTTACCCACAATTGATTTGGAAATGGAATAAAAGGGAAGCTAAAAAGCGCTGACTACTCACGCGCCTTCATATATGAAATCAACTGATCCAAGGCTTTGCTCCAGCCTTCTTGAAAACCCATCATTGCGTGGCGGTGGCAAGCAGCCTCGTCACCATGCACAACCACGGCCGTATAGCGACTACCTTGCGCTAAGGGTTCGATATGAATCGAGGCAGTGAAAAAGAAGGCATCATTCGGCTGCGGTGGTGCGGGCCGAAAACCTGGCCCCACGCTATTTGTCCAAACTAATCTATGGTTTGGCACAACTTCCAAGTAGCAGCCTACATTCGGAAAACGTTCACCTTCGGGCGATGCCATCACGGTTTTAAACATGCCGCCCGGACGCAGATCAATCTCGCAATCAATGGTCTTCCATGGCGCCGGTGTGAACCAATGCACGACATGCTCGGCTTGCGTCCACGCAGCCCATATTTGTTCGGGCGTGAGATCAACCTCTCGCTCAAATTTGAGATCAAGTTTTGGCTCAATGTTGTAGGGTAAACTCGTCATCGACAAATCCTCTCGGCGTATTGGTGTTTACTTAAAATGATGCTCTTAAACGATATCTATCGCGGTGTTCGACATGCGGCTCAGCACACCAATCAATATTTAGGTGCGACTCTTCGCTTTATTTCACTGCTTACTTTCGCTCTCTTTATTCAATGCGACGAGATCCGCGCCTCGGAAGCCGAACCTAAAAAAGCATCCACTAGCTCAATTGAACTACGCTTATTTGATGCAAACAGATCTGGCGGTGGACGAGAGGTGCCAATACAAGTAAATCTACCAGACTCACGAGAAAGCTGCACCGAGCATTCGCAATGCCCTGTCGTGATGCTCAGCGGCGGTTATGGAGAAAGCCATCTAAGCTATCAATTCTTGGTGCGCGCATTGCAGGCAGCGGGCTATTTAGTTGTATGTATCGCACATGATTTACCTGGCGACGCAGCCGTCGCAACGCAAGGAAATATCATTCAACTTCGGACTCCCGTTTGGCAACGCGGTCGCGCCAATTTGGAATTTGTGCGAAATACATTAACACCTAGTTACACAAACTACGATTGGCGAAAGGTGACTTTGATTGGGCACTCACAAGGGGGCGATATCGCCGCACTCACCGCCACAGAAAACCCCGATTTTGTCGCGAGTTTGATTACGCTGGACCATCGTCGTATGCCTTTGCCACGAAGCCGTTCTCTCCCAACGCTCAGTTTACGCGCAACCGACTATGCAGCCGACCAGGGCGTGCTACCCAACGATGAAGAACGTCGAATCTATCCAATAAGCGTGATTCGTTTAGAAGGAGCGAAACATAACGAACTAAGCGACCGGGGCGGCGAAGAAGTGAAACAAAATATCAAGAAACATGTGCTGTACTTTTTAAGAGAAAACCAACAAAGGCTGGCCGCGCAAAGTGTTGAAACAAGCGCGCTAAACAAGCAAGAAAGCGCATGCTTTATTCTTGTTGAGTTGGGCAAAGGCGAGATTCAGCGTTCGCCGAATCAAGTGTGTAGCATGCCACTTAGCCCTGCCTCGACATTCAAAATACCCCATGCACTGGCAGCATTAGAGGCGGGGGTGATCAGCGGGCCGGATGAATTGATTCGCTTTAATGGCCGAGGTCATTGGCCAGAATCGTCACGACGCGACCATACTTTGGCGTCGGCTATCCATCATTCAGTGGTGTGGTATTTTCAAAACATTGCAGAACGCTTGGGCACAGCACGCGAACAGCATTACCTTGATCTTTTCAATTTTGGTAACCGTGATATACGCAGCGGCCTGACGAGCTTTTGGTTGGGTGGTTCGCTAAAAATCAGCCCCGAGCAACAACTTGCGTTCTACGTAAAATTGTTTCAAAACGAACTGCCTGCATCCAATGCCAACGTAAAAGCCATTCAGCAAATGATGTTGCAACCGCAAAACAAGGTGGTGAATGCTTTTGGCGCACATCCCTTCAATACGCCTTGGCCGCCAGATGCGCTGGTGCGCGCAAAAACGGGAAGCACCACTGACGAATCGGGCAAGGATGTGCGCTGGTTGGTCGGTCATATAACACGTGCGGACAAACAGTACGTTTTTGTGAGCTGCGTGCTTGGCTCGTCCGATTTAGGTGTGCGCGCCGCTATTCAGTTAGCGGCAAACGGCCTGCGTAAAGCGGGCGTTTTGTAAAGAGATGCATCTGAAGAACACCTACCTTTGATGCGCATTTTTACTGAGACAATTATTTCAATTGACGGATCAAACGCAACACCGCGTGCACTTCTTGATCAAGCCCTGCGCGGCTTTGCTCGAAGTCGCGCTTGACCACAACGTCTGGTGTCACGCTTTGGTCTGGCGTCGTCAGCTCATAGGTCGACGCCAACAGAGGGATGTCCACGCCGACACCAGAGTTAGGCAAATTCACCCAAAGCAATTGGCCGCCATTTAAACCACGTTGATTTCCCCCCGTCGGCTGGCCGACCAAAATCGCAGCCTGACTCTTTTGCGCAAGATCAGCCAAGATAAACGTGGCGGAGCTATTTTCCGGCCCGACCAACAAATAGGCTTGCCCTTGGTATCTGCGCGCGCTAGGCGCAACCGGCTCTATTGTTAGTTGCTGTGCGGCGTTTGGCTTGAAGGAATACTTACCTGTGGCGGGGCCTTGGGTAATACGTTCGACTTGCCCGGTACGATCAAAAAAACTGAAATCCCATGTGTCCAAATA
>JAIETO010000144.1 GCA_019745005.1 Burkholderiaceae bacterium
CGGCATCGATAATCTCGACACCATCAACGCTAGCCAAGAGTGCCGATGCAGGCGCCGAAGCGGGACCATGCAAGGCGGGTGCATCGTGCCCGAAGCCTTCTTCTGCGACAAATAAACTCGCAGCGCTCACTAACTGTTCCAAATTTTCTATTCTGTCCGCACCCTCTTTGTCGTTTTGGTAGTGCGTGCGCAAGGTGCTTAATTCCAGCACCACTTTGACCATTTCTGGCAAGGACAACTGCGCCGTTTCAAACCGTGCGCTTTCGATTAACTTAACAAAATTCCCTAAGCTAGAACCTGCCTTGCCTGCGACATAGGGTACGGCCGCGTACAAAGACATGTTGTGTTGCTTCGCCGTATCTTGCAACTGCTCCAAAGAACGCGCACCGATACCACGCGTAGGAAAATTCACCACGCGCAAAAACGCCGAATCATTGTGCGGATTGTCCATGAGCTGCAAATACGCAATGGCGTGCTTAATCTCAGCGCGATCAAAATAGCGCTGCCCGCCATACACACGGTAGGGTAAGCCAGCCGTAAACAAAGCATGTTCGATCACGCGTGATTGCGCATTTGAACGATACAAAATCGCAATTTCACTGCGCATGGAGCCATCGCGAATTAAACTTTTCGCCTCTTCGGTAATCCACTGCGCTTCTTGAATATCGCTACTCGCTTCGAAAATGCGTACCGGCTCGCCGTGCCCAGCGTCGGTGCGCAGGTTCTTACCGAGCCGTTTACTATTATGTTCAATCAGCGCATTGGCAGTATCCAAAATATGCCCATGCGAACGATAATTTTGTTCCAATTTAATCAAATTTTTGACTTCAAATTCGCGCTCAAACGCACTCATATTGCCCACATTCGCGCCCCGAAATGCGTAAATACTTTGATCATCATCACCCACTGCAAATACGGCGCAGCGTGTGCCCGCCATCAGCTTGAGCCACTTGTATTGCAGATCGTTGGTATCTTGAAATTCATCCACCAGAATGTGCTGGAAACGCGACTGATAGTGTTCGCGTAAGCCTTGGTGCCGACTCAGTAATTCATAGGTACGCAGCAAGAGTTCTGCAAAATCCACCACGCCTTCGCGTTGGCATTGGGCATCGTAGAGCTCGTAAAGCGCCACCATTTTGCGATTGAAATCGTCATAGGCATCCACCGCAGCGGCGCGCAAGCCCTGATCTTTAGCGCCATTAATGAAATACATGAGCGTGCGCGGTGGGAACTTTTCATCGTCAATATTGTTCGCTTTAAGCAAACGCTTGATAAACGACAATTGGTCTTGTGAATCCAAGATTTGAAACGTTTGTGGCAACGCTGCATCGCGGTGATGCGCGCGCAACAGGCGATTGCACAAGCCGTGAAAAGTGCCTATCCACATGCCGCGCGTGTTGATAGGCAACAAGGCGGATAAGCGCAGCAGCATTTCCTTCGCCGATTTATTGGTAAAAGTGACGGCCAATACGCCCTGCGGTGAGATTTGTCCGGTTTGAATTAGCCAAGCAATGCGCGTGGTTAAAACCCGCGTTTTTCCTGAGCCAGCACCCGCCAAGATGAGTGCCGATTGGGCAGGCAGTGTGACAGCGGCGAGTTGTTCAGGATTAAGGTTGTGGAGTAAGTTTTGCATGTCCCGATTATACGGGAGCAGCACTCACGTAGAGCATGTGCATCAATCACTGCCTCAAACAAATAAGACGTGAATGATCCTAGTGGGTGGTTTCGGGTTTGCTATCCTTCTTTTGTGGCGGTCCTAACAGTTCAATCACCTCCACCATTTTCGCCTCGATTGCCGCACCGACGTTACTTTCCAGCAGAGGTAGAGCTTCATCTTTATCAACCAGCAGACGCCCTATGCCGTAGGCGCGGTTACGGCCATGCGCCTTGCCTAGGAACAGCGCCATATCGGCGATCTGCAAGGTCTTTTCCCAATCACATACTTCTTCAGAGATACCTGAGAATGGCAGAGAAATAAAACCCGCCGTCACTGTAACCGGCACGTCTAATTCCCCAATATGGAAACGGCTTTCTCCAATTGCCCGCAAGACCCGCTCGACCAAACGGGTGATTTGTGCAGTATTGGCTTTCGGTGAAAAAATTAAAAATTCTTCCCCACCCCAGCGCAAGACCATATCCGTGTCACGCACGGAACTCTTCAAGCGGCGCGCAACTTCCGTAAGAACAGCGTCGCCAACTGCATGACCATAAGTATCGTTGATATGCTTAAACTCATCGATATCCATCAATATCATGCAGTCAGGGTTATCAGCGCCATCCTGCCGCCTATCTGCCTCAGCGACGACAACGCGATTGCGCATCATATCGACAAAAGAGCGTCGATTGTGCAAGCCCGTCAATGGGTCGCGCACGGCAAAAAACTCAAGCTTGGTATTCACCTCTTTAAGTTCTAAATTCGCTTTATTTGCCTTGCGATACAACATGAAGATCACGGCACCACCCAAGACTGCCAGCAACACCCCCAACATCGCCACAATTTGTTGCAAGCGCCGATTATGCAGTTCAGAGTCTTTTAAATCATTTTCTTTGGCTAATAATTCAATCTGTTTTTGCCTTTGCTCTGCGTTGAACTGTTCCTGCAGCGAGGAAACAGCTTTGCTTCTTTCCGTCGTAAATAGTTCATCACTAATGGCTTGTTGCGCTCGCACTGTTGCTAACGCTTCTTTAAACATGCCAGCGTTTTCGTACATGCTCGCCAGTTCGCCCGTAATCGCTTCCACATCCGCTTTCGAGCCCGTCTTTTTGTAATAGTCGATGACTTCTTTGACGTAGGGCACAGCTTGGCTGATTTTCCCTTGCCCACCAAGCGCAAAGCCAAGATTCGCCTTACCTACAGCGACTGAATCCTTATCATTAATTGGCTCTGCTTTTTCCAGCGCGCGGCGCGCAAAGGTTTCAGCCTTCCCATATTCACGCATTAACAAGTAATGATCTGAAAGATTCACCAAGGCGATTGCCTCCGCCGACGGAATTTTTGCATCGATTGCAACGCCAAGCAATTTTTCAAACGCCAAGCGGGCTTCCGAATATTTGCCTAGCTGTGCATATGCCACACCTTGGTTAGTCAGCAAGGTCGTCAAAATTTTGGGCGTGACAAGGTTAGGCGCGACCACGAGTGCGTCTTTGGTGGTATCCAGTGCCTTTTGCGGGTCTTTCATACTCAAGTACAGCGCAGAGATTGCACCTAAGCGATTAATTTTTGCAATCTCTTTACGACGAACCTGAAACTCAGCTTGCCGTAGCGCTTCAAGTTGATAATTCAAGGCTAACTCGAACTTTCCTGTCGTGCTGTAAATGCCCCCCAAGGCAGCATTCAAACGCATTTTGACTTCAGGGTTGTCGCTATTTTTATACCGCGCTTCAAGCTCACCCAAGAGCTTAAGTGCTACCGCCGTTTTTCCTTCGAATTGAATGCGCTGCGCATCAGCTATCTTTGCCAAGGCGATTGCCGCCTCGTTATGGCTTGCTTCGGCGAATTTTAGATATTCTGCGAGAGTTGCATCGGCTGCCTTGATCTCACCCGCATCGATATAAAGCCCGATTAAGACTTTGAACGTTTCCAGACGCAGAGCCTCGCTCGCTTGGGGAGATAAACTTTGTTTGAATACTTCAATTTGCTTGAGTCCTTGCGCATTATCTTTGTCTGCAAGAATCTGTATTTCACTTAATCTCGCAAAGTCGGCCTG
>JAIETO010000091.1 GCA_019745005.1 Burkholderiaceae bacterium
TTCACTGTAGACCCACTTAAATCATCCAACCAGCAGCATGCGATGAAGTGGCGAAATCGAGGATTGATTGGCGTAAAAGCGTGATTAATGGCTTGTGACTCGGGCTTGTGATTCGGGCGTGCGAGTTGGGTGTGCGAGTTGGGTGTGCGATTTGGATGGGCATGAAGGCAAAGTCGTGTCGTCAACAATGGGGTGCGAAGTGCAAGATTTGAGTTCGGGTGCCCTGCGATAGTGCTAGCCTGCAGCGGCAAGACTTATCCGTGAATTATTGCTGATCTACATATACTCCCTATTTTTTATAGAAAATATATCACTTTGCGCTTTATTTTAAAGCGTTCTTATTTATTACAGGTTAGGGTATGCCATAAACGAGACGCTGAGACATGCGCAAACTCGTTTGTGTTCACTACGGACGTTGAGAAGGTACGAGGCGTTAATCGATAGACACGCAAACCAAAGGTTTAATTTATTCACTTGCTACCGTTCACCTATGTTGCGGCCTTGAGATTAAATCGGAGATCGAGATCATTGCGCCTTTGTTGGCGCTGTTTCGAAGCGAAAGCAAGACGCGCAATGTTTTGAATGGTTGAGAAGCTTCTGGCGCTAATATTGAATGCATGGCTGCACTTGCAAATCTAAAAATCATAGCGATGCGACGTTTAATCTTGTGGACACTAATCTCTTTCGTTTGTATGCTGGTCAACAATTCGTGCAAAGAGTTTTTGGCATCTTGATTGATTTTGCTTGATTTAAGAAAGCCGTTATCTAGGTCAACTACAGGTGTGGAAGCTGTCTGCCTTTCGTAGAAATTTAGTACTATGTTTTTATACGGCATATATTGGAGAGTCATATGGTGCAACAGTTTCAAACAGAATGCTTAGCAAGGATAGGCAGACAGTCAGCCAGGTTAGGCGGAATTTTTTTTCACCCTATTTGAAGTTAGACGCCAAGAATCGGCTGCTCGACCATGCGCCGCAGCGACTCAATTCCGCTCCCGTTCATATTGGAATCTGTCGTACGTGTACTTGCTTGGGGTTCCGAGCCTGATACCTCGCCATATTCGCACAAGCAAATCGCTGAATGGTGCGACAGCTTTTGGTGTGAGTTCATGGATGTGGACGTGGCCCCCGATATTGAACGCCTGCTGCCGATCCTGGCGGATGTGGATGTTCAGTGGGATCTATTCTTGGCAAATACTTATTCTTTCGATCAATTGAGGTCGCTATCACTTGACGAGGTGAGGCTTCCCAAAGAGTGGTTCGCTGGTTGGTTGGCTGAGGCAAAGGGAGGTGAAAATGGCGTCTAACATGTCGCTCGAACCGACCCTCCGCGCCTGTCTGCTGCAGGCCACCATTTCATTCTTGGCCTTACGCAGCCAGCCGCTGCGGGCGGCTCAGCTCCGACGTTAGGCGTCACAAGGCCACCACGCCCACATGAAGCTCGCAGAACTTATCTCAACCGAGGCCTCAACGCCCTTGTCAGCGGTGCTTCTCCTGAGGCACGGAAATGACGGCATAGAAGTTCTGCGTCGAAACGGTGCGACGATTGAGGAGTACACCGCCCTTCAGCCTGTTGCCTCAAAGTATGACTATCTTCATCCCAGTAAACCGCCAATAGAGATTGTGGTTGTTATTGTCGATGACAGGGTTTACGGTGTATATAAAGTCATTGGAATCGAAGCAACTGGCCCAAGCGATCAACTTGCTAGCGCCGCTTATCTGAGTTTCGACGCCGAGCGGGGCAAGAGTCCCCGTCACAGCCATAGATTTCAACTCCGCCTTCTGCCTAGTATCGCGACTGGACAATCGGTTCACGGTTGGGAAGGTCGAACAAGAACTCCCGTCCAACGACTTGGTGGAGTATTTTTCGATCAGGTCGAGATCGGAACGCTTGGCGAAATATTGACTGCAGAGGAAGTTTCTAAAGGTTTTGCTTCTCAAGTACACGCGGCGCTCAATTCTAGTACCGAGGAACGGACCCGTCGACTTACAGAATCACCGCCCAAGCCCGCCCGCGTTCCAATCACGTCATTCGCATTTGTTCGTAACCCGTACGTTGTCGCCGAGGTTCTGAACCGGGCTAACGGTGTCTGCCAGTTGTGCAAACTTCCAGCACCATTTCTAAGAAAATCAGACGCAACGCCCTATCTTGAGGTTCATCATCGCGTTCAGCTGGCACACGGGGGCGACGATACCGTTGAAAACGCAGTTGCCATCTGTCCAAACTGTCATCGACGGGCGCACTACGGTGACGCCTAACCCCTTGCTCAAGCTGACCCGCTACGGCAGCCAGCGCTTGGCCGCTCCACGCGCCTGTGGTAGCTTGCCCTCCGCGGCCAAGCGCCGTCTGCCTCTGCAGGCAGCTTAGCTCGAACGTTGGGCTTTTATTTAATAATGAATCTTCTAGAAGCAATTTTCCTCGTTACAGAAATGCTGGAGGAATCCTGCATTTGCTGCAAGCGTCCGTTTCATCAAAGCAGCGAGGCGAAAATCGTGCAACGCTCACCAGGGTTCCGTTTGCCGGAACATGCGTTTGAAGAAGGTTTCGAGTATTTTCTGGAAAAGGATGAGGTCGAAGAACTTCTTGGCTGTGCGGAAGGAAAACTCAAATCTCGTGAAGCGAAGACTGAGCTCATCGCTTACTATGCCGAGTTCGACGCGTATCCAGCGTGGTTTGACGAAATGTGTGCGGAGTAAAATTGGCAAACGCTTTCTACAAAACTTTCTGCGCCAGCTCGCGTAGATACGATTCGCAAAGCGTAATCGTACAAATGATTGATCAATGACCTAAGGATGAAGCTTTGCCAATGCCCAATTATCGTCGCGCAGTTATGCCATTGGTGCGGCGATGTAGACTTTCAAATTTGCGATGAAAATTGATGTGCCTAGGTTTACGCGAACCGTATCTGCTTATTGCTACTACCCTAAACCGTTGACACCAATGAAATTACACCCACCAGAAACCTATCAACTCGAAGCAACAAAGCGATACGAAAATATCGCCGCCCAACTTATTGCAATTTTTCCTTTTGCAAAAATCGAACACATCGGTTCTTCGGCAATACCCGGCGCGCTCTCGAAAGCTGATCTTGATATTTGCATGATTGTGGACTCGGCGATGTTAGAAAATGTTGTCCAAACACTCAAGCACCACGCCTACATAGAGAAAACAGGCACCTTGCGAACCGAAGAACTTTGTATGTTGGAGTGCACGCTTGTAGGCAATGACCATGCTGTTCAGGTGGTAGCAAGCGGGTCTGAGTTTGAGAGATTTTTTATTACTTTTCGCAATATTTTACGTGCTAGACCTGACTTGGTTGCCGATTACAACCGCATTAAAGTCGAAACTGCGGCGCTTGGTGTCGAAAAATATCGTGAAGCTAAATCGCGCTTCATTTCATTAGTGCTTGCAGATATTTAGCCTTCTTCGCATGAACTTGGGTGAAAACACCAATGCCAAGGCTCATATTGAAAACCAGTGGCATTCCCACGTGGGTAGGACATGCTAAACCCGAAATCTGCCGCATGTTCCGTCAGCCACGTGAAGGCGGTCGTGTGTTCGAAACTGATTTCTAATTCTGGTTCGTCTGGCGTGGTGATATCGATTGCGCGGCCTGTATGGTGTTCGCTGTAGCCGGGTGGTGCGCATTGCTGCAAGATGGTGGCGATGCTTTCGCCTTGCGCTAATTTGGCTTC
>JAIETO010000030.1 GCA_019745005.1 Burkholderiaceae bacterium
GGGCCCATACCATCGCCCAAGAAGAAGATGACATTTTTTGCTTCGCCAGCGGCTTGTGCGTTCACGCTGAAAGAAAGCGCTAAGGCGGCCGATGCGGCGGCGAGCAGTGTGGTCTTTAATGTGACTTGAAGTGTGTGTTTCATTTTATGTTTTCCTATCTCTACAAAAGGGACATTACAGACCAGATGCGGTTTTCACCAAAGTGAATACCTTGGTGTTATCGATAGTGCCCAGGAAGGTGTCTGATCCCTTGCCTATCGCGCCGAGGAAAACATCGGTACCGCCGTGCGTCTCGCTACCCGCTGCGGTACGCACCACGGCTTCTTGATGGTAGGTATTTGCTCCTGTTACGCTCTCATCTAAGCTGGCTAAACTGCTGCGGCTAGACTGTGTGCGATTCTCACCATTGCCAAAACCGATAATGGAGTACGGTGCTCCGTCTGCATCTTTGTCAGGCGTGCCAGTCACGTAGTTTTTCACTACGCCAAGTACACCCGCATTAGTGGGCGAAGTCTTACCAGTGCGCTTTGCGTAACCATTCAGCACCAGCGTGTGATCGTGATCAGCCGTTACAACGATCAGTGTGTTCTTCAATTCAGGGTCAGTTAATTTCGCTTTAGCAATCGCCGCTTTGATGGCGTCGTCAAATGCAACGGTGTCTTGCAGTGCTTTTTTTGCCGTAGTTTCGTGCAAGGCGTGATCGATGCGACCACCTTCTACCATTAAGAAATAGCCCTTGGTATTTTTTGCCAGCACGTCCATGGCCTTGGTTGTCATCTCCGCAAGACTCGGTTCTTTTGCTGGGTCACGATCTAAGTCGTAGCTCATGTGGCTAGAGGTGAAAAGACCGAACAAGCGATCCGTTTTGGTGCCGTCAATCGCGTTAAATTCGGCGCTGTTGCTGGCGTATGCGTAGTTTTTCGCTTTCATTTCGGCGATTAAATCACGACCGTCTGAGCGCTTACCACCATCTTTAAATGGCACAAAAAATTGTCTTCCACCGCCCAACAATACTTCCAAGCCACTCATGCCTAAAGCGGAATTGAAACCCACGCCGCCAGGTACGGCAGCCGCTGCAATATCGTTTTCCAAATCGCGGTGGCAAATGTGTGAATAAGTCGCGGCGGGCGTTGCATGTGTCACGCGCGTGGTCGTCACCACACCTGTGGAAAGCCCTTTGGCTTTGGCCATTTCGAGTAAAGTCGGTGCCGCAGTGCCGTTGTTGGTGCCGCAGTTGTTCACCAAGCGATTGCCATTCGCATCGACCGTCGGGTCAACTGCCACGGTATTTTGCGACATGGAGATCACTTCGTTGTTCATTTTTACGCCCGTCATATAGGCTGACATTGATGGTGCGCTGTCAGTGACTTGGGCGTCGTTAGAAAAAGTTTTGACGAAGGCGGTTTCTGGCAAGGTGTCGATAGTCAGTTCACCATCTTCACCCACTGCATAAATACGCGCTGCCGTTAATGTAGTCATGCCCATGCCATCACCGAGGAAGAAGATAATATTTTTTGGTGCTTCCGCGACGGGTGGTGCCGCGACTGGCGGTGCCGAAGCGGCAGGGGTATCGTTGTTGCTGCAGCCAGCGGCAGCGAATAGTGTCATTGTGAGCGCGGCACTAAGGCCAGCGAGCTTGTGAAATGGTCGTTTCATGGCATTCATCCTGCTTGGTTGAGGAGCGCTGAATGTAACAACGCAGTGTGACTAAATGGTTACGTGCACATGAAGTTTTGATGACGTTTTGATCATCGATGCAAAATTATTGAAAAAATCGGCAATTAAAATTCTGGCGAGAAATTTATTTTCATTGGAGTAAGAATTTCTCGGATGGCGATGCTGGAATCTCGACATATTTGGATCAGTTATGATCACGTCAGAGCGCCGTCTCTTTCTACCTCTTTCTTTCTCGAACGAAATCACCATGCGCGATCCACGATACGATATTCTTTTTGAGCCCGTACAAATCGGCCCAGTCAAAAGCAAGAACCGCTTTTATCAAGTACCGCATTGCAATGGCATGGGGCACGGCAAACCGCAGAGTTTGGCAGCCATGCGCGGCGTCAAAGCCGAAGGTGGTTGGGGCGTGGTATGCACGGAAGAAGTGGAGATCAGCCCACTATCAGAAATCGCGCCCCATTTTGAAGGGCGTTTATGGGATGAACGCGACATCCCTGCCTTGCGCTTGATGACCGATGCTTGCCACGAACACGGCGCACTAGCTGGTGTGGAACTGATGTTCAATGGCTATGCCACACCGAATCGATATAGCCGCGAAATACCGATGGCACCATCGCATTTGCCGGTGCGCGGACTTGATCCAATTCAAGCACGTACCATGGACAAAAGTGATATCGCCAACGTACGGCGCTGGCACCGCAAAGCGGCATTGCGCGCGCGTGATGCAGGTTTCGATCTGGTGTATGTGTATGCCGGCCATGACTTGGCTTTGCCCATGCATTTTTTATCGCGACGTAATAATCGACGCACCGATGAATATGGCGGCAGTTTGGAAAACCGCGTGCGCTTTTTGCGCGAGTTGATTGAAGATACCAAAGACGCCGTAGGTGATCGCTGTGGCGTGGTGGTGCGGCTCGCGGTAGATCAACTATTAGGACCATTAGGAATCACACCCGAATCAGAAGGACGCGACGTGATCGCGATGCTCGCCGAACTACCCGATTTGTGGGATGTGAATGTGGCCGATTGGGCGAACGACAGTATGACAGCGCGTTTTTCCCAAGAGGGTTTTCAAGAGCAGGCGATTAGTTTCGTGAAGTCTTTAACGACGAAGCCCGTTGTGGGGGTGGGGCGCTACACCTCACCAGACGCGATGGTGTCGGCGATTCGGCGTGGTGTGATGGATATGATAGGCGCCGCCCGACCATCTATCGCCGATCCCTTTTTGCCGCGCAAAATTGAGCAAGGGCGCGTGGATGAAATTCGCGAATGTATAGGCTGCAATATCTGCGTCACGGGTGATAATTTTTCTGTGCCAATTCGCTGTACGCAAAACCCCACCATGGGCGAAGAATGGCGGCGCGGCTGGCACCCAGAACGCATCGCGCCCGCTGCCAGCCAACGACGTGTTTTGGTGGTGGGCGCAGGGCCCGCTGGTTTAGAGTTGGGGCGTGCCTTGGGGCAACGCGGTTACGAAGTCACGATTGCGGATGCGAACGATCAACCCGGCGGGCGCTTGCTGCAAGAAGCGACGCTACCCAACTTATCAACGTGGATGCGGGTGGCAGATTACCGCTTACAAGCCTTGCGCCAGATGCCGAATGTGCAAATGGCGCAGCAAAGTCATCTAAGCGCGCAAGATGTTTTGGAGTGGGGCGCGCAGCAAGTATTCATCGCCACGGGCGCGCGCTGGCGCAAAGATGGTTTGGGACGCTTGCACCGCGAACCTCTGCTGGCTGCGCAACTGCCCAGCGTGTTTAGCCCTGATGATGTATTTGCGGGCGCGGTGTTATCCAACCCAGTCGTGATCTACGACGACGATCATTTCATTATGGGCGGCGCACTGGCAGAACGACTCATCAAGCAAGGTTTGGAAGTGCATCTAGTCACGCCTAGCAGTAAAGTGTCAGAATGGACTGAATACACCATGGAGCAGCCGCGCATACAAAGCAATTTACTGCGCTTAGGTGTTCAGTTGCATCTGAATACCGCTTTGCTTGCCGTTGAATCT
>JAIETO010000101.1 GCA_019745005.1 Burkholderiaceae bacterium
GGCACCACCCAAATATTTTTGCCGATATGAATTGGCTCAAACTGCGACTGCGTCAGGCGCACCCAATCTTGATCTTCCACCGATCGGGTAGTGTAAGCGGGCAGAGGTTCCAGACCAATGTGAGCGCAGGCGTCGCTTAAGAGGGTGGCGTGATCCGTGTCCATTGCCAACAAGGCCACGACGCGGCTATGCTCCCAGGCTTTCTCGTTGGATTCCATGCCGGGTTCGCCGAACAGCGGTTTTTCCGCGTCGGTACCTTCATCGGCATCTTCAACAGAAACCGACAACGCGCCGACTTCCATTAAGGCATCGGACAGGTTCTCAGCGTGTTCGCGCGCGACTTCGACGACAATTTCAATCCAACTCATAGTGAGCCTTTGTGCATGCTGGTCTTGATTACTTGGCTTTTTTCGAAAGCACAGGCATGTCTGCTAATTTGTGCTCCAAATAATGGATATTCGTACCACCTTCAATAAAGCGCGCATCGACCATGAGCTCACGGTGCAAGGCGATATTGGTTTGAATTCCTTCCACCACCATTTCAGACAACGCAATTTGCATACGCCGTATCGCCTGCTCGCGTGTTGCGCCATAGGAGATCACTTTGCCGATCATGGAGTCGTAATTGGGTGGCACAAAATAGCCTGCGTAAGCGTGCGAATCGACGCGAATGCCTGGACCACCTGGCGCATGCCATGAGGTAATTCTGCCCGGTGAGGGCGTGAATTTAAACGGATCTTCCGCATTAATACGACATTCGACCGCATGGCCTTTGAGCACAATATCCGCTTGACGGAAACGGAGTTTTTCGCCAAACGCGATATGAATTTGCTCCTGCACGATATCGACACCAGTAATCATTTCCGTCACTGGGTGTTCCACCTGCACGCGGGTATTCATTTCAATAAAGTAGAACTCTTCGTTTTCGTAAAGAAACTCGAACGTGCCTGCGCCACGGTAATTAATTTTGCGGCAAGCTTCGGCACAACGATTGCCGATTTTTTCGATAATTTTTCTTGGGATGCCGGGTGCGGGCGCTTCTTCGATGACTTTTTGATGGCGTCGCTGCATAGAGCAGTCGCGTTCACCCAGCCAAACGGCATTACCGTGTTGGTCGGCAAGGATTTGGATCTCCACGTGGCGCGGATTTTCCAAAAACTTTTCCATGTAGACTTCGGGGTTGCCAAACGCTGCACCAGCTTCCGCCTTGGTCATGGTCACGGCGTTCAGCAAGGCTGCTTCCGTGTGCACCACCCGCATACCGCGCCCACCGCCGCCGCCTGCCGCCTTAATGATGACGGGGTAGCCGACCTTACGCGCCGTTTGCACGATGGCCTTAGGGTCGTCTGGTAGCGCGCCTTCAGAACCAGGTACGCAAGGCACACCCGCTTTGATCATTGCGTGCTTTGCCGACACCTTGTCGCCCATTAAGCGAATTGACTCGGCGCGTGGGCCGATGAACACAAAACCGGATTGTTCAACGCGCTCTGCAAAATCCGCGTTTTCGGATAAAAAACCGTAACCAGGATGAATCGCTTGCGCGTCGGTGACCTCTGCCGCGCTAATAATGGCGGGCATGCTGAGATAACTGAGATTAGAAGGTGCGGGGCCGATGCAAACAGATTCATCGGCTAATTTCACATACTTGGCTTCGCGGTCGGCTTCAGAATGAACCACCACGGTGCGTATGCCCATTTCGCGGCAGGCACGCTGAATTCGGAGGGCGATTTCGCCACGATTGGCGATGAGGATTTTTTCAAACATAGTTTTGTCTACTTTGGCTGTCTTGGCAAATTTGCGCGCCGCTTGTGCTTGTTGGCGCTCTGAAAAAACTCAGCAAGGGGCGCAGCGAGCGACACGCGGCAAACTTTGCGTTGCACGGTCGCGTGGAAAAATTAGCCAATAATGAATAGGGGTTGGCCATATTCGACCGGTTGGCCATTTTCGACCAAAATTTGTTTGACGGTGCCACTGAAATCGCTGTCAATTTCGTTGAGTAACTTCATGGCTTCAATGATGCACAGTGTGTCGCCTTCGGAAACACTCTTGCCGACTTCAACAAAGGCTGGTGCGCCAGGTGCGGAGGAGCGGTAGAAAGTACCCACCATTGGTGATTTCACGACGTGGCCTTCTGGCATTGCTGCAACAACGGGAGCGGCGGCGGGCGCGGCTGCCGCTGGTGTTGCAGCCACAGGTGCCTGCATATGCTGCGGCTGCATGTGCTGCGGTTGCATCATCACCATTTGGTTTTGCTGGGCTGGCGCAGTTTTTACGATGCGGACTTTGCCTTCACCCTCGGTTACTTCCAGTTCTGCGATATCTGATTCTGCGACAAGATCAATTAAGGTCTTGAGTTTTCTTAAATCCATGTGAAATCCCCCTTGGAAGATGCATCTGAGTGTCGGTTGATCTCAGTTTGATTATTAAATATATGCGGCAATTATAAGCTAATAAACGTCAATAGTCGTTAATAAAGCACATTTGCGCGTAGATGCGAGAATTTAAAGATTTTTGATGGCGAAGTCAATGGCTAGTCGATAACCATCGGTGCCAAAGCCGCACAGCACGCCCGCCGCGATGCCCGACAAATAGGAGTGGTGCCGAAATGCTTCCCGTTTATGCACGTTGGAGATATGCACCTCAATAAACGGGATATCTACCCCAGCAAATGCGTCGCGCAGCGCTACGCTAGTGTGCGTGAGGCCACCCGGATTAATGATGATCACGTCAACGCCATCCCGTTTTGCGGCGTGTATGCAATCAATCAAGGCACCTTCATGGTTACTTTGAAAGCAGGTAAGCGCCACGTTTGCTGCGGCAGCTTGTTCCTGCGCACGCTTTTCAATGTCCATCAAGCTATCTGAACCATAAACGCTGGGTTCACGTTGCCCCAATAAATTAAGATTAGGACCATTCAGTAGGAGCAGCTTATTCGCCATGAAATTTCGTCGAGATGTTCGTTGAAGCACGTGAGTAAATAAAGCGAAAGCGCATTTTGCGTTGAATTACAAAGAACTGGCAAGGAAAAAATTTCTTTTCGTTATCAAATTAAAACTAATTTCTTTTTGGAATCAGTTTGGCTAAGAAGAAGTAGATTTTCTAAACATAGTTTGCTTTGGCGTTGACCTACTGTTTAGCATCAAGCATGGTTTGAATATCTTTACGTAATACAGACATCTGTAGCCGTCCGCTATAAACCTTGAATACCCTTTCATCAGCGCTGATTAACACGGTAAAAGGCAGACCACCCGCCCCATTACCCAAATGCTGTGCAATTTGCGCTCCCTCGAAACCCGCACCATACAAGGGATAGCTGATTTGATGTTTTCCTTGAAATTCGGCGATGTTGTTGAGCTTATCGATACCAATACCGAGAATTTGCAGGTTTTTTTGACCGAGTTCTTTCTGTAACGCAGATAGTTCAGGCATTTCATCAACACAGGGCGCACACCAAGTTGCCCAAAAATTAATCAGCAAAGGGCGTCTGCGCCACTGTTCCAATTTTTGGGTTTGCTTTTCATGATTGGGTAAAGATAAGGCAAAAAGGTCTTGTAC
>JAIETO010000016.1 GCA_019745005.1 Burkholderiaceae bacterium
TGGACACCCTTTAAATCGTCAAAAACCGCGCCAACATTAGCTCTTATGACTACAACCCTAAATTAAACCGGACACTAGTGATAGTGCATATATTTCGAATCACTAGTGCCCCAACGTTTCTCATAGGAGAGACATCTGTTTAGGTTGATTTTCGTCATCGAGATTTTCCGATGGTGGCGTAAGTAGTTGATTTAATGGTGTTGTTTCAAACATGGTCAGGCTCAGGATTTGTAGAATTTCGTAAAGGCTGTGAGGCAAATGCAAACGTTTTTTGACGATAGCAATGAGGACGTAAGTACAGACTGCGATCCATATTTGCGTCTTTACTGCATTCTCGCTGGTGCCGAGAAAGGCTTTGATACGCAAATGTTGCTTGATCCATTTGAAGAACAATTCGACCTGCCAGCGCTGCTTGTAAAGTGCCGCGATCATCTCTGGTTTGAGTGCAAAGTTGTTGGTCAAGAAAGTGAGCCGTTTTCCGGTCTCGTCCTTGACAACGACGCGCCGCAAGGTTGCGGGATAATCCTTGCTCGAAGTCACAAGCGGCAGTACGCCGGTTTGATCGCAGACGATATTGCGGGTGGTTCGATCGACCGGGTGCGAGTAGCGCCGTTTGAATTTGGTATTGCTTTTTGCCCGCGTGACGAAGAAGGCGTTCATCGCATGCAACCGATACAGTCTTGCAAAGTCCAGATAGCCGCGGTCCATCAGGTAATACGCGCCAGGTTCGATCACCAGATCGTCGAGGAGATTGACCTCGTGGGTTTTGCCGTCGGTGATGTGAATGAAGCTGGGGATAGAACCGCGCAGGTCGAGCAGCGTGTGCAATTTGATGGCGGCCTTGGTGGATCGAAATGGTGCCCACGGATACACCGACAAACACAGATCGATGGTCGTGGCGTCGAAGGCATACACCGTCGCATCGAGATCCACACCAAACGGATCGCTGGCATACAACGGACGCGCCATCGCAATCAGGTGCTGCGCCAGATCGGCGTAGATTTGCCAAGGGCGCGTGGCGTTCGCATTGGCCAGCGTATTGCGCGAAATCGTCGCACAGCGAAATCCCATGTGGTACAGCCGATGGGCTTGGGCGCGCAAATTGACTTCGATATCGCGCAGCGATTCCCGATAAGTCATCTGGGCAAACGCCATGGCGAAGAATTGATCCAAACAAGAGAAATCCTTGACCTTGTGTTCGCCTCGATGAGCAGCGACACATCGTCGAAAGGTGGTCAACGGCAAATACGTCATGACCTGCGAGAAAACGAGTTTGCCCTGATGCATGGGAGCCTTCGGCGGATATCCGCAAAAAGCCCCAATTCTGCGCCTCGACGTTCAAATCGAGACCAGACAAAAACATCAATTTATGCAAACGAATCATTAACTTACGAACCCCTGATGTGAAAACGTTGGGACACTATGCTACTGATTTCGAATATTTTTTACGGCTCGTTGGCTTGTGATAACGAAAACAATTAATGTTTCGCATCTTCAGTAATTTTTATCTGTGGTGTATCCAACGAAATCGCCCAAACCCCATAATTTATGCTTTGGAATAGAGATGGAAAAATCAAATTTAAGAACGAAATTACGTGCAATACCGGTCGTTGGGTACGCTTTGACTTGGTTGCATGCGTTGGCAGTTTTGCCACTCACGCGTCGTACTCAGGGGATAAGCATCGAGCTTTTGCAGCAAGAAATCACAGAGGTGCGGTTGGTGAAAGAACGATTGCAAGCAGAATTATCAACAATGAAACAAATTGTAATGGAAACGTTGAAGCCACGTCTTGAAAATATCGAGGAACTAGGGTTGAGCGAGCGCTTGGAACGTTATGATGTTCTGAACATCGGTGAACGGCTCGCGCGTTATGATGATTTGCAGATAATGGAAAGATTAGAGGACTTAAAAAGCTTAAATATCGGTGAACGGTTAGCTTATTACGACATGTTAAACATTGGCGAGCGGCTCGAGCGTTATGACATGTTAGAGATTGGCAAGCGCCTTATGCAATTAGATGAGTTGCAATTGCCTCGACAAATCAAATCTGTTCAACAGATGATTAGAGATCAACCTGAATGGAATCGACAACTCAGCGATAAGTTAAATAATCAACATAAAGAGATCGAACTCAATCAAATTGGTGAAGTTAGGATACCAAAGTTAACAAACTTAGACGATTTCTATTTGGAGTTTGAGGCGTTGTTCCGTGGAGGCAAAGATGATATTAAAGAACGATTGCGAGTCTACTTACCATACCTGAGTTATATTCAGAGGCAAAAGAACTTAATTCGTGCGAATGTTGTTGATGTGGGATGTGGTCGCGGCGAATGGTTAGAGCTTCTTGATGAAAATGATATTCCAGCCATGGGTGTTGATCTCAATGCTTCCATGGTTGACTCATGTATATGCGCAGGTTTGTTCGCAAAATGTGGAGACGCCATTCGGATCTTGCAGGAAATGCCAGCTGGAAGCGTTGGAGCGGTCACAGCTTTTCATTTGATAGAGCATTTGCCGTTTGAACGATTGATTGCTTTGTTTGACGCTGCAAAGGAGGCTTTGTGTGAGGGAGGTGTAATCATATTCGAAACACCAAATCCAGAAAATTTGAAAGTTGGCGCTTGTAATTTTTATATGGATCCAACACACTTAAATCCAGTTGTTCCGCAGGTGGCAGAATTTATTGCGAAGCAGCGCGGTTTTAAGAGCGCTGAAATTCTTCGCTTACATCCTTACCCACAGCACTTTCTAATGCAAGGGAGCAGTGATGTTGCTAATGTTATTAATAAAGAATTCTTCGGGCCACAAGATTATGCCCTGATTGCGGTTAAGTAAAATTCTATGCAAACTCCCGCAATACATCAGTTTAGCCCACGTTTTACAATGGGCGATGGCGTCAGTAACGGTATGATTTTCACTCGCAAGTTGTTACGGGATATGGGCTTTGAGTCAGAAATCTATTGTGAGTTTTTCCCTGAAGAGTTGTCCGATCAAATTCGGCCTTTGGCAGAACTTAGCGCAGTAGAGAACGACATACTCATGGTGCACCACAGTTTGGGCTATGTGAACTGTCAGTGGATTGAACAACAAAAAGCGCGCAAGGTGATCGTCTATCACAATATTACGCCCGCCGAATTTTTGCCCGACAACGGTTTGCGTGAACTCAGTCAGCTTGGCCGAGATCAACTGAAAGCATGGTCAAACAATTTCATCGCAGCGATTGGCGATTCAGATTTCAATTGCGACGAACTACGTGGGGCAGATTACGAGCAAGTGCATAGCATACCGCTGCTGGTCGATATTGAGCACATGTCTAGTACGACGCCAGAAATCATTCCTGGCATTGCATGGCATGAGTGCATTAATTTGGTATTCGTTGGACGTTTCTGTGAAAACAAAAATCAGTTAAGACTTGTCCAATTCGTCAAGTATCTACAGGGTCATTTCGCTCTGCCCGTACGTTTGTTCCTTGCAGGCGGTGTGACGAGCGAGCCGTATAAAGCAGAAGTGGAACAATTCATTCATGAGCATGGCCTCA
>JAIETO010000128.1 GCA_019745005.1 Burkholderiaceae bacterium
ATGGTGAGTATTGGCGTGTTTCGGTTGAAAGTGAGTGATTTACTTTATACTGGTGTTAGTAAAAATATGCAAATGCATTAAATATAGGCGGTATTTGGCATATTTAAGTATCAAAAATAGGGGGTATCTTTAGAATTGCCTCGCAGTTGTATTTTTTGAAGAAATTTTGTCGATGATGGCGTCACGTCATTTAAGTCTTTTTTTATTCAAAAGTGTGGCGCG
Source organism: Burkholderiaceae bacterium (assembly GCA_019745005.1). GTDB lineage: Bacteria > Pseudomonadota > Gammaproteobacteria > Burkholderiales > Burkholderiaceae_D > Undibacterium. The sequence goes on from JAIETO010000128.1 coordinate 223, forward strand.
CTTCTGGCACTTAGAACAGCGGGTTCTTTTAGCATTCATTGTTGGTTGTAAGTCTCGACTACATAAAAGTAAGCATCTTCACAGTTTTTTTTGATAGTCACGCGCATTTTTTTAGCCACCTAAAGAGCTTGCTAAACGCTAATAGTTAGTTTCACTTTTTTTTATGATTTTGTAGGAACTCAAAGCGGGTTAGATAGCTAGTTGGGGAATGCGAGATATGGGTTGAAAAAATTATGATCTAATTTGTTTTTTACTTACTGCACATGTTGGTCGATCTGAACTTTCTTGAAAGAGGTTTTAAAAAATGGCTATGGAAAAAACGACTCTCCGAAAACGAGCGGATGCGATCAAACCATATAAATGTAAGTTTCTGATCGCTGTTCTTGAAAATCCCATGGACATCAGAAATATCGGAACCGTAATTCGCAATGTAAATGCACTTGGTGTAGAAAAGATCTACATTGTTGATAATCGAAAATCACTTCCTGATGATTGGCAGGAGATTCGGAAGAGAAAGTCAATTTCTGAGACGTCGGTGTCAGCGGTGAAGTGGAGCTTTGTAAAGCGCTTTGATAGTACCGAGCAATGCTTAGCGCATTTAGACAGATATCGTTATACCTCAATTGTTACTTCGCCTGACATAAAAGGTAAACAGAACTTTGTTCTTCACGAAGCAGACTACACTTGCCCTCGTTTAGCAGTATGGTTTGGAAATGAAGCTAGGGGTGTAAGTGAGTTGGCGGTGGAACGATCTGCCTTTTGTGTGTCGATTCCCATGTTTGGAATTATCGAAAGCCTTAACCTTGGCACAACCAGCGGAATAGTGCTTTATGAAATTACTAAGCAACGGCGCGAGTATCAAATCAAGTACAAACGCGCTAATCGTGCTGTATAAAAATTCATTTAAGTATGCTTCTTTACCATGATTGATATTCACAACTTTACTGTCCTTCAATGCTAGCCGACGCATTGAATACAAACGCGTAGGAAGTCATATGTTACTTATTTTTGGTTGGGTCAAGGATGCCAACGAAGTTGGTTCATTATTGGGTTGTTACTGCTATCGCTGCCAAAGAAAGAGATCGTGGGTGCATTGGAAGGAGACGGAATGGGTTTCATTTTTTACGGTAAAAACTATTCCATTTCTCTCGAATTCCTTTGTTGTGTGCAGTTCCTGCAAGGAATCGGTTTTGCTAACAAACTCACAGGCGCAGTTTCTCAAGGACGAAAAAAGACACCTTCAGTTAATAGCTTTCCTTGAAGAGCATCAGCTTTCCAAAAAGACTCCAGTGCAACGCAGTTTTTTGCTTTCGCAGAGAGCACAGCGCGACTCGGATTTATAACTAACGGTTTTGCAGTTTAAGCTAACTCTCTATTAAGGACGCAAATCTCAATATGAACAATTATCGTTGCTCTACATGTGGGAAAATGCACGATGAATTGCCCATGTGTTTGGGTTCCGTTGCGCCTGCACTTTGGCAATCCATTCCCGAAGGTGATCGTCAGGAGCGTGGCGAGTTAACTTCAGATCAATGCGTCATCGATGGCAAACATTTTTTTGTGCTCGGACGCATACTCATCCCCGTTATTGATGGCCCAGGCCCGTTCATTTGGCTTGCATGGGTCTCATTGAGTGAGGCGAACTTTATTCGCACGTGCGAGTTGTGGCAAACTGAAGGCCGCGAAAGCGAACCGCCGTATTTTGGTTGGTTGCAAAGCGCTCTCCCGTATGAACCCACTACGCTCGGCCTAAAGACGCATCTTCAAACCATGCCACTTGGCGAGAGACCAAATATCGTAGTTGAACACACCGATCACCCGCTTTCGATTGAACAGCACTTGGGAATCTCAATGGCTAGAGTGCAGCAGATTGCTGAGGCGGCGATTCATAGGTAAGGAGAAATTGCGCCCGATTGCGAGGATCAGGGCCAATGTATTCGAGCCATAGACGACGTAATGCCGTGTTTGACGATGGTAAGTAATTTTCAGGCGTCTAGGCGTTTGATAGTCGCGACTGAATGTCTACTTTCTTTAAAACTGCTGATGAGTAAATATGCCTTACGATTCGACGCGCTTCTCAAAATTCATAAGTATGTATAAATTTTTTTTATTGATTCTTTTCGCCGCTGCGACCACTGACACAATTGCCGGTGATGTGAAGCAAGATCAAATTGACGAAAGAGAATTAAGCGGGTGGAAACCGCCATCTGGTTTGACACAAATCCCTATTTGGGCCGATGGTGTGCCAGATAGGCCAAAGGTTTCTGGCTCAATTGAGGCTGTTCAATTGAAGAAACCACCTGAGGTCGCTTTAGGTCGCGAGTACACGCAGATTCTCGATGTGACCTTGCCGACGATGACGATTTATCCGCCAAAAGTTGAAAACACCGGCGTGGCGTTGGTGGTTTTTCCGGGTGGCGGGTTTCGTATTTTGGCCATTGACTTAGAAGGCACGGAGATCTGCGACTGGGTCACCGCTAAGGGCATAACCTGTGTTTTATTGAAGTATCGCGTTCCAAAGGGTAATCATTATTGGGATAAAGACTGCAATTGCCATATCACGCCAAAAATTCCGTTCGCATTACAGGACGCTCAACGAACCATTCGCCTCGTACGTTCTCAAGCAAAAGAATTAAACATTGATCCTAACAAGATTGGTGTCATTGGTTTTTCGGCGGGTGGCTACCTCGTCGCGCAAACCAGCAACATAGTCAAACCGACCTACAAACCGACCGATGCAATTGATCAGATTAGTAGTCGACCTAACTACGCAATCGCGCTTTATCCAGGACATTTATGCCGCGCAGGCAACATGTTTGACCCGTCGATCAAAGTAACAAAACAAACGCCACCGACTTTTCTATTGCAAGCGTGGGATGATCCAGTGGATAAAATCTGTAATAGCACACTTTACGCAAAGGCCTTAAGCGACGCAGGTGTTCCGAGCGAAGTTCATTTATTTGCGAAAGGTGGACATGCGTTTGGTCTGCGGAAAAATACGCATCCCATTTCGGCGTGGCCACTGTTGGTTGAAAATTGGCTCAGAGAAATTGAAGTTCTTCCTATGCAAGTGCCGAATCAGACAAATGAAGGTGAGAAAGAAACACGACAATGAGATGCGACTCGGTGTTTTTCATAAAATTTCCAGTCTTTCAGTCATGCGATGGCCGCCACACCCAAGCCTTTGAGAAAGCTAAGATCTGAGAAGTCGGCACGATTTGGCTTTTGCTCTGTTGTTATAGGTAAAGTTCGCCTCGAACGGATCTGGTCTTTC
>JAIETO010000031.1 GCA_019745005.1 Burkholderiaceae bacterium
ATGAGCTTGCTGACTTTAGTTGAAAATGCGGTGCGCCACGGTATTGATCCGAGTGAAGAAGGCGGTCAAATAGATGTCACTATTCGATTAAAAAATGATCGTTGTATGGCACAAGTACGCGATACAGGGGTTGGCTTGAGCGGAGGTCAAGGGAGTAAGGGCCTCGGCACCGGCTTGGCAAATCTACGTGAACGATTTCAATTGGTGTTTGCAGATCAGGCACAACTTAGTTTGACTGCATTGGAACCACATGGCTTTCTTGCAGAAATCAATTTTCCCGCGCAACTGAACACGTCAAAGACCAATTTATCATAGGGAACCCACATGAGCTCAGCCCGCCCTACTGCACTTATCGCCGATGACGAGCCACTGCTACGCAGTGCATTAACACGCATGCTTGCGCAAATTTGGCCTGAACTAGAGATCGTCGCAGAGGCGCGAAATGGGCGCGAAGCGGTCGAGCAATACCAAGCGCTTAAGCCAAGCTTGTGTTTTCTGGACGTGCATATGCCAGGAATGACGGGCATCGAGGCGGCTCGTCAAATTGGGCGTGGCGTACATTTGGTTTTTGTTACCGCATATAGTGAATATGCCGTCGAAGCCTTCACGCAAGGTGCCTTGGATTATCTTGTAAAACCCGTCGACCCAGCCCGCTTGGCTGACACCGTTGCCCGCGTACGAGAACGAATTGGCGCAGCACAGGATGCACCAGACATCGACGTCTTGTTAGATAAGTTAGAAGCGCGGATGCAAAAGAAAGCTGCGCCGGAACCCTTGCGCTGGATAAAAGCCATGGTCGGTCAGTCTTTACGATTGATCCCCGTCACTGATATTGATTTTCTGCGTTCGGACGAAAAATATACCTTAATCGCTTGGCGCGGCGAAGATGGAAAACCGGCTGAAGCCTTAATTCGGAGTTCACTCAAGGAATTGCTAGATCAACTCGATGCCACACATTTTATTCAGGTGCATCGCTCAGTGGTCGTGAATATCAATATGGTGAGTCATGTGATGCGCGGAGAGAATGAGACAGCCACTGTTTTTGTAAAAGGGCGTACCGACAAATTACCAGTTAGCCGTAGCTATTTGCATCACTTCAAGCAGACATAGTTCACCGCTCAGTGGTTGTCCTGTTATCTAGGGAAGCGCGGATTTAGTCACTAAGTACGACGTACCCTTTTCTACGCTTGCGTTCATTTCTACAAAGCGCAACCAGCAAATAATGTTTGGCTTTGGGACTCCCGTAGGGCTTCCCGTCGGGCCGCCCGTTGGGTTTCTCGTTGGGTTTCTCGTTGGGTTTCCCTTCGGGATTCCCTTCGGGCTCGGCGCAACACGGGATTAATCCGCGCTTGCCTAGGTTCAGTCACATTCCTTGACAGCACCGTAGCCGGCGTCGCAGGAGTGAAATTCGGCCGCGCAGTAAGTTGTACAAAGGTCGCTGTAACTCACCCAAGTTCTACCGCAGCTCATGGTGACCAGACCGCAATTCGTCACTTTTTGATAGAAACGGTACGGTGGCAAAGCGGATACTTCAGTATCGATTGCAGCTTGAAATCGTCTCAACCACTTGGTACCGACTCAACAATTAAGAACATAACTATGACTCTCTTCTCTCATCCGACAAGCAGTATTCGCCGTGCCATCATGGCTTCACTCTTACTCAGTCCAATGCTCACGCCAATACTTGGTATGCAGTCAGCGCAGGCTCACGAATTCAGCGCGCTCATCAAAGCAAAAAAATATGCAGAAGTGGAACGTGCAATCGGAGCAAAATTGGCGACAAATACAAATGACGCCGATGCCTTGTTAGCAAAAGTCGATTTGATTCTAATTGAGGGTAAAGTTGTTCGACTGGATGAAGGCGTGAAGTTCGCCGAACAGTGTATTGCGGGCAATCCCCAAAATTCCGAATGCCATGAAGCACTTGGCAGTGTGCTTGGTGTCAAAGCAGAAAAAGGCGGCATGATGGCGGGGATTAGCTCTCTTGGAAAAATTCGTGATTCTTTCAAAAAAGCCCTTGAATTAGATCCACGAAATTTTAGTGCAGCTCAATCATTGATGACCTTTTATTTGGAAGTGCCAAGTTTAATGGGGGGTAGTACTTCAAAAGCGAAAGATGTAATTGCAGAAATGCAGAAGATCAACCCAACTGCAGCTAACTTATTACAAGCGAAGCTTGATTTGAAGGATGAGAATTTTGAAAAAGCGAAGGGCGGCGTTTTGGCCGTCAATGCCAACGGAAATGCTGACATCGCACAGCTACAGAACGAGATCGCCATAGAGATCGCCCAGACTCTTGTTAAAGACAAAAAATTTGCCGATGCAGAAAAGCTGCTGGGCGAAGTGATTCAGCGTTTTCCTGATTCTTCGGTCGCTTATCTGGGACTTGGCAGATCATTACAAGAGCAGGGAAAAGCGAAAGAAGCGCTACTACCACTTGAAAAATCCTTGAGTATCGAGGTAACTGGGGCTGCGCTCTATCGCCTTGGTAAAACATGGCAAGCCCTGGGTGACAAATCAAAAGCTATTTCATTCTTTGAAAGAGCACTTGCATTCACACCGGAGCTGGGTAAAAAAACTCGTGCAGACGCCGAAGAACAACTGAAACTACTCAAGTAATTCTAAAGTAACTACAAAGTAAAACTCATCCCATAAAACCTGATAAGAAATGATTGGAGAAAAATAATGAACGAAGTTTCACTCACCCGTCTTTATGTATTGCGGGCAATGTATTTGTTGGTGGTAGTAGGTCTAGCGCTTAGCTTATGGCCTGACGTATTCGCGTCTAAAAAGCCTTTCTCAGCATGGGAGTTTTTTCGTGGAGTTGAAACGTCCATGATGGCAGCATTTTGGTTGCTTTGCGTGTTGGGTATTCGTTATCCGTTACAGTTACTACCAATACTAATGTGGGAATTGCTGTGGAAGACAATTTGGCTGATTGCAGTACCGTTGCCGCTTTGGTTAAATGGAACGTTCGACGATAAGTTATTGCCGAATGTGTTTGCGATTGGTTTGGTCGTTCTCGTGTATGCCGCCATACCGTGGTCCTATGTCTATCGTCACTACGTTAAAAAGCAAGGCAATCCGTGGCGCAGTGCGATGTAAAAACGAAGCCATGAAGCGGCCTACGCATAAACCCAAATGCCACATCAATTCACGCCCGCACTAAAAATCGCCCGCCAAATCGGTGTACTAACAAGCCAGAGAAAATAAGGCCAATCGCCGCGAGTTTATAGGCGGGCAATCCTTCCTTAAAAATGATTACCGAGCCCAACATGCCAAATACAGGTACCAATAATGCCAGCGGCGCGACGGTTGAAACCGAGTACTTTGAGAGTAGATGGTTCCAAATTGAATAGCCGAGCAAAGTCGTGGGATACACCTGAAACAAGAGCGAAGCCAAGGCAATCAAATCAAAATGGGCGAATGATGCACGTATGCCTTCAGTGCCAGAAAACGCCAGCGACAAAGCAAGTAGAGGTAGGGG
>JAIETO010000285.1 GCA_019745005.1 Burkholderiaceae bacterium
TTTTCACTATGGAGCGTGTATTGTAGGTGGTACGAGGATGTGGCGAAATTTATTTGAGAATCGCACCTCTTTTGTAGAGTGAAGGCGCGCAATTTTAGATGCGATACTTTTTAAGTCTTCCGCGGGTAAGCGGGTAAAGAAATTTAAAAAATTCTGTCCCTTCGTACGTTCATTGATCAACGCGACAAGCTGCTCTGGGCTGACAAAGTATTCGTGGCTACGCCCTAACTTATTCGACATTAAAGAGTAGGGATCGAGCGCGACAAAGCAATGCAAAGTCGGCACTAAGGTTTGGCCAAACCGCGTCGGTAAGCCTATTTTTCGAAAAACCTTCTTTAACACTTGGCGGTTGCGCTTTAATTGCTCAATCGGCGATGGAATTTCGCAAACATCACTTGGCCCAGCGTTGCTAAGACAACGGTGATCTGGTTGCAGCTCTAATTGTTTTATCGCTAGACGAGACTCAACAAGGAATACGTGCAAATTGTTTGTAATGAACAAGTGATCGATATGCGCGCTGGCGCCTTCGATACCAATACGCAAATCATGCAGAACCGCGACATCATCGCGCGTCTCAAAGAGCAAATTAAATTCATCTGCGGCAATGAACGTCGCATTCATTGCCTCATGAGTTTTTTGTTTATCGAGCAAGCGTTGCTCGTTCTTTTGATTGAGGAACATTTTTAGACGTGAATCGGCATAGTCTAAAAATGTTTGAACGGGAATCGGTCTTTTAATCAGCACTACAAGCTTTCAGAAATCTCCGCAATTGAGCTACATCATTCAAGCTCATTCCATTTGCGAATTCATGTCGTCATATTTAGTGCAAATTTTAACCTACGTCACGAAACGATTCGTCCAACATATTGTAACAATGGTAAGTAAAAGTCAGTGCGCGAAACGAGAAATTGCGCAACACGCCTTAGCGTGGCTGTCAGCCAATTGTCTTGTGGCGAACACTTTGGTAGTCCAATTTGCGCTAATTTCCACCTTCCATTGTCAACTAACGAACAGTGTTTTTAGTGCGACTCAGGTTGCCCTGGTCTACGGTGGGAACGCCGCGATTTTCTTTGCTCGATACTTTCTTGGTCATTAGCGCCCTATCGTCGAGCTTAAAGCGCGACACCACAGCCACGAGATCGTCTGCTTGCCCTTTTAATTCACCCGCCGCCGCAGCAATTTCTTCCACTAAGGCCGAGTTCTGCTGAGTTACGTCATCTAACTCAGTAATCGCTGATTCAACTTGCGTTACACCTTGCGACTGCTCATGGCTGGCAACGCTGATTTCGCCCATGATTTCGGTCACGCGTTGTATCGAACTCACCACTTCGGACATGGTTACACCAGCCTGATCAACCAATGCCGTGCCCTGTTCAACCCGTTCCACGCTATCGCTAATTAAATCTTTAATTTCCTTTGCTGCTTGCGCCGATCTGCCTGCTAAAGATCGCACTTCGCTGGCGACCACTGCAAAGCCACGGCCTTGTTCGCCAGCCCGTGCCGCCTCAACGGCTGCATTCAGGGCCAAAATATTGGTTTGGAACGCGATGCTGTCTATGACTTGGATAATGTCGGAAATTTTGCGCGAACTTTCGTTAATACCTTTCATTGTTTCCACAACTTGACCGACAACCTCGCCGCCCTTTACCGCCACGTGTGACGCGCTGACCGCCAATTCATTCGCTTTTCGCGCGCTATCGGCATTCTGCTTCACGGTTGAGCTCAGCTCTTCCATCGAAGAGGCAGTCTCTTCCAGCGTACCAGCCTGCTGTTCCGTACGCGCAGAAAGGTCATTATTTCCCTCCGCAATTTCACCGCTCGCAAGCGCGACAGATTCTGAACCCAGCCTAACGTTGGCCACAACTTTGGTCAATGATGCTTGCATCTCCGCTAGCGACTTTAAAAGACAACTAAATTCATCGCGCCCATGATCGATAACAGGAACCGTCAGATCACCGTCGCGCACGCGGGCGGCGACTTGCTCAGAGTCTTCGATACGCCGCACCAACACGCGCCCAATGTAAATCGACATAGCAACAACGCCAATAGCAATGACCACAAACACCATCGATAAACGCAAACGCGTCGCGGTGGCGTGGTTTTCAATATCATCCATTTCTAATTGCAAGCGCTCGTTTTGGCGCTTTCTTTCTTCGCCTGTTATTGCCAATAATTGATTGCGTACGGGGATAGTCTTACTGACCAAAAACGCGAACGCATCGTCGGGTTTGCCGTCTTGAATCAATTTCACATTTTCATCTCCCAAGCGATAAAACTCTTTCGCAAGTGGTTCCATTTTTTCGAATATTGCGCGCCCTTCCGACGTAAAATTGCCCGCGCCGAACGCTTTGAGATTTTCTTCGATTAACTGTCGTTTGACAGAAATATCATCCGTCGTGTTTTTTAAATCTTCTGGGGTTTTAACTAAAAATGCGTGACGAATCTGCAAGGACAGTCGCGTAATATTAAGTTCAATCGCTGAGATATTGCCCAGTTGTGGGACGCGGTTATGGCTCGTCAAATGCGTCAATTTACTGACTTGACTCATCGACCACCATGCGGCACTTGCGGCACCGATTAAAGTCATGATGAGAAGAAAGGCGGCAAGATATAGTCGTTTTGCGATACCGATTTGCGAAAAAAATTTCATTGATGCCTCACATTCATTGAGTTGGGCCAAGACGCATTCAGCCCATCTGCGGTTTGCTGTCGAATCGAAAAAATTTCAGCGATAAGTCCTTTTGTTTCGTTAATAATACTACACTACTTCATAGGATTTATTTTTCGCTTCCACATGAGTAATTTATTTTTTTCATATTGCGCCGCCGCACGCTTAAGGAAACGCTGATTAAGCGTCGTCATGGATCAAAGTTTGAAGTCACTTGAGCAAAATTCGGCGGCGCAGTAGCTTGATCAGCGCGTCCTTAGATCTGTTACGCCAAGCTTGGCATGCAAAGCAAAATAAGAGCAGGCGCGAGGTAACTCGCTTCCTTCATAAAGGATGTTTGCATTGAATAAAACAACTCCGATTTCCATCAAGGAAAATGCTGCATTGGTTGGCTGCGTGCTCGCAATTTTAGGTCTGGCATTTCTTATTCTTTACACACAAAACACTCAACTGACCGCACTTTTTCTGATTGGTGTTTGCCTAGGTTACGTGCTTTATCAGGCCTCATTCGGATTCACGTCGTCTTTCCGTGTGCTGTTGGCAGACCGTCGTAGCGCGGGCTTTCGAGCGCAAATGTGGATGCTTGGTGTGGCTTGTTGTCTATTTTTTCCAGCGCTGGCAGTAGGCACTTTATTTGGCCAAGAATTGAGCGGCTTCGAAGCGCCACTTGGTGTTGCGCTTCTGCTTGGGGCGACGGTATTTGGCATAGGCATGCAACTTGGGGGCGGCTGCGGTTCGGGTACTTTATTCACGGTTGGTGGCGGTAATACGCGCATGGTGGTGACCTTGCTTTTCTTTAT
>JAIETO010000193.1 GCA_019745005.1 Burkholderiaceae bacterium
CTGAGTCTATTGGTAGCGATCTGCTTGTTAAGCGGCTGCGGCATGTTCAAAACCAATAAGCAGGAGCGGCTGAGCGAAATCACCATCTTCAGCTTTAACGATTTTCATGGCAATTTGCAGGCCGATAAACCTATCCCATTGCTGGTAAAAGACGAGCACGGACACGACCACGGCAAGGACGCAGCGAACATACCCAGTGGTGGCTATGCTTATCTCGCAACTCTGCTTAAACAACGCCGTGCGGAAAAGCCAAATAGTATTTTTGTCGGCGCTGGTGACTTGATTGGAGCGTCGCCTATCGGCAGTGCGATTTTGCGTGACGAACCCGTGATCGAAGCGCTGAATCAATTAGACCTGTCCGTCACCTCGTTAGGCAACCATGAATTTGATGCAGGGAGCGATGTATTGCTACAAAAGTTAAAGGGCGAATGTCCATCAACTGGCTGCGCCTATCAGGGGTTTCGCGGTGCGCGCTATGACTATATCGCGGCAAATGTGGTGCAAAAAACGGATGGAAAGCCTTTATTCAAACCGTATGTGATACGTCAAATTGGCGATCAAAAAATTGCATTCATCGGTGCTGTTACCGTTGAAACACCAAGCATCGTCGCGGGTCAAGGAATCAAAACTTTACGTTTCGAAGATGAGGCAGACGCCGTGAATCGCTACGTGCCGGAGATTCAAAAACTGGGCGTATCAGCAATCGTTTTGCTTATTCATGAAGGCGCTAACTATAGTGGCGCTGCCAACGATACAAGTTATCAGTGCCCCGGCTTGCAAGGGCCTATTGTTGACATCGCCAAACGCCTTGATAAAGCAATACAGTTGATCGTCTCCGGCCATTCACATCAAGGTTATACCTGCAAAGTGGACGGCCGTTTGTTAGTCCAAGCGCGCAGTTACGGTGGCTACATCACAGAAACCACGCTCAGCATCGACCGAGAAACGCGCCAAGTCGTGCGCGCAGAAGCGGTCAATCTCTTGGTCGAGCAAAGCAAACTCACTCCAGACAGCAATGCGCAAAAACTGGTCGAGAGCGTCGCCACGCAAACCGAACAAGTGCGTAACCGCGTGGTCGCCAGGGCCGCTACACAATTGACGCGCCAGCGGGAAAAAGGAGGGCATGAACACAGTTTGGGCAATGTCATCGCCGACGCAGAACTCTATGCGGCTAAACCATATGGTGGCGCGGATATCGCCTTTATGAACGATGGTGGCGTGCGGGCAGATTTGCCAGCAGGGGTAGCGGGCAAACCCATCGAAATTAGTTTTGGCGATATCTATGCGGTGCAACCATTTGGCGGAACGCTCGTCAAAATTAAAATGACGGGCGCGCAAATTCTCGCCTTACTGCAACAACAATGGCAAGGCAAAGCTGGCACGCAACCCAAAGCCCTGATGGTGTCAGAAGGCTTTACCTACACTTGGCAAGCAAGTGCACCGCTGGAAAAGCGCATACAAAATATGCGACTCCACGGCGAGCCTTTACAGACGGATCGCAGCTACCAAGTTGTCACGAATAGCTTCTTGGCCAACGGTGGTGATGGATTTACCGTCTTTAAGCAAGCCACAGATAGTGTGACCATAGGGATTGATATTGACGCCACCATCAACTATCTGAAAGAACAGGGCAGCAAAATTGATAAAGTGAATATCCGGCGCGTGCAGCGTATAGACTAAGCCGAAGAAGGTCTCGCAGTTTTAGGCGAAACCTCTTGAAAATTTGTTGAGATTGCCACCAATCTCAATAAGTGGAAATGGCATACTCCCCTATTTTTATAAATTTATATGCCTTTTCCGCCTACCAATAAAGCGAATATAAATTTTACTCGCTATAGTATCAATAAAGCCAAAAGCTTTAGCTCAGAGCCGCGCGGCTCGCAAAGAATCAAGGTTTTTCTCTGCGATCTCTGCGGCTCCGCGGTGAGACGTCAATTCAATTGCCATTAACATTCAATCTGAACACTGCCTAAAACTTGTTATTCCATTTCCAAGTCAATTGTGTCTAGGCGAAGGCAACAACGACACGATAGCTTTAGAAATGGAATTAATATTGAATAATCAGCGGCGCATGATCGCTAAAGCGCTGCTCCTTATAAATGCGCGCCGACTTGGCCCGACTGGCAATGCTCGGTGTCGCCACATGATAATCAATGCGCCACCCCACATTATTCGCCCAAGCTTGGCCTCGATTGCTCCACCAAGTGTAAGCTTCATCAGTCGCGGTCGGATGTAACTGTCGGTACACATCGACCCAACCTACCTCATTAAAGAGCTGCGTCATCCACGCCCGTTCTTCGGGCAAGAAGCCAGAATTTTTCTGATTGCTCTTCCAGTTTTTTAAATCAATCTCTTTGTGGGCGATGTTCCAGTCACCACAAACCACCAACTCACGTCCTTCCGCTATTAATCCTTGTAGATGTGGTAAAAATACCTTCATAAACCGAAACTTTGCCTCTTGGCGCTCCGGCGAAGAAGAGCCAGAAGGACAGTACAAAGAAATCACCGTAAGATCACCAAAATCACAGCGCACATAACGACCTTCAGCATCAAACTCAGCATCACCAAAGCCAATCTGCACGGCATCAGGTTCGGCCTTGCTGTAGACACCGACGCCTGAGTAACCTTTCTTTTCCGCATAATGGAAATGACCGTGATAGCCATGCGGACGCAAAAATTCTTCCGTCATATCATCCGCTTGCGCTTTCAATTCCTGCACGCAAACGAAGTCAGCCGCTTCTTTAGCGAACCAATCAAAGAAACCTTTTTTCGCCGCAGAGCGGATGCCATTTAAGTTGGCAGAGATAATTTTTGTCATTTTTTTCCAAGAAGATGGCTATTCACCGTTTGAATGTAATCCCAAATACGTACAATAAAATTGTAATTGACGATGGTAACTTTTGTGTAATCTATCCACAGAACTCGCCGGCAGGTCTATGTTTCTTTCGCGTGGCTACAGTGTTCGACAGCAGGCTCCTCGTTTATACTCTGACACTTTAGCTCACCAATATTACGTGGCAACCGAGTTATGAGTGATCAAGATTTACAAGCACAGCTAGAGGCCATCCATAAGAGTACGTCGTGGAAGATTACTGCCCCATTGCGGCTTGTCTCAAGATTGTTTTCTGGCGAATTAAGCGTGAAATCTATCGCAAAAAAAATTATTGTTTCAATCGCTCGGCTCGCTGTGAAAAATCCCATACTATTGCGGGTTGGCACAAAGTTATTGATCTTTTCCCCCCAATTAAGAACGAGTCTCAGACATAATGTTTATGCTGAGCCGCAGGTCGCGACGACAAAGAATGTAGTCACATTAGCGTCCGTTCAGTACAGCGAAAAAGAACTAAGCCCCAAAGCACAAGCAATACTCTCTGATCTGAAGTTCGCTATAAGAAAATTAGAAGAGCATAAGAAGACTTCATGAGAATTGTTATTGATATGCAGGCTTGCCAGTCAACTGGTAGCCG
>JAIETO010000269.1 GCA_019745005.1 Burkholderiaceae bacterium
TTAAAGTCTCGACGCAGAGACGCAAAGGGCGCAGAGGAAAATCATTTTTCTCTGCGCCCTTTGTGTTTCTTCCGTGGTTTTTTGTTTCGCTCCGACCTAAAGAACGGGTCTGATTTTTGTCTTCGTGAAAATTGGCGCGTGCTTGCTTTCTCGTCGTTCTGTCAAATGTTTGCCTTGCCAAAGAGCGGTATTTATCTATACTTACCCTAGTAATTTTCAATTGCGCTTATAAATAAAGCGCAAACTAGCTTAAGAATTATTATTTTTTGGCAGTATGCTATTTTTCTTGATGTTTAATCGGCACCCGCCCGGTTGGAACCAAGCTTGATGCTTTGATGCAATGCCCATGCTGATCGTCAAAAAACATATGCGGTTTGAAGGCTGCCAGCACTGCTGATTTATTGACGCCGCCCATAAAGAAGGTTTCGTCGATGGCGATGTTCCACGCTCGTAGGGTGCGAATCACACGCTCATGTGCGGGTGAGGAGCGTGCAGTGACCAAGGCGGTGCGCAAGGGAAACGCTCTGCCATCGCTGGTTTTAAAATTATTCTGCAAAAACGACAGCGCTTTCAATAAGCGCGCGAAGGGGCCTTCTGGCAGTGGGCGTTTAGCGTTTTCACGTTCGTGTTTTTCAAACGCTTCTATGCCTTGTTCTTGGTAGATGCGTTCCGACTCATCGGAAAAAATCACTGCGTCGCCGTCAAATGCTATGCGTATTTGTTCTAAGTCCGCTGCATTGGGAGGAAGTTGGTACAACAAGGCCGCAGCCACGCCGGAATTGATCGCCGCTTGCACATCGTCCTCATGTAGAGAAAGAAATAAGCTCACGTTAAACGCCTCTAAATAAGGCGCTAACGGTGCCCCGCCAGAGAGCGCAGCACGGCCAATGTCGAGCCCAAAATGTTCAATGGAATTAAAAATGCGCAACGAGGTTTCTGACGAGTTGCGCGACATAATCACCACTTCCACCAAACGCTGCCCTGGCACAAGCTGATTGAGCTTCAATAAGGCCTTCACAAGCGAAAAACCCGCACCAGGTTTTAGGGTGACATGTTCATTTTGGAGTTGATGCGCACGAAACGCTTCTAAACCTTGCTCTTGAAACAGGGTTTCTTCCGTTTCCAAGTCAAACAGTGCGCGGGAAGAGATGCCAACAACCAATAATTGATCTAGTGAGAAGGCCATTGTCAGAAATAGAGTCGTAAAGAATCTCATTTTACGGACAAAACTCGCGCCGCATCGATACAACGTTTACTTTGGCAAAAAATTACCATCAATCAGACGATGCTATTCAAGGCGGTTTCTTGCATAATGGCGTCGCCAGCTTAGGCCGTGGTCTTCCAAGCTGACGAAAATTTGATGTCGCACCGAGATTGACCTTTTTCAATAGGAATCCGAGAGAATGGAACTTAAGCGAATTTTAGGCCCTGTACTTGCCGCCGTGCTCGTGGTGGGTATCGGTGCCGCCGTGATGGTGTCGCACAAACGCAGTGCCAAAGCCGAAGCCGAGCAGGCAGCACTAGCTGCGGTGATCGAAGTGAAAGGCATGATTGGTTCTGAAAAAGAATCCTTTTTTACCGACCCACAAGTCATCGAGATGCTGTTGAAGAAAGGCATACGCGTGAAAGCAGAGAAGGTCGGCTCACGCGAGATTTCTAGCCGTGATTTAACGGGCTACGATTTCGGTTTCCCTGCGGGTTTGCCTGCGGCGATTTCCTTGCAGAAAAAATCCAAGGCAAAACAAACCTATCCCACTTTTTTTACACCGATGGCCGTCGCGTCGTGGAAGCAATTGCTGCCAGTTTTGGAAGGCGAGGGCATCGTCAAAAAGTCGAACGATGCTTACTACATCATCGATATGAAACGTCTTCTTGAACTCAGCGAAAAAGGGGCACGTTGGCGCGATCTGAAGAACAACACCGCTTACGCAACCGGCAAAAGCATTTTGATTAGTTCGACCGACGTGCGTAAATCGAATTCTGCCGCCATGTATTTATCGCTTGCCAGCTACGTGGTGAATGGCAATAACGTGGTGGATAACAATGAGGATGCGGCAAAGATTATGCCGTTTTTATCGTCCTTATTTTTACGCCAAGGCCTGCAAGAATCCAGCTCTTCTGGCTCGTTTGAAGATTACACCACCATGGGCTTGGGGAAGGCGCCTTTGGTGATGATCTACGAAAGCCAATTCTTAGAATACCAGTCAAAACGCGCGCAACCTAATGACGACATGGTTTTGTTATACCCACAGCCAACCATTTACACCAAACATATTGTGGTGCCATTCACGCCAAATGGGCAGCGTTTGGGTGAACTGTTATCGAGCGACGCTGACTTGCAAAAATTGGCCGCGCAATATGGCTATCGCACGGCAACGCCAGAATTTTTTACGAACTTTTTAAAAGAAAAGAAGCTGCAAGCGCCAAGCGCTTTGGTTGATGTGATTGACCCACCGAGTTTTGAAATTTTGGAACGCATGATTGCCTCAATCGAAGAAAAGTTTAAGCAATAAAAATCCGCATCACCAAGTACAGCGGCACTTTAAATGTAGATCGTGAATTCAATTTTTAGGAGAAACGCCATGCAAGAGACAAAAACAATGGACGCACCAATGACCTTGACGCCACCAGAAGTACTAACGCCAGTGAGCGACAACAATGCGCGCGAGATGGTGCCGCTGAAGCCAGAAACGCAGGCGAAAATCGACACGCAAGTCAGCAGCTATATCGAGAGTATTTTATCCGCCGATGTGAACGACCCCAACTTCCAAGCTAAATTGGATTCGGCTTTCCGCTTAGGCAAAGAAGAGATTTCTAACGCCGCTGCGCTGATGACGGGGCGTTTTATGGAGCGCAATTTTGTGGGGATTGAAGATTCAGCCTCATTCAAATCGATACAGTCTATGCGCAACATGCTGGATGAACTCAATCCAGGAAAAAACGGTGATTTGCTTTCCAAGAACAAGCTCTTGGGGATTATTCCTTTTGGTAACAAATTGCAGGACTATTTCCGCAAGTTTCAAAATGCCAGCACGCAACTACAAACCATCATGACGCAAATCTATGCGGCGCGTGACGATATGCAACGCGACGCAGCAGAAATCGAGCTTGTCAAAGGTAAATTGTGGGATGCCATGCAGAGCTTGAAAGGCGCGATTTACTTTGCCCAGCAACTCGATACGCAAGTGGCTGCGCATGTTGAGAGATTGAAAATCAGCGACCCAATGCGCGCAAAAGCCTTGGAGCAAGAAGTGCTGTTTTACGCGCGTCAAAATTTGCAAGATATGCAAACGCAAATGGCAGTCAACGTGAATGGTTATCTCTCCTTAGATTTGCTCAAGAAAACAGCGCGTGAAATGGTCAACGGTTGCAACCGCGTCGCTACCACCGGCATGTCGGCCTTAGCCACAGCGCAGACGGTAGCCAGAGCCACCGGCA
>JAIETO010000200.1 GCA_019745005.1 Burkholderiaceae bacterium
ACCGACCAAACCGCCGCCGATCAGAAGGCAATCAGCCAAGCAAAAATTTGGGATTACGGCAAGCGCGCACGCACAGACCGGGGGGCTTGGCATTTATTAGCCAACTATGCAAGCTGGGCAAAAAATGCAGGCGTTTGCGTGATTGCTGTGCCAACGGTATTACTCAAGCAAGAGAAATACACACAAGACCAAGATGACTACATTTTTTACACGACGCTAGCGCAAAAGATAACTGCGCTTGGCCTACCTTATGTCGGCGCACCGCTTGATTTTATGTACCCACCAAGCTGGTTTTTCGACACGGATCATCATTTGCAGGCGTGGGCGAGAACGCGCCACACCAGCAGTTTGGTAACGCTGCTCCAAGCCAATGCACTACCAGCGTGTCCAACACCGCAACCAAAAAAATAGGCCAAACGCTTCTTATCGCGCTGCGATTTTCTCTATAACCGAATGTTATATTGATGACATTGCATTTAAAGTCTCGCCGCAGAGCCGCAGGTCGCAGAGAGAAACCTTGATTCTTTGCGACCTTGCGGCTCTGCGTTAAAGATATTGAATTTGCTTGCATCTCAACTGGCTCGCAGTGTTTTGTTCGAGCGCGATGATCTCAACCTCAGTTGTGTTGGTCAACACCCAAACGAAACATAGCCATAAAATTACATACAGCAGGCAGTAATTTATCTAAAACGCAATGTAGTCATGCGCAATAGCCATAAACAATTTTGACAATTTATGGAGTATGCTAAAAATCGCCACGCCCGCATCCGCAATTCTGTATAGCAATCAAGGTCAGCGCTAACGCGGTTAACCTTGCCTAATCACTCGGGTAATGTGCTTCGTTTGCCACGGTATCAATAATGTTCAACAAGCGGCGCGATAAACTTGGCCACTGGCGCGCAGCAACCCACGCCGCGGCTTGTTCTTTTTTTCTTTCCAACATCACGCTATCGGCAAACAAATCGGCGATGCCTCGGGCAATTTCTTCGGCACTTGTGCCGGGCAAACGATGCACTGCTTGCGCCACATCAGCGAATATTGATAAAGGGGTGACGGCGACCGGCACGCCACTAGCTAAGCCCATTCGTACTGCTGCGCTTGATGATTCTTGCGTTGCTTGGTAGGGGTAGACAATTAGATCGGCTTGTTGCAATAGACTAATGCTTTGCTGATCGGGCAAATATTCCGAATAAATATGCACGCTCTCGCCCAAACCTAGTTGGTGAATCAGGTCTCGACACCGCTCCAATTCCGCGCGCGATTCGTCAACAGGATAGAGCGAAGTCACTAAATCAAGACGCGCCACCAAACCGCGTTTCAACAACAGAGAAAATGCGTGCAGTAAAATCTGCATGCCTTTATGGGGCAACAAAAAGCCATACGCGGCGATGATTTTTTTATCGTTTTGCGTACTTGGTTTTTTGGCGCACGGTGTCGGCATCAAACCTTGTGGGAACAGCACAACATTGCTTTGTAAGCCCAAGCGACGTAAGCGATTTAAATCATCCACGCCATGCACATACAAGCGCGTGGCGATTTTGAGTTGCTCGTGGATCGTGCTCAGACTAACGTGCCTATCGACCCATTGAACATCTGCCGTAGAATGAAAAAAGATGTGCGTTTGTACGCCAAGCTCATGCATTTTTACGATCAATGCGGATAAGCTCGCGAGTGAGAAAAAGCCGAAATTGTATTGAATGACTATGGCACGGAGATCACGCTCGATAATTTCTAAGATGACGTAATGCAAGTCTTCTTCCATGTCTTGCGACCAAGTACGAAGCACATTGTCCGCATCAAAATTCACTCGCTCAGCCGTATGGCTCGCCAGATAAAATAGACGGTCAGAAGGGATTTCAGCGCTCAGGAACGATGAGTAAGAGGCCACGCCGCAACGCGCGTTCCAACTGCTGATCCAGCCTATCTTTGGCTGTATCATTGTCGACGTTTGAGTCTCAAGTGCTTCTACCGCCTGCTTGATTAAGCGGGCGCTATTTGCCCAAGTATATTTTTCCAATAGCTCTTTTTTGGCGCGCTGGACTTTCGTTTGCAAGGCTTCTGGCGAACTTTCAAATAACTCCCGCATTAACTGCGTCAAATGTTGCTGATTAGGTTCTGCCCACGCCGAGTGCGTCGATGAAAGGTGGCTGCCTGCAGTGGCAAAAGAGTAGTCGCAACACCAGGCATTCTCATCGTTGACAAAATCGGTTTGCCCACCCCAAGCGGTGGTGATTACGGGTAGCTCAAACAGCATCGCTTCGGCGATCGGCAAGCCAAAACCTTCACCACGACTTGGCACGACCACGGCATGCGACGATTCGTATAAACCTTTAATTTGTTCGTCCGTATAGTCGTCTTTAATCAAAACAACTTGCGGAAAATCAGGATCGTTTTCGCGCAGCGTAGAAAGCAATTCATCGACTGTATTGTGCGGGTTAGCAAATGTTTTGATGGTTAAACTAACGTCATCCGCCAAGCGAAAGGCTGCACCATACGCCGCTAACAAGACATCCACGCCCTTACGCGGAAAGCACGACGATATATGCAAAAAACGGAAGCGTCGCGTTTTCTCAAAGTAGGCTTGGTCGGGCGCGTGCGCTACCGTTGACAACAAATGATCAACGCCAAGCCCAGTGACCTCGATAGGCACGACGACACCGCTATCGCGCAAGACTTTTTTCACAAAGCCAGAGGCAACGGTGATCAAATCTAAGCGTTGATTAAACTCTTCCACGTAGTTGTTTGGAAAGCCCGTCTCTTCCCAGCAATAAGAATGCAAGACTTTAATGCGCGCAGGCATATCGTCGGTATGGGGCGGGTAACAGAAGCGCATCGCCACGTCTTGCGCGGTTGATTTTTTTTGTGCCGCCTTCGCCATCACGGCAAGGTCTGGATGTTCAACAAGAACTTGCGCATTCGGCATGAAATCGCCGTGACCTTCATGGCTACGTAAGGCGACAGCCTGCCCAATTTTCTGAAATCCACGAGCCAATTCACGGTTGACGATGGCGAGGCTGTAACTCGTATCAAATGGTCCTTCGATCTGCCAGCTTGGCTGCGTTGAACCCGTGTGAACTTGTTGAAATGGATGGGGTATCTCGATCTGTATTTGCTGCAAAAACGTCTCTAACTTTGTGCGAATACTTGTGTAGGAAAATCGCTGCAGATTTTCCCTTTGCTTATAGATGATGGCGCGTCGCTTTGGCTTATTCAGCACCATGGTTTTCAATAGTTGGGCAATGCTTGCGAAATCGCTGTTCGGATTGATCAAAACGCCCGAGTTTCCCAACGTAGATGCAATACCTGTCGTATCAAATGCCAGCACAGGAAGGTCATACAACATTGCCTCGATAAGCGGCATGCCAAAACCTTCATGCAAGCTAAAACTCAGGTAGGCGTCAGCGTTTCTGAACAAGCTCACCAAATT
>JAIETO010000086.1 GCA_019745005.1 Burkholderiaceae bacterium
GATTGCGGCGGCAGCGGGTCGCCACAAATGGCGGTTTTTCCCGCACGAAAAATGCCCGCCTTTTCAAACCCTATTTTCTCTCTGGTGTCACCTAAATAGTCCGTGTGATCGATATCAATACTGGTTACGATCATCACATCGGCATCAATCACGTTGACCGCATCTAAACGGCCGCCTAAGCCGACTTCAAGTATTACGACATCAAGTTCCGCTTGGGCGAGCAATTGGCAAATGGCGAGTGTGGTGAACTCGAAATAGGTCAATGAAATCTCCCCGCGCGCCGCTTCGACTTGCGCAAACGCAGTGAGCAGTTGTTCGTCTGAAACGGACTCACCCAAGAGGCGTGCGCGCTCGTTAAAATGCAAAAAATGCGGTTTGCTATACAAGCCAACATGGTAGCCTGCTTGCATCAAAATGGATTCCAACATGGCGCAAGTTGAACCTTTTCCGTTGGTGCCACCCACCATAATCACGGGGCAGTTAAACGCGATTTGAAGCTTGTCTTTGACTGCGGCAACGCGCTGCAAACCCATGTCGATTTCTTTGCGATGCCGCGTTTCGAGCAAGGCAAGCCAACTGGCTAAAGTGTGAGGAAATTCAGTATTTTGCATAAGAAAAAGCCCGACATGCGTAACGCGACATCGGGCAAAAATATCAGCTTAAAAATTGGGGAAACAGCCAACTATTTATGAGACAGCTTCCGCAGATTGGTTTTGTAAAAGTGCTAGCAAACGGGCGATTTCCTCGCGCATTTTACGACGATCAACGATCATATCGATAGCGCCTTTTTGCAGCAAAAATTCAGAACGCTGGAAGCCTTCTGGAAGTTTTTCTCGCACTGTGTTTTCAATCACACGCGGTCCTGCAAAACCAATTAAGGCCTTTGGTTCACCAATCACGATGTCGCCCAAAAACGCGAACGAGGCTGAAACGCCGCCCATGGTTGGGTCAGTCAACACCGAGATAAAGGGGAGCTTTTTTTCCGACAATTTAGTCAGCATGGCCGTGGTTTTTGCCATCTGCATCAAGGAAAGCAAGCCTTCTTGCATACGCGCACCACCCGTGGCCGTAAAGCAAATAAATGGCACTTTTTGCTCTAGCGCTGCCTGCACACCACGCACAAATCGCTCACCCACAACAGAGCCCATGGAGCCGCCCATGAATTCGAATTCAAAGCAGGCAGTGACCACAGGTACCGTCATAATCGAGCCGCCCATCACCACCAAAGCGTCGGTCTCGCGGGTAATTTCCAGCGCGTCATTCAAGCGTTCTGTGTATTTTTTGCTATCTTTAAATTTCAATGTATCAATTGGCAATACTTCCTGTCCGATTTCGTAACGGCCACCGGAATCCAACAAGGCATCTAGCCGTTCGCGCGCGCCTATGCGCAGATGATGGCTGCATTTGGGGCAAACGTGAATATTGGCTTCCAAATCGGAACGGTACAACACCGCCTCGCAAGAGGGGCACTTTACCCATAAGCCTTCCGGCATGGACTTGCGGCTGCCAGTTTCAGAACGCTGTATGCGTGGGGGAAGTAGTTTTTCTAACCAACTCATAGATCAATCTCCTGATGGCTGTCTTCTCAGCACAGAACAAGCTGTTACAAAAAGACAATTTTTTCAGAATAAATATGCAAAGAAGGCGTATTCTACTCGTCTCAGGCGTCTAAAGCATCTCTTACACCTGAAATAAATGCCTGCACAGCGGCCGCTGCATTTTCCCTAGGCGTATTTTCCAGCTCCTGAATAATGCGCGAACCGATCACCACGGCATCAGAAACCGACGCAATCGCCCTTGCTGTTGCGCCATCGCGTATGCCGAAGCCAACCCCGACGGGAATTTTTACGTGCTTTTTAATGCGGGGAATCATGCTGGCAACCGCGTCCAAATCCAAACTACCAGACCCTGTGACGCCTTTTAAGGAGACGTAATACACATAACCGCTGGCAATTTTGCCCACTTGCGCGATGCGTTCGTCTGTGGAGGTTGGCGCTAGTAAGAAGATGGTGTCCATGCCGCTATGCTGCATCATGGCGGCAAACTCTTCACATTCTTCAGGCGGATAATCCACTACCAATACGCCATCCACGCCATCCGCTGCCGCTTGCGCGATGAAATTTGCTTGGCCTAAACGTTCGATGGGATTTGCATAGCCCATAAGAACCACAGGCGTCGTCGAATTAGTGCTGCGAAATTCACGGACAAACTGCAGCACGTCGCGCAAACCCACGCCGTGCAACAAGGCACGCTCGGAGGCACGCTGAATCACGGGACCATCCGCCATGGGGTCGGAAAACGGTACGCCCAACTCAATAATATCGGCACCACCAGCGACCAATGCGTGCATCAGCGGCACGGTTAATTCAGGGGCTGGATCACCGGCAGTGATAAACGGGATAAGACCTTTTTTTTGCTTTGCGGCGAGTGCCGCCAAACATGCTTGAATACGAGACATAATTACATACCCTTATATGTATTTTTTCAATACGCTTTATTTATTAGCGGAAATGGAAGAGTAAACAATAAAAAACTAGGAGTATCTTAAATTTCAGCTTAATTTCAGCTTAGTTTCAGCGCAGCCGCGTGATTAAGTCGCAAACCAGTTTGTAACGCAGACAAACAAAAGCCCGCTGCGCTGAGAACTTAAGAAAAATCAAAGCCGATTCAGAAGAACTTTAAGCCAGCGCGCTCTGCCACCGTGTGCATATCTTTATCGCCACGTCCTGAGAGGTTTGCCAGAATGATCTTGTCCTTCGGCCAGCTTGCCGCCAATTTCGCTGCGTACGCCAAAGCGTGACTGGATTCCAGCGCGGGAATAATGCCTTCGATACGGCAACAATCATGGAACGCTTGCAAGGCCTCATCGTCAGTAATGGTGACGTACTGCGCGCGCCCAGAATCTTTGAGCCAAGCATGTTCAGGGCCCACGCCTGGGTAATCCAAGCCCGCAGAAACTGAATGCGTTTCAATGACTTGGCCATTCTCATCTTGCAACAAATAGGTGCGATTGCCATGCAAAACGCCGGGCGAACCCGCGGTGAGCGAGGCCGAATGCTTGCCCGAGGCGATGCCCTCACCCGCCGCTTCAATGCCTATTAATTGCACTGCTTTTTCATCGATATAGGGATAAAAAATCCCCATCGCGTTAGAACCGCCCCCAACGCACGCCAAGACTGCATCGGGTTGCCGCCCCGTCATTTCGGGCATTTGCCATAAGCATTCTTCGCCAATCACCGATTGGAAGTCGCGCACCATCATCGGATAAGGGTGCGGTCCTGCGACCGTGCCAATGATATAAAACGTATTTTCGACATTCGTGACCCAATCACGCATCGCTTCGTTCAAAGCATCTTTCAAAGTTTTAGAACCTGACTCCACTGGCACCACAGTCGCGCCCAGCAATTTCATGCGATATACA
>JAIETO010000023.1 GCA_019745005.1 Burkholderiaceae bacterium
CGCAAACAGATGCAATTTATCTTTTAGGCCCGACCACGCCAACGCGTGTGCGCCTCGCAAGTATGCTGAAGCAAGGCTTCGCCTTGGAATTTACGCGCTTGATTCATCCTACTGCCTATGTTTCTCCTTTGGCAGAAATCGGTGAAGGGGTATTTGTTGGGGCCAATAGCGTGATTGGACCCGGTGCCAAACTCGCCGAACATGTATTTGTAAATCGCGGCGTCACGATTGGGCACGATACGCAAATCGGTGCGTTTACGCGGGTTCAGCCTGGAAGTAATTTAGGTGGTTTGTCGCGCATAGGCGCAGGCGTTACCGTGGGAATCGGTGCGACTCTTATTGAACGATTGGTGGTGGGCGACAACGCCTTTATTGGCGCTGGCGCTGTGGTCACTGCGGATGTCGAAGCAGAGGTGTTAGTAGTAGGAATACCTGCCAAAATCAAAAAATCACTCAAGCCCTGATAATCGCAACTGAACAATGAAACCAAGCAGGGCAATGCGTCTACGGAAAGTTTATTGGCTAGTTTCTTTTGCAAATTCCCGTTGATTAAATATGTCGACCGTCGCTCTTATCGCCTGCATGAGTGAGGCGTGAGAAGAGGCAAGATCTAAGGTATTAAAAAAATGTTGTTTCATTTTTTTCCCAAGCGATGCTCTTCGGTCTTCACGTTCAACTAATTCTTTTAGTTTTTCAAAATACTCGACTGTCGAGAAGACCGCCTCGTCGCCTATCTTGTTGCCGCCATCCGATAGCGAAAACGCCAATATTGGCAGGCTTTCCGCCATTGCCTCAGCAACGCTAAATCCTCCGCCAAGACGCGGTGGGTTCACATAGACATCGCAACAACGAAAAACGCTGCGCACGTCATCTGTTGCAGGCATGATTTTGAGCTGGCTGGATGGAATGGATTCTAATTCCGAAGGTAATGCAGTGATGCCCCCTAACAGCACCCAAATGCATTGAGGATGCGCGAGCAGAAAACTAGCCATGCCGCGTGCCCACTCTCCATGGATTTCGCGCGCAAGGCGATATCCCGCAGAAATCAGCACCACCGCATCACTTGGTATGCCTAGTTCCTTGCGGCTTAGGGACTGCTTGACAGGCTGGAGCGCAACACGATAAGGATGATAAAAGGCATAAGCACTGGGTAATTCAGGTGCCCACATGGCGCTTTGCTGTGCTGACATTTCGGCAGAAGCGCACAACCAAAGATCGACTTCCGCCATTGGTTGAACAGAATGAATGCATAAGCCAAACGTTGGGCGCATACGCCGAATTGTGTGCATAAAAGGCGACCAAAGACCAACGAAAAACACCAGATCAGGGTCAAACTCAACGAGTTTTTGTTCCAAGTGCGCATAGCGTAGCGGCAAGGAAAATTGTTCAGATGCCAAGGTGATCGACAAGTTTTCCGACAAGCAGCTTTGCAACCAAGCGAGATCGGGTCCAGGTAAATGTAAAGTACCTTGGCTACCAAGATATTTCGGCATCTCTGCGATGCGTATCTCTTGCGTTGAAAAAATATGCACCTCTATTCCTAATTTTTCTAAGATGGCTGCGTGTTGCAGACTGAGGCTGGTCGGAGTGTGTTTGAGGTTTGCGATGTACGGTGTTACGAGCGCAATTTTCTTTATGGAAGTAATCTTTCGCGGTTTTAGCGTCGCTTGCGAACGCAGCGCAATTTGTCCTTGCATCAGGCGAATTAATGCGGGAAATTGCGCTGCTTTGAGCGCCGTAATAAATTCTTGGCGATTCACGCCGTCGCCCACGTGACGTCCCCATTCGTAGACCAAAAACGCGGTGATTCTCTCAATATCAAGAGGGTGTATCGCTAGCAATATTTGGGCAGCTTCTTCGCTGTAGCCGAGGTCGTGCGCTACTTCGGCCAAAAAAGTGAACAAAAAGAATCTTGTAATACCCTGATTCGGTACCTCGGCTAAGAGCCGTGCCCTAACTTGCGCACGAGCTTCCTCTGACTTTTCTGCAAGGTAAAGAGGAATAAGTGCATGCCAGCGGTAATACGCGCTGGGGTTTGCTAAAACTTGATCAACGCAATCCCAAAGGCGTAGCGCGTGTAATTGTTCCTGTTCGGTCGCCATAAGTAAGATAATGCGGAATCAACAGATGATCACTACGCAAATTCAGATGTAGTGCTCACATTATGGCTTAAGCTTTGCTCTTGCCTGAACAATCCAAGGAGTTATTGATCATGTCTGTCCCCGCCTGCCCCCAATGTAGCTTAACAAATACTTACCCAGACGGTGAAAATTACGTATGTGCCGACTGTGGCTTTGAATGGTTAGCGAAACCGATTGCAGCAGATGAGGAGAGTGACGAACGTGTCGTTAAGGATGCGCTGGGGAATATACTAAAAGATGGCGATTCGGTGGTCTTAATCAAAGATCTCAAAGTCAAGGGCTCATCAACCACGTTGAAAATGGGAAGCAAAGTAAAAAGCATTCGCCTCGTCAGTGGAGATCACGAAGTCGATTGTAAAATGGATGCGGGGAGCTTTATGCTCAAAGCCTGCTTTTTGAAGAAGAGTTCCTAATTGTTCAGTTGTTTCCTACTTCAGCACCTAACGCGGCATTGATTTTCTCCAAGCTCAAAGTTGGGGCAAATCGCTGAATAAAGTCGACCGTGGAGGCGCGCAAATAGGCGCCGCGTCTTACCGCAAGTCGTGTGGTGTTTGCTTCAAATAAGTGGCTCGCGGATAAGGTTTCTAAGTTTTGTGATGAAGCTGCGCCTGGGCGTGATTCCACAGCCATTGACGCGACTATACCTACGCCTAAGCCTAAGGCAACATACTGTTGAATCACATCCGAATCCATCGCGGTGAGCACAATATCTGGCTGGAGATCAAGTTTTTTGAACGCCGCATCTATATGTCCGCGCCCCGTGAAGCCTTGGTCGTACGTGATGAGCGGATATTTGGCTAATTCTTGCAGGCTGACGCGCTCCAAGTTACCCAGTGGATGCGCTTTGGGAACGACGACAACGTGATTCCATTGATAGCAAGGAAATGAGATTAAATCCTTAAACTGCGACAAGCCTTCGGTGGCGATGCCGATATCCGCTTTGCCTGACAGCACCCATTCTGCAATATGTTCAGGTGCACTTTGCTGGAGGGCGATGCGCACATCGGGAAATGCCAGGCGGAACTGTTGTACCACACTGGGCAGCACATAACGCGCTTGGGTATGTGTCGTGGCAATGCTCAAGGTGCCCCGACCTTGGGCTGAAAAATCATTGCCTGCACGGCGTAAATTTTCTGCTTCCAGTAAGAGCCGTTCAACGATGGGCAAGATTCCTTTCCCCGGTTCCGTCAAACCAACCCGACGCTTGCCGTTGCGCTCGAAAATAGCGATGCCTAATTCTTCTTCCACCTCCAAAATTTGGCGAC
>JAIETO010000163.1 GCA_019745005.1 Burkholderiaceae bacterium
AAGATTCTATCGGTGGTATTACCTCTTCCCGTTGCACCAATGAAGAAACTTACCTTGTGCAAAAATTGGTACGTGCCGCATTTGGCAATAACAATGTGGACACCTGTGCGCGCGTGTGCCATTCGCCCACAGGTTATGGCCTCGGGCAAACCTACGGCACCTCGGCGGGCACGCAAACCTTCAAATCGGTTGAGCAAGCTGACGTGATTATGGTGATTGGTGCCAACCCAACCGACGCGCACCCCGTGTTTGCATCGCGCATGAAAAAGCGTTTGCGTGAGGGCGCAAAGTTAATCGTGGTTGACCCACGACAAATTGATTTGGTTGATGGCCCGCACGTTAAGGCGGATTACCACTTACAGTTAAAACCCGGCACCAACGTCGCCGTCATCACTGCGTTAGCGCATGTGGTGGTGACTGAAGGCTTGCTAGCAAAAGAGTATGTCGAGCAACGATGCGACGAAAAATCCGTGCGCGAGTGGAGCGAATTTGTCGCCAGACCAGAAAACTCACCGGAAGCCATGGAAGCCGTTACCGGCGTGCCAGCAGCGAGCTTACGTGCAGCGGCGCGCATGTATGCCACAGGTGGCAATGCAGCGATTTACTACGGCTTAGGTGTGACCGAACACGCACAAGGGTCCACCATGGTCATGGGCATCGCCAACCTAGCCATGGCCACCGGCAATGTGGGGCGCGAAGGCGTTGGTGTGAACCCATTGCGCGGTCAAAACAACGTGCAGGGCGCTTGTGATATGGGTTCTTTCCCACACGAGTTACCTGGCTACCGCCATATTTCAGATACCACAGTGCGCACGCAATTTGAAGACGCGTGGGGTGTGCGCCTAGACCCAGAACCGGGTTTGCGCATTCCGAATATGTTCGATGCCGCGCAAGATGGCACCTTCATGGGCTTGTATTGCGAAGGCGAAGATATCGTGCAATCCGACCCCAACACGCAACACGTCACCGCCTCCCTAATGGCGATGGAGTGCTTAGTGGTGCAAGATATTTTCTTGAATGAGACCGCGAAGTACGCTCACGTCTTTTTGCCCGGTGCATCGTTCTTAGAAAAAGACGGCACCTTTACCAATGCAGAACGGCGCATTTCACGCGTGCGCAAAGTCATGCCGCCGCAATCAGGTTATGCAGATTGGGAAGTCACCGTCATGCTGGCGAACGCCTTGGGCTATAAGATGGATTACAAACATCCGCGCGAAATCATGGCAGAAATTGCCCGCTTAACGCCTACCTTCCAAGGCGTCACCTACGAGAAAATTGAGAAGCACGGCAGCGTGCAATGGCCTTGCAACGAAGGCACAGACGAGCTTGGTACGGCCATCATGCATGTGGACAAATTCGTGCGCGGCAAAGGCAAATTCATCATCACGCAATACGTGCCGTCGGAAGAGAAGATCACCCGCAAGTTCCCACTCATCTTAACCACGGGTCGTATCCTGTCCCAGTACAACGTGGGCGCGCAAACGCGGCGTACTGAAAACAGCCAATGGCATGATGAAGATCGCCTGCAAATTCACCCGCACGACGCAGAAGAGCGCGGCATTAAGCATGACGATTGGGTCGGTATTGAAAGCCGCGCAGGGCAAACGGTATTGCGAGCGCAAGTCACCAACACCATACAGCCGGGCGTGGTCTACACCACCTTCCACTTCCCAGAATCGGGTGCGAATGTGATTACCACAGACAGCTCCGATTGGGCCACCAATTGCCCTGAATACAAAGTCACAGCAGTACAAGTGATGCCGGTTGCCCAGCCATCAGAGTGGCAGAAATCGCAAGTGAAGTTCAGCGAAGAACAAGTCGCACTCGCTGAAGTGGCATGGACATCGTAGAGCCCAAGCAAAAGGAATCAACTATCGCTGAGTTTGCCAATACAGCAGACAGCGATAGCAGCAATATCGCAAGCGTGCAGACCTGCCAGGTTCAACGCTTGCGCCATTGGCATGGGCGCGGCGACATGTCTGCCGAGGTAACAGGCGAAGTCGAGCAAGACAGCGTTGCCGTAGAAATGCCCGTCGCCTTGGTGTTTAACGGTATCTCCCATGCAGTGATGATGCTCACCCCCAATGATCTGGAAGACTTCGCGTTTGGCTTTTCGCTCACCGAAGGCATCATCGATAAAGCCGAGCAGATTTACGATTGTGAAGTCGAAGCCAATCAACATGAGGGCAAAGTCGGTGTCAGCATACACATCACGCTCGCCAGCGAAAAGTTCGCCGCTCTCAAAGAAAAACGCCGCTTCATGACAGGGCGCACCGGCTGCGGCCTGTGTGGCACAGAAAGCCTCACGCAAGCCATACGCCAACCCGCGCCCGTCACGCACGCACAAAGTTTTAGCGCCGCCGCCGTCAGTAAAGCCGTCGCCAGCATGAAGACCAAACAAAGCCTGCTAGAAATCACCGGCGCCACCCACGCTGCCGCCTTTTGCAACGAGGAGGGCGACATCATGCTGTTGCGCGAAGATGTAGGCCGCCACAACGCTTTAGATAAAGTCATTGGCGCGATAATGCGACTGCAAAGCAAAGCCGCCGCAGCGGGCAAGCAAACAAACGTAGGCGCAGCAACGGTAGTAAATGGCTTCATCACCATCACCAGCCGCGCCAGCTATGAAATGGTGCAAAAAACCGCCTGCGCCAATATCGGCTTGCTGGCCGCCGTCTCTGGCGTCACCAATTTAGCAATACAAGTCGCCAACAACGCGGGCGTTTGCCTACTAGGCTTCACACGTGGGCGCGACGCCGCTATCTACACACATCAACAACGTCTTACTCAATAAACAGGGTGCAACAATGAGCAATAACGACAACCTCGTCCGCATGGCCAACCAAATCGGCCATTTTTTTGAAAGCCAACCTGATCGCAACGAAGGGCTAGAGGGCCTAGCCAATCATCTCAAAAAATTCTGGGACCCACGCATGCGCAAAAAGTTGATAGCCATGTTCGATGCAAAGCAAACCGAGCAGTTCAGCGACATCGTCAAAGCCGCCATGGAAAAACATCGCGGTATGCTAATTTCAGGCTTTGAAGCGTAGTAAAAAGGCATACTCCCTGTTTTTTATAAAAATAATGGCAATTTCCGCCTATAAATAAAGCGAATTGTAAAATTACAGGTAGTAGTAAGTTAGATATGCGGTGAATTTTGTTTTAGGTAACAACCCGTGTGGAGTGCCAAATGGACGCGGCAACAAGCGACCAAAAGTCGAAGCTAACAAGCAAAAACGAATCAGATTCTCCGCACAACCTACCGCCAGCCGCGTAGGTACGATTAGCAAAGCGTAATCGTAC
>JAIETO010000306.1 GCA_019745005.1 Burkholderiaceae bacterium
GTGCTAAATCTGCATCAAGAACTGGCCTTGAAACGCAAAGACGCGGAAGCTTACGCTGACG
Organism: Burkholderiaceae bacterium; assembly: GCA_019745005.1. Taxonomy (GTDB): domain Bacteria; phylum Pseudomonadota; class Gammaproteobacteria; order Burkholderiales; family Burkholderiaceae_D; genus Undibacterium. Next base: position 62 of record JAIETO010000306.1, read on the forward strand.
TGGTGCACAACGTGCGTGACGTGGGCGCCAGCATTGCCAGCGGCTCGTTTCAATCGGATGGCATGATCATCGCACCGTGCTCGATGAAAACGCTCGCTGCTGTCGCCCATGGTTTATCAGACAACCTGATTACCCGCGCCGCTGATGTGGTGCTAAAAGAACGCCGCCGCTTGGTGCTCATGGTGCGCGAGACACCATTTAACTTAGCGCATTTGCGCAATATGACTGCCGTGACTGAAATGGGCGGCATTATCTTCCCTCCCCTCCCCGGTTTCTACCACCGCCCTGCTAGCATCGAAGAAATGGTCGACCACACGGTGGGCCGCGTACTTGATCTGTTTTCTGTCGAACACCAATTGACGCCACGCTGGTCAGGCCTAAAGCCAGAGTAAAGCGCGTACTGCATGGCAGTATGCTCACTATTCAGTGGCGTCGAACACGATTACAATGATCTTGTAGCTATTTGCGCGCGCTATTGCAAAACAAAACGCTGCTCGGTCACTCTTTTCGCTTGCAACGTTCATTAGCCCGAGAACCAAGATGACGACACTCACACCGCAGGAAGTATCCTCTCGTCTGGAGCAACTCACCGAGCTGAGCATCGCGCTGGGTAATGCACACGAAGCACCCCATTTTCTTGAGCGCATCTTACGCACAGCAAAGCGAATCGCCCATGCGGATGGTGGCACCTTGTACCGCGTCAGCGCTGATCGACAGGCGCTGGAATATCACATCACCATTAACGATAGTTTGCGCATGCAGTTGGGCGGTGAACATGGCGACGCCATACACATACCGCCGATTCCTTTATACGACGCGAACGGCGAGCAAAATCTCACTGCCGTGGCAGCGTGCGCGGCGAATTGCCGGCATTCGGTAAACATTGAAGATGTCTACCAAGCGACAGGCTACAATTTCTCTGGCATGCGCCAGTTTGATTTGGTCAACCATTACCGCTGCCAATCTTTGTTGACCGTGCCCATGAGTAACCACGAAGGGGAACTGGTCGGTGTACTGCAGTTGGTGAACGCGCAAGTACCTGGCACGCAAAACATCATTCCCTTTAACGCAACCGACCAAGTCTTCATCGAGGCCTTGGCTGCGCAAGCGGCCATTGCCTTGAGCAACCAAGCCTTGATCGCCCAATTAGAAAACTTGTTCGAGTCTTTAGTTAACTTAATCAACATCGGTATCGACGAAAAGTCACCCAATACAGGGCGGCATTGCCATCACGTGCCAGAACTCACCATGCTGCTGGCAGATGCTGCTGACCGAACGTTAGATGGCCCACTCGCGAGCTACAAGATGAGCCCGAAAGATCGCAAAGAACTTTGGTTGGCGGGGCTTTTGCATGATTGCGGCAAAATTACCACGCCAGTGCACGTGATTGAAAAAGGCACAAAGTTGCAAACGATTATCGACCGCATCGAACTCATTGATACGCGTTTTGAGGTGCTGAAACGCGATGCTGAAATACGCTGTCTACGCAAACAACTGGAACGTCAAGTCGACATGGCGGAGGCAGCCCAACAACTCAACGCCGAGCTGGCGATGTTGGACGACGAGCGCCAGTTTTTACGCGCAGCCAATGTGGGTGGCGAGCGCATGAGCGATGCAGACACGCTGCGCGTGCAACAAATTGCGCAGCGACGTTGGCATGACCAGAGTGGGGTAGAAAACAATTTTTTGACTGCTGATGAAGTCAAAAATTTATCTATCAAAAAGGGGACACTCACGGGCGAGGAGCGGCACATTATCAACAACCATATTGCGGTCACGATTCGTATGTTGGAGGCGTTGCCTTGGCCGAAGCACTTACGCAATGTTCCTGAATATGCGGGTGGCCATCACGAAAGAATGGATGGTAAAGGTTACCCACGTGGCTTACGCGGCGATCAAATGTCGCTACCTGCACGTATGATGGCAATCGCAGATATTTTCGAGGCGCTGTCCGCAAAAGATAGGCCATACAAGGTGGGAAAAACGCTGACGGAATCGTTAGAAATATTGGGGAAATTTAGCCAAGAAGGTCATATCGATCCCGATTTATTTAATGTCTTCGTGCGCGAAAAAGTGTATCTCGAATACGCACAGCGATTCATGGATCCGGCACAAATTGATGAAGTAAATCATGCCGCAATTCCCGGATTCAACGACTACGCCAACGAAAGCATTGAATGAAAAATTCAAGTCGCGGTTTGTTTCTTTGGACGACACTTTTCATTTTGGTCTGCGTGCTAGAAGCCACATGGTGGCATGCCTTAGCGCCCATTGAGAATCGCGTTTCTGATTTTTTTGTTAGACAGTTTGCCCGCCAACTTAGCGCCGACCCCGAAATTGTTATTGTCAATATTGATGACGCAAGTTTGGCGCGTATGGAGGGCGAAGTTGGCAGTTGGCCATGGCCGCGTGCTGTGCATGGCGATCTGATTAATGGCATTTCAAAACAAAATCCTAAGGCCATCGTTTTTGATTTGAACTTTGTTGAAAGCGACTTGTATCGCCCTGAAAGCGACGCTTTGTTTAATGCGGCGTTGGTGGGTAAAAAGCACGTGTATTTTCCGCTGATTCGCCTTCCCGAAATACAAGATGCCGCGGGACCAAAGATTACAGCGATTGCGCAGGAAATTGGCATTATCCGTAGTGACTTGGCCGACCCAAATGCTCATATCGCCCTGCAACCACCCATGGCAATCAAACCAGAACATTGGCGCGTAGGCACAGTTAATTTCGTGAATGATAGTGATGGTGTCGGGCGCAGATATAACTTGTTTACTAACGTCAATGGTTGGCTAGTGCCCTCGTTGCCAGCGCGTCTGGCGATGGATCTTGGCTACCCTGTACCGCAACAGGTGGACTTAATGCTGCATTGGCGTGGGGGATTAAAGCCATTTAAGCGCATTTCCTACGCTGATCTGTATGATGATTTTAATCGTCAAACGCCACTGCGTCCCAGAGATGAATTCAAAGACAAGATCGTCATCATCGGCACAGATGCGTCATCCTTACACGACATCCGCGTGACACCCATTGATAGCCTGTACGGTGGCTTAGACATCCTAGGCACGGCGATCGATAACCTGAAAAATCAACGTATCACACGCAAAGCACCGCCTTGGGTGCCTGCAGCATTTGGCACGGCTTTATTACTGGTTTTGAGTTTCTGTTTTTGGCTGAGGAAACAAGCACTTTGGATAGGCGCAGGCTTACTCGTCGTGAGTATTACAGGGCTGATTGCAAG
>JAIETO010000107.1 GCA_019745005.1 Burkholderiaceae bacterium
AATTTCGCGCCCTACAAATATGACTTACGGCATTTCAATACGATAGGGTCGATTAGTTACGATCATCCCGATCCTTCCATCTTCTTAGTCTTGCAATCGCCTAGCAACACACCTGGCGTGGATAGCATCGATTTTGTGATTTTTCCTCCGCGTTGGTTGGCGGCGGAAAACACCTTCCGTCCACCGTGGTTCCATCGCAATATCGCCAGCGAATTTATGGGCTTGATTCACGGCCAATATGACGCGAAGTCAACCGGCTTTAGGCCGGGCGGCGCGAGCCTGCATAATTGCATGAGTGGGCATGGGCCAGATGCCGCCACTTTCGACAAAGCCAGCCACAACGACACGAGTACGCCACACAAAGTCGATGACACCATGGCGTTTATGATCGAGAGCTGCTATATCATCAAGCCCACACAAGCGGCCATGCAGTCAGCATTATTGCAAGCGGACTACTACCAGTGCTGGCAAAGCATTCCCAAACAATTCAACGCGGAGCAAGCATAATGACACTCGCCTTAAACGAAACACACGATCCAGTTTTACGCAGTTGGGTCAGTTCGGCACAAGCGCCGAATACTGATTTCCCTATCCAAAATTTGCCTTACGGGGTTTTTCGCGGCGCAGGCAGTGCGCAATCCGCTGCCGCTTATGGTTTGGGTGTAGCGATTGGCGATCAAGTGCTGAGCCTGTCAGGAGCCTTACGCGTTGGCATATTTGGCAATGACCTCAGCCTTGAACTCACCAAGGCATTAAACGCGCCGCATCTCAACGACTTCATGCGTTTGGGTGGCGCAACTTGGTCACAAGTGCGGCTGGCATTATCGCGCGCGTTACGCACAGGTTCGCCATTTGAAGCGGCATTACAAAGTCATTTAAGCCCCATCGCAGAAGCAGGATTCGCCTTGCCCGCACAGATTGGCGACTACACCGATTTTTATACATCAATCCACCACGCCACGGCCGTGGGCAAGCTTTTCCGCCCCGATAATCCCCTGCTTCCGAATTACAAATGGGTGCCGATCGGTTACCACGGACGGGCATCGTCGATAGGCGTGTCAGGCCAACGTTTCCATAGGCCCGTAGGGCAAACCATGCCGCCCAACGCCAGCACGCCGAGCTTTGCCCCCGCCAAGCGGATGGATTACGAAATGGAAGTGGGCATATTTATCGGCACTGGCAATGCACTGGGTGAATCGATTTCCATGACCGATGCGGAAGACCATATTTTCGGCCTATGCCTACTCAACGATTGGTCGGCGCGCGATATGCAAGCATGGGAATATCAGCCGCTGGGGCCATTTCTTGCGAAGAATTTTGCCTCAACCATTTCACCGTGGGTGGTGAGTCTTGAAGCCCTTGCGCCGTATCGCCAAGCTTGGCAGCGCGACGCCAGCGATCCGCAACCTTTGCCGTATTTAGATTCGCCCCAATTACGCGAGACCGGCGCGTTCGATGTGCAATTAGAAGTGTCAATTCAAACAAAGAAAATGCGCGAAGAAAACCTCCCAGCGCAACGTCTCTCGCTGTCCAATTTTTCCCATTCGTACTGGACGATTGCACAACTCGTCGCGCATCACACCGTCAATGGATGTAACTTACAAGCGGGAGATTTATTGGGTTCTGGAACACAATCTGGCCCCTTACCTGAAGAAGCAGGATCGCTTTTAGAGCTAACTGGCGGTGGTAAGCAAGCAATCACCTTGAGCAGTGGCGAGCAGCGCATATTCATCGAAGATGAAGACAGCATCATCATGCGTGGTTGGGCACAACGCGAAGGCTTACCGCGTATTGGCTTTGGTCAAGTGGAAGGCCGATTGCTCGCCGCACGGTAAATAAAAGTAAAGCAAAAACGTCTAAGGACCTTACATCAATAAAAGCGCAAGCAGAAATGCTTGCGCTTTTATTATTTGCGAAACCGAAAATCGAAACATACAGCGCCTATAAACAAATTTCGCATATCAAAACGCGAAATGATTCGTTTTTCTTTTGCAAAAGCAGCTTTATTCTAGAAACCTCCGGAACTTGTTTTAGTTTGAAAACACGGGCAGCAGCCCGTAGCAGGCAAAAAGTAAGGAAGCTCTGTTTAAGCTACTGCGCGGTCAAATTTTGAATCTGCGATGCTCGCTGTACATTTGTACAGGTGCGCTTCTCGATCCAAACTTTGCTCGCTCGCTACGCTTAATCAAAGCTTCCTAGGTCAATGAAAATAACCAAACGATTTGACGCTGCCCGTGTTTTCGTTTTTTAGGATACTTCGATGCAAACTGCCTTAAGAAAAAATTCACAAAAATTCGCGCCCTTTATTCGTCGCAGCGCGACGGCACTGTTGTTGACGCTTGGCTTAGGTGCGACCATCAGCCATGCGGCGGACGTAAGCCTGCTCAACGTATCGTACGACCCAACCCGTGAGCTATACCAAGACATCAACAAAGCTTTCGCGAAACAATGGAAAGAAAAGTCGGGCGACAATCTCACCATCAAACAATCGCATGGTGGCTCAGGCAAACAAGCGCGCGCCGTAATCGACGGCTTAGATGCTGACGTCGTGACATTGGCATTAGCCTACGATACCGATGCCATCGCAGAGCGCGGCTTGTTGGATAAAGCGTGGCAGAAACGCTTGCCGCACAACGCTTCGCCGTATTCCTCAACGATTGTCTTTTTGGTGCGCAAAGGCAACCCCAAAGGCATCAAAGATTGGAACGATTTAGTTAAACCAGGCGTGGCGGTGATCACACCTAATCCAAAAACGTCAGGCGGAGCACGTTGGAATTATTTGGCGGCTTGGGGTTACGCCCTGCAACAAAAAAATGGTAACGCGGCAAGCGCCAAAGAGTTTTTGCAAAAGCTGTACAAAAATGTACCAGTGCTTGATTCAGGTGCACGCGGCGCAACCACGACATTTGTTGAACGCGGCATTGGCGACGTGTTGTTGGCGTGGGAAAACGAAGCCTTACTCGCTATAAAAGAACTTGGCGTCGATAAAGTGGAAATTGTCGCGCCTTCCACCAGTATTCTGGCCGAGCCATCGGTAGCGCTAGTTGACAAGGTTGCGGATAAGCGAGGCACACGAAAAGTCGCCGAAGCTTATTTGAACTATCTGTATACCGATGAAGGGCAAGAAATCAT
>JAIETO010000221.1 GCA_019745005.1 Burkholderiaceae bacterium
GCTTGCATAGCGAGGCCGAGTTTGTTAACAAACTTAGGCTTTGCAGACTCAGGGCGAAAAAAAACCTCAACGCAGAGCCGCTGAGGACGCAGAGGAACGAAGCTTTGTTAAGTAGCGCGCGACGTGCTCTGCGCCCTCAAGAGCTTATGTGAGACCTCTGCACAACTGTAGCGAGCGGTCGAAGTTTTTTGGCATGTTGCCATGTGTGAATCTTCGAGCGCTAGGCACCGAAACTGTAGAAGGTGTAGTCAATGCCGTTGCTGATTTTTGCGATGACCTGTGTTTGGTTCTCTGTGCTTTCGCTAAATCCAATCAAGACCGTGGCACGTGATTGCGCGCCGCTAGTGAGTTCAGCGAGCCAATAGTCCAATCCTTGTTGGTCGGCTGGTCGATGCAAAACGTTCAAATACAAATTGTTGATGAAGGCGGAATTGGGATTACTGCTGCCATAAAGCGTGGCAAATTCGCTGGAGATGACAAAGTTATTCGCCACTGAGGTTAGCGAGTCACCTTTATCAATGGAGGCAATCCAATAACCCAAGCCGGCCAAATCGGGCGTGCGATTGAAGGCTGCTTGGTAAAGTCGGTAAGCCGCGCCAGCGTTTCCATCAATATCAAAGCCGACAGCGATATCACTAAACTGTAAGCGCTCGATGCTGACCAAGGTGTCGGTACCCTCGCTCCCTGTTTTGTCTTGTACAGTGAAATTAAAGCTCGGCGCATTGCCAACGCCTGCTTGCCGCGTTACCGTGAATTCGCTTCTCGCATGCGAAAAAGCGGCTGTATCGAAACCTGCGCCACCATCCAGCGTGTCGTTGCCTGCCAAGCCTTTCAAAATGTCATTGCCGTTTTCACCGCGTAAGTTATTGTCGACACCGTTGCCCGTGATCGTATCGTTACCGCGCCCGCCTATTGCGTTTTCAATCACGGTGCCGAAATTGATGGTGATTTGCCCCGGCTTGCCTAACAACTCGTTTTTTGCGCCGATATAACCCCAATATCCTGGCTCTAAATACAAAGTGATGGGCTGCGTTTGTTGCGCGCCGGTGATCGTGTCCACACCGCCGCCGTCCCAAAGAATATTTGTTCCCAAGGCAGTGAGCGTCAGGGTGTCATTCGTCTGCACTGCTTTGCTCGGGCCATAAATATATTGCAAAGAGGCGATGTCGAACGGTGAATACTTCAATTGGTAATTGGCGCGAAAACTGTTGTAGCTCATGACCGACCAAAACGTAGAGTCTTCCGCGTCTGGCAAGGCAGGGCCATCTTCTGGTTTTGAATCCGCATCAAGAAACGGGTGCTTCAACCCCAGCGTATGACCAAGTTCATGAATCAATGTGAGCGCCGAATAAGTACCATTCGAAGGCGTCAAATTACCAGCGCTGTTGCCCGTGTAGTTCAGAAACAAATCGCTCCCCAAGCGATCTTGGTATGGATAATACGCATAGCCCGCAGAGCCGGTTTGCTCATTATTTGAAAGCACAATAATGTTTGGCCCATCCGCGCTTTCCACTTCAACAAACTGTACGTCGATCACGGTAGAAATGTAAGCGAATGCTTGTTTGGCAAATGCGATTTGCGCTTCGTTAAACGGCATAAACCCTTTGCCGTTCTCAGCGGAGTAATACGACGGCACTTCTTTTGGAAAAAAATACTGAAAGGTCTTTTGCGGCCCAAGTAAACGTTGGTAGCCGGGCGCATCGCCAGGAATGAGTGCGTCGATCCAATACGGCAGTTTTTGCACGCCCGGTGCCCACGTCCAGTTTTCAATATCCGTATTGGTCTTGTAGAAATCGACGTAGATGATGCCCTTGTCGTTACCACCTTCGTCATAGATATAGTCGTTGCGGCTGCGGATCAGGTAAGTGTCATCGCCCGTTCCGCCGTACAGACGATTATTGCCTTTGCCGCCATCAATAATATCGTCACCGGCATAGCCGTAAATGGTGTCGTCGGCATCACCGCCGGTTAAGGTGTCAGCGCCATTGGTACCAGTGATGATGGCCATAATTTACTCACAAAAAATTTAATCGGTTTCTGCCGCACTTTGTGCGCATGTTGCTACCAGCGTTGGGGGGCTAATTATGTCTCACTCGTAATGCAAACTTGGTTGCCGAACAAGTATAAAGCTTGCCACTACACCACTTGCAAGGCCTGCAAAAGCGGCAACTGCGTTTGCAGGAAGGATTGCGCTTGCTGACTTAATTCTGCAAGATTATCCTCCATCGTCAACAAAGTTTTACCGTCTTTTACAATTGATTGCCCTTGTGCATGCAAAATTTGCCACACGAAATTGGCGAGTGCTTGCGCCGTGCGTTGCCCTTCTGCGCTTTGATCTAAGGCGAGTAAAAACAATTGCTGAAAACGCCCCACCTGCACGCCGCCACCGGTCAGTGGGCTAGCCAGATAATGCACGTCTGCGCTGCCACGCGCTTTGTCGATTAAATGCGCATTCAGCTTATCTGTTTGCTGGCGTGCCTGGGCTGCTTCGTCGGGCGAATTGGCATACGCCAAGTGCCCCGCTGCGGTCAGTATCATTAAGGCTTGCAGCAATTGTGCAAAATTGATTTGGTTGGCTGCTTGCGCATTCAAGGCTTTTTCCAAGTCCCCGACGCGCCACACCTGATGATTTGCCAGCAAATCTAAAATAGGGTTATACACTTCTGCCGCCAATCCAGCTTCACCCAAAGCGCCTAAGACTTTTAAGGGGATATTTGCACGGGCTGAAGTCAGCACCACCGTTAAGGCGCGAATGGCCGCCGCGCGGTCAAACGCATTTAAATGACGTGCACCTTTCACCCAATAGTCACGACGGAACTGCTGGTTCACCATAAAGTCGCGCACGGTTTCGCGGAACAAACGGTCAGGAATCGTGCCGAGAAAATCTTGCTGCTCTGGCGTTAAATTAATCGCGTCAATATGCTCGTTATAGCTGGCCGAACAGGCGAAATCTAATTTAGCCGCTTGCAAGGTTTCTGCCATGCGGGAAAACAGCATAGGGTGCCAGTCGCGATTAAAGTATTCATGGGCTAAATAATGGCGATCTTGCTTTTTAATCGTCTCAATTTTCGGCACGATACCGGGGTTGGCGACACAAAAGCCCGGCTTAGTCGCAAACAGTTTTTCA
>JAIETO010000194.1 GCA_019745005.1 Burkholderiaceae bacterium
GCGCAGCCGTGCCAGAAGCGCTCAAACCACGAACGATTGATGTAATCAGCGAGTGCGATTGGTACCCCGTCTTGCACACCCGTCTCCAAGTGACCACGAAGGCTGGCGGAAAATTCGGTATTGCGAATCACAATATTCGCCTCGTGGTTCAAGAACAAGCTGAGTCCGTCAACATTGCTTGAACCAACCGTCGCCCAATCGTCGTCAATTACCGCAACCTTCGCGTGCAATTGGGTTTTTCTGTACTCAACGATCTTCACGTCGTGGCTCAGCAATTTTGGGTAAAACGAGCGCGTGACCGCATCTTGCAAATGAAATTCCCCCACGCCAACCAGCAGGGTGACGTCGACGCCGCGGCTTGCCGCCGAAATCAAGGCTTGGCGAAACTTTCGTCCTGGCGCGAAGTAGGGATTCGCCAAAATCGCCTGTTTTTTCGCCGTTCCCAAGGCTTGCATATAAGCTCGCTGTATCGTTGCGCGATTACGTAAATTATCGCGAATCACAAACGCAGCATGCATTGGGCCTGTGTTCATCTGCGGCGCGGGCAAACGCAAACGCCAACCTAAGCTTAGGCGCGCGCTCAACCCAAGTCGCCCTATGCGCAACCACTGCGCCTCAATCTCTCTGTGAACTTGGGCGACCAAAGCGCCTTCAAGCTGCACCGCGAAATCCCAGCGCGGAAAAGGTAAACGCGCACCTGAACCATCATCGGCCAAAAAGTCATCAATGATATTGATCCCGCCGATCAAAACGCGCTTGGCATCGAACACAGCCAATTTACGATGGTTGCGCGCGAGGCCGCGTTTAAACCACGGGTTAAAGCGCCGACAGGCAACGCCTGCGCTAGAAAATTTTTCCGCTAGCGCGTTAGCACGTGCATCACCGGAACCCACCCAATCGATAATGACGTGCACGGCGACACCGCGTTGCGCCGCATCACATAAAGCGTTCCTTACCTGATTCGCGACAGCATCATCGCTAAAGATATATGTTTCGAGAAAAATTTCGCGTTCTGCAGCCTGAATCTCGTGCAACAAAGCGGCAAAGAACTCGCGACCACAGTGCAGCAATTGGAGGTGATTACCTGCGACAAATTGAAGTTTAGCCATCTGGACGTTTGCTCTGCGCCACCAAAACTAGGAACGCAAGCTCAGGCTGGCAACGATAGGGACATGGTCAGACAAGGTGTCCCAAGGTGCGCCGCGCAAGACAAGCGCTTCATGAATCTGAAAGCCTCTCTGATAAACACGATCCAAAGAAAGCCATGGCAGTGCCGCCGGAAAGGTCTTAGCGTGGCTTTGCCAACGAGGCCAATTGACTTTTGACAGGATGTGATTGGTTCGTCGCCCGAAGGCAGTGGAAACCACCTTGCCGACTTTGCTTGAACGCTGATCAAACACTTCAGAGACAGCGAGTTCTTGATACATGATTCGACTGAGACGTTGTGTCCAATCGTTAAAGTCACCGGCAATAATCAGCGGTGCGTTGTCTGGCAAATCGCGTTTTATTTGCATCACTAATTTAGCAACTTGGCGACGCCGACTTACCGCAAACAAGCCCAAATGGATCACAAAACAATGAACGTCGGTGCCATGTACGGACACCACAGCATGCAATATTCCGCGCTGTTCATATGCGTGATCAGAGACGTCATAGTTATTCACCTGGGTAATTGGGAAGCGACTTAACAGCGCATTGCCATGATGACCATGATCGTAGACGGCATTCATGCCATACACGGCCTCATGGGATTCGCCTGCCAAAAAATCATGTTGACCATCCTCTGGCCAGAGGGCGTGGTTGCGCGCATGCAGATCATGGCGCCCCTGCACTTCTTGCAGAAAAACCAAATCGGCATCAAGCAAGTCCACTGCATTTTTAATGCCATGTATGCGGGACTGTCGCCCAAAACTACTGACGCCTTTGTGGATATTGTAGGTCGCGATGCGAAGTTTCATTTGGGCGGTTTCATTGAGTTTGCTTCCGATTTCGCTCAGGAAGTTGCAGGATCGCTTCTGCATTTGAAGCGGAGAAACATAGATCTGCTGCAGCGCGCCAGTTCAACCAGCGATACTGTAAATGTTCACGTGGTGAGAGACTAACATCGTACCTCTCTGGTAAGCATAAACCAAACACGTGTTCGACATTTTTCGTCACGCCGGGTGCATAGCGATGCCGCCAAACGGGGTAGATTTCATACACATTTGAAACCGCCCAATCTTGTAGGTCAAAGTTTTTTGCCTCCAGCTGTGTCTCCTCCTGAACCTCACGTCTTGCCGTGCTCAAAAGAGGCTCATCGACATGGTCTTTGGAGCCAGTGACAGACTGCCAAAACCCCGGTTTGTCGGCACGCTCTAACAACAATACGTCAAGATCTGAAGTGTAGATCACAACCAACACCGATTCTGGAATTTTGTAATTCATTATTCGCGGAACACTTTTTTTGCCTGTGAATCAAGCGATTTTACGCGAACTCGCCGGACAAAAAAAATGACCCAACTTTGGGTCATTTTTTTCAACGCATTTTTCAGCAATATTCACCAACTAAATTACTTTCGCTTCCGTCGCCCGCAAACGAATATGCAATTCACGCAACTGTTTTTCATCAACAACGGATGGCGCTTGCGTTAACAAGCACTGTGCACGCTGGGTTTTAGGGAACGCGATTACATCACGAATCGATTCGGCACCCGTCATCATCGTCACAATGCGATCCAGCCCGAAAGCCAAGCCGCCATGCGGTGGCGCGCCGTATTGCAAGGCATCTAATAAGAAACCAAACTTCAATTGCGCATCGTCATCACTGATTTTCAGTGCACGGAAGACTTTGCTTTGGACATCCGCGCGATGAATCCGTACAGAACCGCCGCCCAATTCCCAACCATTCAACACCATGTCATAAGCTTTTGCGATGCACTTTCCTGGATCTGTTTCCATGAAGTCTTCGTGTCCATCTTTTGGCGCCGTGAAAGGATGATGCGTTGCTGTCCAACGGTCGTTCTCTTCATCATGCTCGAACATTGGAAAATCGATGACCCACAATGGCTTCCAACTATCTTCAAACAAACCATTCGCTTTACCAAATTCGCTATGACCAATTTTGACGCG
>JAIETO010000129.1 GCA_019745005.1 Burkholderiaceae bacterium
GGTGATTTCACTGGCAAAGTACGGCGTGAACTGCAAACCAATATCACCCAGAATCAACCAAAAATGTTGGTACTCAACAAGCAAGTTATGCTTAGCGTGGACACCCCGCTAGACCGCCCAGAAATCCGCCGCGTTTCCTTCTTCACTGACAGCAACAATATCTTTTACCTAGAACTCGCCATCGACCGCACAGAATTTATCAAGCTGCACGATTTCGATTCCAGCGAAGTGGTAGACGCCGACGCCCTGCTCGATAGCGAACAAGCCGATCAAGCCAAAGGCACACCCGCCGCCGCAACCGCGCCAGCAGGGGGCGATGAGAGCGATGAGTTATTGCGGTCTTTGGGTATGTAGGTGAGGCGGCGTATCGCTGAGAAATGTATTCGCGTTAAAAATTTAATGCATGAGAATTTGAAAGAAGCTTGATGATCGCAAATAAAAATGTGATTTTAGAAAAGGCAAAGAACTGGTTTCGTGAAACGATCGTCATCAACCATGCCGGAAACTCACAAAAGTTAGTTGATCCAAGGGAATTTAATATTAATCCGTTCTTGACAGTGTATTTAGCGAATTTTTTAACAGGCAGTTCATCCCCACAAAGTATCGCCAAAGCGCTTATTTATCCACGTGTATTGGGCAATTCGATCACGACTTCTTTTGGTTCGAATATTCAAAAATTTGCGTCTGAAGTTCTAGAGGGTTTCGCGAGTACCACAAGTGGAATTGACATCGAGTTCATCGACCAAACGGACGGGGTTAAAAAATATTGTCAATTAAAAGCCGGACCAAACACCATCAATAAAGATGATGTTGAAACAATTGCTGGCCACTTTAAGGGCGTAATCAATCTTGCCAAAGTGAACAATTTACGCATCGGCTTTAACGATATGGTCGTTGGTTTGATTTATGGCGAGGCGTATCAATTGAGTGCGCACTACAAACGCATTAGCTCGCAATATCATTACCCCGTTTTTGCTGCGCACGACTTCTGGCATCGTCTAACTGGCGACGACGGTTTTTATGGTGAACTTGTTGCTGCTATTGGTGAGGTGGCGGTTGAGGCAGACTATAGCCAAGAACTCAATAAAATCATTGATGAACTTGCACGTCACGAAGAGATCATCAAATTGTCAAAAATCGCGTAAGTAAAAAACGAGCATCTTTCGTTTCAAGATTATTCGCTCGGCTTCGAAAATTTCTCTTGTCATATCCCAACGGTAAGAAACAAAACAATCAATAAAAAACATTGACAGTTTAACTGATTGAAAATACAGTAGTAACCATGTATAAGGTTTATGCGGAGAGCCAATCATGGAAGATCGTGCAGAGTATTTTTCAATTGCCCAAGCGGCGGACATTTTAGGTGTTACCAAAGAAACTTTACGTCGTTGGGACGATAACGGCACGATGGTGGCGCAGCGCATTGAATCGAACAATTACCGCGTGTATCACAAATCGCAGTTGGAATTTTTCGAGAATACGCAGCACATGTTCAAAAATGCTTGGGACGCTGAGCTAGAAACAAAACCGCATCGCAAATATAAGCTAGTGGAATTGTTTGCGGGCGCAGGCGGCTTGGCTATTGGGATGGAGCGCGCAGGTTTTGACTCTGTTTTGCTTAATGAATTGGATAAGCACGCGTGCAATACGCTGCGCAAGAATCGCCCGGATTGGAATGTCATTGAAGGCGATATTTCTAACATTAGTTTCACTCAATTTCGCGATCAAATTGACATACTTTCTGGCGGTTTCCCTTGCCAGTCTTTCTCTTATGCTGGCAAACAGTTGGGCTTTGAGGATACGCGAGGCACCTTGTTTTATGAGTTTGCCCGCGCAGTGAGAGAGACAAATCCAAAGATTCTTCTTGGCGAAAATGTGCGCGGCCTGCTCAATCACGATAATGGCGCAACGCTAAAAACAATTAGCAATATTATTCGCGACCTAGGCTATACCTTGGTAGAGCCGCGCGTGCTTAAAGCGATGTTTTATCAAGTGCCGCAAAAAAGAGAGCGGCTCTTTTTAGTCGGTATTCGCAATGATCTAGCCGATAAGGTTAAATTTGCTTGGCCCTCGTCTTATAAACGCATCCTGACGATGCGCGATGCGCTGAAAAAAGGCGAGCTTTTTCCGTGCGATGTTCCTAAGTCGGAAGGACAAACCTATCCAAAGCGCAAAGCAGAAATTCTAAAGATGGTTCCCGCGGGTGGGTACTGGCGTGATTTGCCCGAGACAGTCCAACGCGAGTACATGATGAAGAGCTATTTCCTTGGTGGCGGAAAAACAGGGATGGCTCGCCGCTTGTCCTGGGATGAGCCAAGTCTTACTCTCACTTGCGCACCCGCGCAAAAGCAGACAGAACGTTGTCATCCCGAAGAAACCCGTCCACTTACTGTGAGAGAGTACGCTCGCATACAAACATTTCCAGATGATTGGCAGTTTTCTGGACCAATTTCGGCTCAGTACAAACAGATTGGTAATGCCGTGCCAGTGAATCTAGCGCATGCGATGGGGCGCGCTTTAGTGCGGTTATTGAATCAAATTGATATGAATGAATCGACGCCAGTTAAAGCAAAGAAGAAAGTGACTTCCAGCGTGCAACGTCGACGAGTAACGGAAGAAATCACTATTTAGGCCGAACGATTTTTTCGGTGAATTCTGATTTATAGAGCCGAAACGTCTAGTATATTTTTTGCGCTAATTTTCACTTTTTGGCTTGTACTCGGCGTTGATCGACTGACGTACTAAATCGAATGCACTGGGAGTTAGAAACGACAAGCTGTAATCAGTTTTATTGTTTTCTTCGATACACTCTTACTCGCTGAATGAACTGGTCACAGAGAGGGATTTGATGGAAATGAAACGCATCAACGCAGGCAAACTGCGTGCAATTGGGTATGACGCTCGTGAGCGTTTGCTGCGCGTTGAATTTGAAGATGGCAGTGCCATCGATTATTCAGGCGTGGGGCAAGAATTGTGGCGGCGCTTTTCCACTTCGGGTGTGGCGTGGAGTTTTTATCGCGATAACATCGAAGATGAATTCACGGGGCGGCGC
>JAIETO010000275.1 GCA_019745005.1 Burkholderiaceae bacterium
TGGACACCCTTTAAATCGTCAAAAACCGCGCCAACATTAGCTCTTATGACTACAACCCTAAATTAAACCGGACACTATTGATTCACAAGGCAAAATTTTGCACAAGTTGAAAAATATTTGCGCGTGGAGACGACGCTCTAACCCGTCAATTATAATTTTTTGAGACCTTTGCACGATAAAAAGCCAAGCAGAGTGTTTATGCCAAATGAGACAATAACCACAGGACAAATTTAAAGAGTGACGATCATGGCGTGGAAAAATATCAAACAACGCAGTCTTGGTGATGGCTTAATCGTGGAGCACAAAGCGCTCACTGAACTAGATGATGTGCATGCGCTGATCAACTGGTTGCCGCTGGATGCGCAATTGAATGGTATCCACAGCAAAGCCAGAGGCGAGAAAGCCTGGCCGCCGTTGATGATGTTCAAAGCCCTGCTGCTACAGTCGTGGTACGCACTCTCTGATCCGCAGCTAGAAAAGCAACTGGCGCGGGATTTATTGTTTCGTCGGTTTGTCGGCCTGGATATTAGCGAGAACGTACCCGATCACAGTACGCTCTGGCGCTTCCGTCAAAAGCTCATCGGCGTTCTATGGGAAGCGCTACTCAAAGAGATTAACGATCAACTCAGCAGCCGGCAGCTTTACATCAAGGCAGGCGAAATCAGCATTGTTGACGCCAGCGTTATCCAAGCCAAGCAGAACCGGCCGAACAAGGGCGTGGATGGCAAGAACACACAAGATAGCGAAGCGGCCTATAACGTCAAGGCTAGCTCAGATGGCAAACAAAAAACGACCTACGGTTATAAAGCGCATATCGCGGTGGAAGAGGATGGATTTATCAAAGCTAGCGCATTCACCGCCTGCAACGTCCATGACTCCCAATGTTTGGCACCGTTACTGTCAGGGACAGAATCGGCAGTGTATGCAGACAGTGCCTACAAGAGCGCCAAGCACGATGCCTTATTGGCAGAAACCGGAACGAAGAACTGCATTTTAGAACGCGCCTACCGTAATACGCCACTGACCGATCAGCAAAAGAAACGCAACCGGCAACACTCTGGGATACGCAGTATTGTTGAGCGCGTGTTCGGCGTACTCAAATTGCACTACGGAATGGGACAAGCAAGATACCTTGGCCTAGCACGTCATTACACCCGATTTGGACTGATGTGCATCGCCTACAACCTCAAACGCGGGGTGGCGATTCAACGCGATTTACTGAACGATCGGGAGAGTTGCGCCTAAAAAACGGCAGTGAGGGAAAATAGCTCTCACTTTTATGGGGAAGCAGTAAAAAAATGACTGCTGAAGACGAAATGACTAAAAAAACACCATTTTATTTTTTAAAAATTTAACCTTTGCTGAAACGGTTCAGATTAGGGCTGTCATGCAAAGGTCTCAATTAGTTAACCTACCCCATATAATCTTTCTTACCAATCTCTACTCCCAAGTGACGCAAAATGCCGTAAGCGCTGGTGATGTGAAAGAAAAACTGTGGAATCGCGTAATGTAATAAATACGGCTGCCCAACAAATTTCATTTCTTTTGGTGTGCCGGGGCGCAGCACGATGTCGCGTGTCTCGCTGCCATCAAATTGCGCAGGTGTTAGGCTATCCATAAAAGCGACGGTTTTGTCGATTCTTGCGTACAAGTCGGCGAAACTCACTTCTGTATCCTGATATTCAGGGATGGCCACGCCAGCTAATCGAGCAGCCGTGCCTTTTGCAAAATCGCCTGCAACTTGAACTTGGCGCATCAAGGAAAACATATCAGGCGCTAATCGCCCTTGCAGAAAGACCTGAGCATCAATATTCTTTGCGGCCGCATGGGCTTCCGCTTTCATCAAAATCGCTTTGCTGCTGGCAAGCATTTGTTTAAAGACGGGGATAGAGGCAGTGTACATAAATGAGTTCATGGTGTTTTCCTAATCGAGATAGATAAAGTGTTATGGCACATAGACACGAACTTAATGCGTGAAAGTGTGTAAGGAAAAAATAACATTGAAAATTCGCGTAGCGAATGGGTGCTAGTTTAGTGCAAAGTGGTCAATTTAAAGTGCCGCGATGAATTTGGGGTTTATTGTTGAACTAAGAGGTGCTTCACGACTTGGTTTTTGCGTGAACTTGCGCCATTTTTTTGCCGGTTGGCTTTATAGAAAAGCTTTCAATCGTTCAGAGCCGGACCGGCTAATCGGCAACTGGGCACCGCTATGTAAGACTGCCATTTGACTATCTTTATTGATACGTTCTAAACATTTTAAAGCGCCAACCCGGAGCAAATACGAGCGATGGATACGCACGAAATGGGACGCATCAAGTTGGCTTTCAATGTTCGACAGGCTCTGTGTTTTCATGATGGAGCGGCCTTCCGTGTAAATTTGGATATAGTCGTCCTGTGCTTCAATGTAATCTATCTTTTCGGTTGGAATGACAAAAATTTGGCCACGATCACGCACTAGAATACGACTTAGTTTTTCGTTGACTTGAGCGAGTAGATTGTCGACGTTGGCGAGATTTTTTCCTAGGGTTGTGCGGGCTTTGAAAATTGCTTCGTTAAATCGCGCTTGAGAAAATGGTTTCAATAAGTAATCAACCGCATGTAAGTCAAACGCTTTCAGTGCAAATTGATCAAAGGCTGTCGTAAAAATGACGCCATGGCTACGTTTCGTCAACTCTAAGACTTCGAGTCCTGAAAGTTTTGGCATTTGAATATCCAGCAAGATAATATCTGGCTGTAAATCACTGATGGCTTGCACGGCATCAAAACCATTATCGCACTCGCCGATAATCTCAATATCTTGATGTTGCCGCAGGTATTCTTTGCTTAATCGTCGAGCAAGGGCTTCGTCATCAACAATTAAGGTGCGAACCATTTTAGTCATGCCGAGTCTCCGGAAAACCTAAGGGTAAAGTAATTAAGACATCGAATGTGTGCTCT
>JAIETO010000290.1 GCA_019745005.1 Burkholderiaceae bacterium
GTGGTGCGCACATTGTTGAGGAAGACCTGTTGGCATTAGTACGTACTGGTCATATCGCTGGTGCCACATTGGATGTCTTTCGGGAAGAACCATTACCCAGTTCACATCCGTTTTGGGGCGAAGAAAAAATTCATATTACGCCGCATATCTCTGCGCTGACAATGCGAGAGGAAAGTGCGCAGCAAATTGCAGGCAAAATTCGGGCGATAGAAAACGGCGCGGATCCGCAAAAAATAGTCGGGTTGGTCGATAAAACGAAAGGGTATTGAGATGAACGCAATCACCAGCAATGTTGTGCATACGGGCTTACCCAAGCGCGTCAAAATTGTCGAAGTCGGTCCGCGCGATGGCTTACAAAACGAGAAAGAAATTATCTTGCCCGAAGTCAAAATTCAACTGGTTGATCGCCTGACGAAAGCTGGTTTCTCCAACATCGAAGCTGCCTCATTTGTGTCCCCTAAATGGGTGCCTCAAATGGCCAGTTCGGTTGAGGTGATGGCAGGAATACAGCGCAAGTCAGGCGTGATTTATTCTGCACTGACGCCGAATATCAAGGGCTTCGAGGCGGCGTTGGCTGCTGGTGCCGATGAAGTGGTTATTTTTAGCGCCGCCTCTGAGGCCTTCACACAAAAAAATATCAATTGCAGCATCGCGGAATCGATAGCACGTTTCCGTGATGTCGCCAGCGCGGCAAAACAGCACAAGATACGCCTGCGCGGCAGCATCAGTTGTTCCTTTGGTTGCCCGTATCAAGGTCAAGTGCCCGCCCAAGACGTCGCAGCCGTGGTGCGGCAGTTACGCGATCTTGGTTGTGATGAGATCGATATTGCAGACACCATAGGCGTAGGCACGGCGCGGCAAGTACAAAATGTGATGCAACTCGTCGCACAGGATTTTCCCCTTGCGCATCTTTCGGGCCATTTTCATGACACCTATGGTCAAGCACTGGCGAATATTTACGCCAGTCTTGAAGTCGGCATAGCGATTTTTCACTCATCCGTGGCTGGCTTAGGTGGTTGCCCGTATGCCAAGGGTGCAACGGGGAATGTCGCCACTGAGGATGTGCTGTTTATGCTGCAAGGTTTGGGCATCGAAACGGGCATTGACTTAGATGCGGTGGTAGACGCCGGACAGTTTATTTCTGCCCACTTAGGTCGCAAAGCAGTGAGCCGGGCAGGTAATGCAATTACCGCTAAGAAAATAAATTAAGGAAGCTCTGATTAAGTTACTGCGCGGCCAAATTTTGTACCTGCTAAATTGACCACAGCGGCCACCGTACTCGTTGACCAGTCGACCAGGTGCGCTTCTCGATTCAAACTTTGACCGCTCGCTACACTTAATCAGAGCGTCCTTAAAAGACATACTCGCCGCAATTGCGCACGATATGTTCGCAAATCTCAAACGGTAAATTCAAAATACGATTACCGTCTCAAAATTTCCCACCGCGATTTTGTTCGTCGTTAAAATGCGTCCACCTTCACTCGACTCAATCCAAGCTGAGCTTAGAAGGCGGGAATCACTAACGACACTCTTTCGGGGAATAAATCATGGCGATGGATGTAATTGATTATCAAATTTTTGGCGATGACATGCAGTTCGTTGAGGTCGAGCTCGACCCGGGCGAAGCCGTTGTAGGCGAGGCAGGTGCCATGTTTTACATGGAAAATGACATACAAATGGAAACCTTGTTTGGCGATGGCTCAGCCTCGCAGACGGGCGTCATGGGTAAGTTAATGGGTGCAGGCAAGCGTTTGTTAACCGGTGAATCTTTGTTCACGACCGCGTTCTCCAATACTGGAAGAATGAAACGTAAAGTCGCGTTTGGTGCCGCCTTTCCGGGCAAGATTATTCCTATGCATCTTGGCCGCATGGGCGGTAAGTTGTTGTGCCAAAAGGATGCGTTTTTATGCGCGGCAAAAGGTGTTTCGCTCGGTATTTCTTTTCAAAAGAGATTAGGCGCAGGCTTTTTTGGTGGTGAAGGGTTTATCCTGCAAAAGCTCGAAGGCGATGGGTTGGCCTTTGTGCATGCGGGTGGTGCGATTATCGAAAAAACCTTACAAGCTGGCGAAACTCTGCGGGTTGATACGGGCTGCGTCGTGGCCTTCACCAGTGATGTTGATTTTGATATTCAATATGTGGGCAATATCAAGACTGCTTTGTTTGGTGGCGAAGGTTTATTTTTTGCAACCGTACGTGGGCCGGGCAAGGTTTGGTTGCAGTCGTTACCCTTGGCGCGGCTTGCCAATCGCATCGTGGGAGCGTCAAAAGTAGGCGGTAGCCACGGTGGTGAGCAGGGTTCTGTTTTGGGTGGTTTGGGTAATCTATTTGAGAAGGATTAGAGTCACCCAAGCGAATTTAAAACTTGCGCATCGCACAGGCGTCGCAAGATTTCCACATGGATGCTTGATTAGATGAAGCAATCTAAATCTTGTGGGCTATGACCGGGCGTTTCAAATAAGGCTGCGCTTCACCAAGCTAGTGCAGCCTTTGTCGCCGTCAGGTAAGGGTTTGCGCCAAGGTTTTGCAGACTAAAATCGATGCTCGTCGATCAAATGTTTGTTAAAACTATACTTGCTTCCCCCTTCCAAAATATCGACCAATTTCTTCGGGTTTGCGGCTGAAATAAACACGTCGGCAACACCATCTTTGACGCGAAATTTCGTCGCCGGACTCAAAATCGTTCCCCCTTTGATCATCACGTGTTTGATGATTTTTGCCTTCTCGCTGCAGAGTAAGAAATGGCAATCTTTGCGCAGATTGCCTAAGGGAATATTCAA
>JAIETO010000255.1 GCA_019745005.1 Burkholderiaceae bacterium
TAGTGTATGAAGACGAGCAGGTAATGGCATTTAATGACATCCGCCCTGCAGCACCTGTACATTTTTTGATTATTCCCAAGAAACATATCGCGACTCTCTCCCATGCTGAATCAGCAGACGCCGAGCTATTAGGAAAAATGCTTAGTTTGGTGCCCCAGCTCGCACAAGAACAGGGTTGCGCAATAAAAACGGATAGCGCAGGCGAATTTACAGGTGGTTACAAGACATTGATTAACACCGGACCAGATGGCGGGCAAGAGGTGTATCATCTGCACCTGCATGTAATTGGCGGTGCACGCCCTTGGAATGGATCGCTTTGAGCCGATTTGAGTAGCAAAGGGCGCAAGCATCAGCATTTGTATTCAATAATGAGAGCACGTCTCTCAAGAGGAGTTTCGTATGGGTTCATTAAGTATTTGGCATTGGATTTTGGTCTTGGTCGTCGTTGTGTTGGTGTTTGGCACAAAGAAACTTGGCAATGTCGGTAGCGATTTAGGCAAAGCAGTAAAAGGTTTCAAAGACGGCATTAAAGGCGAAGAAGATAAGCCTAATTCGTCTGCATCCGCACCAATGGCAGCGCCGCAGCAAGTGGCCGACAAGGGCACGGTTGATGTCGATGCTAAGGAAAAGATGAAGCAATAATTTGCTCATTAAAGACTTATGTTAGATCTCGGTCTCAGCAAAATGGCGCTGATCGGCGTCGTGGCGCTGTTGGTTATCGGCCCCAAAGATTTACCCAAAGTAGCCCGTATGGCAGGCTCGTTGCTGGGGCGAGCGCAACGCTATATTAATGATGTGAAATCGGAAGTCGGTCGTGAGATGGAGCTTGAAGAGCTGCGCAAAATGCAGACTGAAGTGCAGGCTGCAGCGCAGGGTGTAGAGCAATCGATTAAGCAAGAATTCTCGGAAGCACAGCAGCATCTCAATGAAGTATGGGGCGGCAACGAAGCAATCCCAAACGCCGCAGAAATGACCGCGCATTACTCAACCAAGGTGAAAGACTTTCGGCGAAAAAAATTACTGCGCCAATCGGCTTTACCAGCGTGGTACAAAAACCAGCAAGGGCGCACGCAACGCGTCGTGTCCGGCGCGGCACGCATGGCGCGCTATCGCGTTGTAAGTAAAGCGAAGTCCAGCTTTTTCTAAATACGCCTCTTTGTCTATATCTTTTTGGATTCTGCATGACTGATACCAATTCGCAGGAACCCCTTGATAGTTTTATGTCCCATTTGGTCGAACTACGCGACCGCTTGGTAAAGGCATGCATAGGCATTGCGGTAGTGTGCATCGCTCTATTTACATGGCCGGGACCGTCAAAAATTTATGATTTTTTGGCCCAGCCCATGGTTGCTGCGCTCCCTGTAGGGGCGAAAATGATCGCAACTGGGGTGATCTCGCCATTCCTAGTACCCATGAAAGTCACCTTATTACTGGCATTTATGCTGGCTTTGCCTTGGGTGCTGTATCAAGCATGGGCGTTTGTTGCACCTGGTTTGTATGCGCATGAGAAGCGGCTCGTCGCGCCCTTGGTGATTTCATCTTCGGTGCTATTTCTCTCAGGCGTGGCGTTCTGCTATTTTTTCGTGTTCGGTCGCGTGTTCAAATTTATCGGTGAGTTTGCGCCAACATCGATTACTGTCTCGCCTGACATCGAAAATTATCTCGATTTCATCATGTCGATGTGTTTGGCGTTTGGCGTCACCTTCGAGGTTCCCATCATTGTTGTCGTATTGGTGCGCATGGGAATTGTGCCAATCGAAAAATTACGCGCGATCCGTTCCTATGTCATCGTTGGGGCATTTGTGATTGCGGCGATTGTCACGCCGCCTGATTTGGTCAGCCAGATCTCGCTGGCTGTGCCCATGTGTCTGCTGTATGAACTGGGGCTGCTCGTCGCACCGATTTTTGTTAGAGCGACGCAAGCGCCAGAACAAACAGAGAGTTAATTAGTTTTTTCGCTTGAGGCCACGCTCCGAAGCCAAGCGACAAGTGGAAAACCATCCTTAAAGCCTTGACACAAAAGCGCACAAACTTGGTCGGAATCTAAACCAGCAATTGGATATTCCGTCCAAATCATGAAACTCTTCAATTTGATTTGCTCAATCAAAGGATGTTCAGGGTCAAAGCCTTTCGGCGCCCGTGCGAGCTTTGCTTCAACTTGAAATTCGCTGCCAAAAGTTGTTCTGAGTGCTTTATTCTTGAACACTTTGATGAAAGCGGCACTGTCTTCGACCATATGGCGGCGAATCGCGTTGACGCGGTCAGCGGGTGGAATATATTCACCCAAAGCTAAGAACAGATTTCCTTTGGCATCTAACTGAAAGTAATAGGCGGGGCCACCACCTTCGCTAGGGCGCTTTCTTCCACTGGCAACAATCGCGGCAGAGAAATTGGTTTTATACGGCGATTTATCGTGCGCGAATCGTACGTCCCGATTAATGCGGAAGATGGCTTTTTTCGGATCGCAGCCAGCAATTGCAGGATCGAACTTGCTCACAGTGGCAATGACTTGCGTCACAAATTGCAAAAACTCAGCACGCAAAATGTCGTAACGCGGCTTGTTCATCACGAACCAAGCGCGTTGGTTATTTTCCGAAAGCTCGAAAAGGTAACGATTCAGGTCTTTAATGTGCATACTGATTGCGCTTACTCTTCGCGCTTTAATGCTGGCCGCTTGCCAACTACGATATCCACAGTCAATTCCGTGGTGCGTCTAAGTATCTT